>NZ_SOGE01000037.1:0-91433 GCF_004402575.1 Cryobacterium sp. TMT2-4 | reverse complement strand
CGCACATCCAGCAGCGGTCGTTGGCCAACTCAGGAGATCCAGCCGGGCCGTGCCGGGCATCCGCACCAATGCCGCACTAACCCGCGGCGGCCGTCTACTGCGGGCAACAGATGTCCTGAGTTAGCCACACACACACGGGCCCGGGTGCGAGGGCGCCCCGCGGGCGGCAGCGCCACATTCTTCGTCGGATACGTCGCGGGAACGGCCGGGGAGAGGTCCGTTGCCCTACCGCTGGGGGAAACCGTGCGGGAGGCTATGCAGAATGGGCTGCAGACGGTCGAGACGCTCCCGCTCGAGCTTCAGCGCCGTGGACTCCCGGCTTCGGCGCACCGCGGCGACCCCGGCCAGGAAGACCTCCGCCGGGACCTCTGGCTTCGGCGACACGAACGGGGCGGCCTCGGTGGACAGGCTGTCTGCGAGGCGCAGCCGCGTAGCCGGAGTCAGCTTGTCGGCCTGGTGGAGAAACTGCGCGATGCGGCGGGACAGGCGATCGGGGAGACGCACAATGTCGACCGTCTGGGCCCAGGCCTCGAGCACGGGCGGCAGCGGGACGGTTCGATCAGTGAGGCGGGGCACCCGCTCGTGCTGGCTGTACGTGCCGGCCAGCAGGTCGCCCAGGCGTTTGGACTTGCTGTTCAGAAGCGCAGTGGTGGCGGCGATGCCGCCGAACGTCAAGTAGATCTCGATGATGCCCAGCAGGGCGCGGATGAACGCGTGGCGCAGCTGGATCGCGCCGCCGTCGTCGCGAACGATGCGGGCGCCGATGGCGAGCTTGCCCAGGGACCGTCCGCCGCTGGCCGTTTCGACGGCCATCGGCACGATGAGCAGGCAGACCACCAGGCCTGCGATCCCGAGCGCCCGTCCGAGTGCGTCGTCGATTGCCACGCCCGTGAGGCCGGCCACAAGAAAGGCCACCCCCAGGAAGAGGAGGATGTAGGCAACATAATCGATGATCGTTCCGGCGGCGCGCAGGATGATGCTGGCCGCCCTTACATCGAGGGCAACGGCCTCGCCGGTGACCAATTCCTGCTCGCTCCACGAATACTGGCCGTGATCGGCCACCTTGCCGGGCTGCTCCATGTCTACTATTAGAGCAGATGGACCTTGACGCATATTCAGCGGCGCACCGCGCCGAGTGGGACCGCCTGGCTGAGCTCGGTACGCAGCGGCGGCTCTCCGGCGCGCAGGCAGACGAGCTGATCGAGCGGTACCAGTCCGGCGCGACCCAGCTGTCGGCGATCAAGTCGACCGCCGGTTCGACGCTGGAGGGTGACCGGCTCTCGGTGGCGCTGTCCCGGGCGAGGCTGCGGTTCACGGGGGCGAGCGCGAACGTTGTTTCCCAGATCCCGAGCTTTTTCGTGCTGCAGTTGCCAGCCGCCCTCTACCGCCTACGGTGGCTGACCCTTGCCGTGGCGGTAGTGACGATTGTGGTCGCGGGCCTCTACGGTTTCTGGATCTCCGGCAACCCTGAGGCCCTGGCCGCCGTCGGCTCCGACGCCGAGCTGCAGAAACTCGTCAACGAGGATTTCGTCAACTACTATTCGGAGAATCCCGCGGCATCCTTCACCGGCTTGGTCTGGACCAATAACGCGTGGATCGCCGCCCAGGCCATCGCCTTTGGGATCCTTGGCGTCTACGTGCCCTACATCGTGCTGCAGAACGCGCAGAACGTCGGCATCACGGCCGCAGTCATGTTCGCCTACGGCAAGGGCGACGTGTTCTTCCTGTACATTGCACCGCACGGCATGCTCGAACTGACCGCTATTTTCGTGGCCGCGGCAGGTGGACTGCGCATCTTCTGGGCCTGGATCGCCCCGGGGGCCCGCACTCGCGCGCAGGCTTTGGCCGAGGATGCCCGCGCCCTCTCGACGGTGGCCATCGGTCTGGTCTTCGTGCTCTTCGTCTCCGGGGTGATCGAGGGTTTCGTCACCCCGGCCCCGTGGCCGTGGCCGGTGAAGATCGGGATCGGCGCGGCCGCCCTCCTCGCCTTCCTCGCCTACATGCTCGTGCTCGGCCGGCGTGCCGTGCGGGCGGGTGAGACCGGCGACCTGGCCGAATTCGAGGCCGGCAGCACTCGGATCTACGCGGCCTAGCGCCTAGAGCCGGCCGGCGGCCTTGAGCGCGATATAGCGGTCGGCCAGTGCGGGTGGCAGGTCGGCGGGGGAGCCGGTGACGACCTCGGCGCCCTGGCGTCGGATGGCGGCCGAGACCCTGGCCACGTCGAGCAGTGCCCGTTCGGCGGCCGCCGCCCGGTAGATCTCCTCCCGGTTGCCGCGCGGGCGCGTGGCCTCCAGGGTGGTTGGGTCGGTGACGGATGCGACGATCACGGTGTTTCTGCGGGTCAACTGGGGGAGCACCGACAGCAGGGCGCTCGAGGCTCCGGCCGCGTCGATCGACGTGATCAGTACGACCAAGGCCCGGCGGCTCGTCACCGCGCGCACCTCCCCGGGAACGGCCGACCAGTCAGTCTCGATCAGCTCCGGTTCGATCAGGGCCATGGTGTCGACCATGCGCGAAAGGAGCTCCGCTCCCTGCGCACCCTGCACGCGGCCGCGCACCCGACGGTCGTAGGCGATGAAGTCCACGTGGTCGCCGGCCCCGGCCGCCAGGGCGGCGAGCAGCAGCGACGCCTCGAAAGCCGTGTCGAGGCGCGGCTCGTCGTCGATGCGCGCGGCCGAGGTGCGGCCGCTGTCGATCAGGATGACCACCCGGCGGTCCCGTTCGGGGCGCCAGGTGCGCACCATGACGTCGTTGTGCCGGGCCGTGGCCCGCCAGTCGATCGAGCGTACGTCGTCTCCGCGCACGTATTCGCGAATGGAGTCGAACTCGGTGCCCTGGCCGCGCACGAGCAGGCTGGTGCGCCCGTCGAGCTCCTTGAGTCGGGTCATGCGCGACGGCAGGTGCTTGCGCGAGTTGAAGGGCGGGAGCACCCGAATCTGGCCCGGTGCCCGGAGGGTGGCCTGACGGGCCCACAGCCCGAGCGGCCCGAACGAGCGCACCGTGACCTGGTCCACCCGGCGTTCACCGCGCCGGGTGGGCGTCATTCGCAGCGACACCAGCCGTCGCTCGCCAGGAGGCAGCACCAGCGGCGTGCGGTTGTTGCCCGTCCCGGCTGACGGCTGCCAGGCATCCCGCACCACCATGGTCAGTCGTCGACCCCCGGTGTTGGTCAGGTACAGGTCGCTCGTCACGCTTTCGCCCAGGCGCACCCGGGAGGGCATGCTGCGGGAGAGCACGATCTTCCGCGGCGATCCGGCCTGGGCCAGGTCCAGGATGCCGAGACCCACCAGGGCGAGCACCCATAGTCCCAGCACGGCCGTCGCCATCCCCGGGGTACTCCCGAGTATCACGATCGGCACGACGCCGAGCGCGAGGAGGGCAACGAACCGACCGGTGAGCGTCACTTAGATCGGCACCTGCACCTGGGCGAGCACGGCACGCAGGATCGCGTCCACGGACACGCCCTCGAGTTCCGCCTCCGGCCGCAGCTGCACGCGGTGCCGCCAGACCGGCAGCACCATCGCCTGCACATGGTCGGGGGTGATCGAGTCATAGCCGCTCAGCCAGGCCCACGCCTTGGCCGCGGCGAGGAGCGCGGTCGTGCCGCGCGGGCTGACGCCGAGCTTGACCGACGGGCTGCTTCTCGTTGCGCGGGCCAGGTCGACGATGTAGGCGAGAACGTCCGGACTGGCGCCCACGGATGCCACGGCGGCCTGGGCCGTCTTCAGCTCCTCCGCGCCGAGAACCGCGGTGACGCCCGCACCGGCCAGATCGCGGGGGTTGAAGCCCTCAGCGTGGCGCCGCAGCACCTCGAATTCCGCGTCGCGCTCCGGCACGTCGAGCACGAGCTTGAGCAGGAACCGGTCGAGCTGGGCCTCGGGCAGCGTGTAGGTGCCCTCATATTCGATCGGGTTCATGGTCGCCGCGACGATGAACGGGTCCGGTAGCGGGAGGGAGCGCCCGTCGACGCTGACCTGGCGTTCCTCCATCGCCTCAAGGAGGGCCGACTGGGTTTTCGGCGGGGTGCGGTTGATCTCGTCGGCCAGCAGGATGTTGGTGAAGACGGGGCCCTTGCGGAACTCGAAGTTGCCCACCCGGGCGTCGTAGACGAGTGAGCCGGTCACGTCGCCCGGCATCAGGTCCGGCGTGAACTGCACCCGTTTCGTCTCCAGGCTGAGCGAGTGGCTCAGGGACCGCACCAGGAGGGTCTTGGCGACGCCCGGCACACCCTCGAGCAGCACGTGGCCGCGGGCGAGCAGCGCGATGATCAGCCCGGTTACCGCGCCGTCCTGTCCGACGACGGCCTTGCCGACCTCGGTACGGACTTGGGCGAGGGAGCCTCGCAGGGTATCGACAGGGGTATGAGTGCTCATGAGTCCATTCTTCCGGGTGGCAGGGGCGTGGTCGCGCGGGCCGTGGCCCGCTCAATTTCCTGGATGCGGTCGGAGAGGGCGACGAGATCGGAGTCGGATGCCGGAACGGCGTCCACCAGCACGGTCCGAACGTCGGCCGGCGGCCGGTCGACCACGGTGGCCACCATGGCGATCACATCGTCGAGGCTCGCCAGCCGCGACAACCCGACCTGGCCGGCAAGGCGCTGCACGGCGCCCACCCGCAGTGCGTCGAGGGCGCGCAGACGGGCGTTGCTGCGCGCGTAGAGCCGGGCCCGTCCTTCCATCGTCTCGCTGGCCCGCACGGTGACCGGCAGGTTCTCGGCGACGAGAGGCCCGAAGCGCCGCCCACGCCAGACGGCCGCGGCCACGGTGACCAGCACCAGCAGGATCAGGGTCGGGGTAACCCAACCGGGCGTCAGTTCGCCGAGCGACGGCGTTCCGGTTCCCGGCACATCGGCGATCGTGGGCAGGTACCAGACGAGGTCGTCCCCCGCGCCCAGCAGGTTGAGTGCGAGAGCGGCATTGCCGGCCTGGCCGATCTTCTCGTTGCTGAACAGGGTGCCGTCGGCGAGCAGGGTGAGGGTCCGGTCGGCGGTTGCCTGTTCGACCAGGGCGAAGGCGTTCTCTCCCGAGGTGAAGCATCCGCTCAGCTCGGCGTCGTCGGCCGGGATCGTGAGTGTGGAGCCGCCGGGGGAGAGCTTGTCGGCCTTGACCGCGGCCGCGACCGTGCAGGCGGCACGGGACACCGCGGTCTGGGACACGCCGCCGAAGCCCACCGAGGGGATCAGCGTCTGCAGCGCCAGGAAATCGGGGGAGGCCACCACCGTGCGCGGGGCCAGGGCGGACATCGCGCTCAGCTGGTCGTCGGTGAGGTAGCCGCTCTCGTCGAAGAAGAACACGGTGGAGTTGGCGGCGGCGCCGGCCAGGCTCCGCGCCTCCGCGAGGGTGTCGGCGGCGGTGACGTTGACACCCTGTCGGCGGAGTACCTCGACGAGCGCCCGCGCGCCGGCTGGGGCCGCGCTGTCGGCCCCGAGGGGCTTACCGCCCACGCCGCCGCCCGCAGCGAGGACGGTGCTGACGACGGCGACGATCAGTGCGCTGACGCCGGCGAGCAGCCAGTACCGCGCCCGGCGTCCGGCTTCGCGCAGGGTTGGTGTGGAGGAGACGGCGTTTTCGGCCGACTGTGAGGCCGTTTCGATGAGAAGACTCATGGCTTCTTCGTCGGGGCTGGGTCCTCGAGGTGCGGCGGCCGGGCGGCCCGCAGGTCGCTCTCGAGCGCCGCCAGGGCCAGGAAGCGCTGCTCGGTGCCGTCGACCCCCAGGTAGCGCACCCCGTCGAAGAGCTCGGCCGCCTCGCTCAGTCGCACCCGTTCGCCGGGAAAGGCCTCGGCGGCCCGCGCCGCGAAGGAGTGCGCGGTGGTGCCCGGCGTCACGATCAGGATGGTGCGCTCGGACAGTCCGCGCGCCAGCGCCCGGAACATCTCGGCACTCGCCAGGTTCCAGTCCCGGTGGGAGGCGGCGGCCAGCGCGGCACGACGCAGGTCGACGGCGCCGCGACGGTCGTCGACGCCGAAGAGGTCGGACGCGAGCCGGCTGCGCCGGTTGAGCCGGGGCAGGCCGAAAATGAGGAGGGCGGCGACGACCAGGACCACCACGGCCACGGTCAGGAGCAGGGGCACCCAGGCGGCGAAACCGTCGGCCGAGGGCGCGGTGAGGGAGGCGAACCAGTCCAGAATCGATGTCGACAACCGGTCGAACCAGGTGGGCTTGGCGGCCTCGTACGGAGCCTTGGCCAGCTCTTCCCGCAGCCACTTCCGCGCTTCGGGCGCGCCGGGATCGACCGGTATCGCCGCCCGGATCACCGTGTGGATGTGCGACCCTGCGATCATGCTCAGGCAGTCTCCGAGGCGTGTGCCGGCTTCGACCGGTAGGGGTCTAGACCGGCGCCGGCGGCCGATTCGACGAATCGGGCCAGCTCGAGGTCGAGGCCTTCCTTGCGCATCCGCAGATCGATGTAGATCAGGGCGGTCGCGGCCGACTGCACCACGGCTGCTACGGCGCCGAGCACCAGGCCGATGAGGATGGTCAGAACGTACAGGATCACTGACGGGAGGTACGCATCGAAGGCGGCGTTCGGGTCGACCACGGAGATGGCGGCACCGAACAGGAGCGACAGCGGCGTCGTCACAATCTGGGAGACGACGTTCACGACCGTCGCGACCAAGAACTGCACGCCGAACGTGCGCCAGAAGTAGCCGCGGGTCAGCGACCAGGACCGCCCCACCGCCGCCCGGATGCCGAGCCGTTCCAACACGATCATGCTCGGCACGAGCGAGGTCTTCGTGAACAGCCAGATGCCGAGCGCGAGAAGGGCGACCGTACCGAGGATGCCGGTGACCACCGCCAGACCCACGCCCGCTCCGCCGAGGGAGGCGAAGAACACCACCAGTCCGGCCACGAGGGCGATGGCCGCAATCAGGGCCGAACTCAGCATCAGGGTCCAGAGCACCAGCGGCCAGAGGCGTGGCAGCACGGCGCGCCACAGGGCGCCCAGCCGCAGCTTCTCTCCGAGCGTGGCCCGGGCCACCTCGATCACGATGACGCCCTGCAACAGAGCGGATGCGACCACCGCCAGAGCCAGCGGCACGATGGCCGAGAGCACAATGCTGAGGGTCGCGCCGGCCTCGAGCGCGTCGCGGTCCTCCAGTGGAGAGTTCTCCACCCGTGCGAGCGCGAAGTAGGAGACCAGACCCACGATGACGACGGCGATCAGGGCGACGCCCGCCTGAACGAGCAGCGCGCTGCCGAAGGTCGCCTTCGGGTTGCGACGCAGAACCTGGAACGGCGCCCACAGCAGGGTTCCGAAACCCAGCGGGCGCAGAGGGATCAGTCCCGGTCTGGGTGGCGGCGTCCAGGTCGGTGGGGGACCCCAGACCGGCGGCGTATTCGCGCCGGGAGCAGCGGTCGGTTTTGCCGGGGGCACAAAACCGGCGGGCGCGAGGGGCGGTTTTTGCTCGTCGCCGACCGGGATGCTGCGCCCGTCATCGGTCGGGGAGTGCCAGTTCTGCGGGTCGGTCACGAAACCTATGCTGGCATACCTCGGTGTGGAATGAGCGCGTTGAGCTTTCCTGCGGCGCCGTCGACTACTCTTGAGCCAGTGATTGCATGACTCACCGGGGTATTTTGGGTGACTGAGTGGAAAACGGTTTGATGAACGCACGCATTTTAGTCGTAGACGACGACACCGCGCTGGCCGAGATGATCGGCATAGTGCTGCACGCGGAGAGCTTCGAGCCGGTCTTCTGCGCCGACGGCTCCCTGGCCCTGGAGGTCTTTCGCGCCGTCAAGCCCGATCTGGTCCTGCTGGACCTGATGCTGCCCGGCCTCGACGGCATCGAGGTCTGCAGCCTGATCCGCGCCGAATCCGGCACGCCCATCATCATGCTGACCGCGCGAACCGACACGACGGATGTCGTGAAGGGCCTCGAGTCCGGCGCTGACGATTACATGGTCAAGCCGTTCAACCCGAAGGAACTGGTCGCCCGGATCCGCACGCGCCTGCGCCCGATTTCATCGGAGACCCCCGCCAACCTGCAGATCGGGGACCTGGTCGTCGATGCCGCCGGGCACGAGGTGCGGCGCGGTTCGCGGCAGATCAACCTCACCCCGCTCGAATTCGACCTGCTGCTGGCACTTGCGTCCAAGCCCCAGCAGGTCTTTACCCGGGAAATGCTCCTGGAGCAGGTCTGGGGCTACCACTACAAGGCGGACACCCGCCTCGTCAACGTGCACGTGCAGCGTTTGCGCGCCAAGGTCGAAGACGACCCGGACAACCCGCGCATCGTCATGACGGTGCGCGGGGTCGGCTATCGGGCCGGCGCGGCCGGCTAGGTTCCTCGTGTTCGGTGGCACCGGTAACGACCGCAGCGTGTGGCGGGACTGGCGGGACTGGCGGGACTGGCCGGCCAGGATCGGCGGACTGTGGCGTTCCTCGCTGCAGTTCCGCACGGTGACCATCACGGTGGCGCTGTCCGGGATGGCCATCATGGTGGTCGGGGTCTACATCTCCGCGAGTGTGGGCAACGACCTGTTTCAATCAAGACTGAACCAGGTGCTCGTCGACTCGAACCGGGCCACGACCGCCGCCCAGGGCATCTTCGACGCCTCCGACGCCGCGGACCGGGTGGAGGTGCAGACCCTGGTGGGCTCCGCCCGCACCCTGATTACCGCGGCATCCTCGTCCCAGATGATCGCCATCTTCCGGTCTCCCGGGCAGGACGCCTCCACTGTGGCGCCGCAGGACTCCTCGTCATTCGGTGATTCGACCGGCGTGATCACGCCCGCTCTCCGCCTCCAGGTGCAGGAGAAAGCCGGGGAGCAGTTTTGGCAGTCGGTGACGCTTGCGACGGATGACGGCGCGCTGGTTCCCGGCATCGTCGTCGGTTCCCAGCTCACCGTGCCGGTCGCCGGCCGGTACGAGCTGTACATCGGGTACAGCCTGGCCGACGCCGAGGCAACCCTGGCTTTCGTGCAGCGAACCCTCGGCATCGCCGGCCTGGTGCTGATCCTGCTGATCGGTGGCGTGACCTGGATTGTAGTGCGCTTCGTGGTCACCCCGATCCGCGTGGCCGCGGCCACCAGCGCGCGGCTGGCCTCCGGTGACCTCGGCGTGCGCATCCCGGAAAAAGGTGAAGACGTCATCGCGACGCTGGCCCGTTCCTTCAACGGCATGGCGGACAGCCTGCAGAGCCAGATCAAGGAACTCGCCGATCTGTCCGAGGTGCAGCAGCGCTTCGTGTCGGACGTCTCGCACGAGCTGCGCACCCCGCTGACGACGATCCGGTTGGCCGGCGACGTTCTCTATGACCACCGTGCCACGTTCCCGCCGGCGGTCGAACGCACGGCCGAGCTCCTGCACACGCAGGTCGAGCGCTTCGAGCTGCTGCTGAGCGACCTGCTCGAGATCAGCAAATACGACGCCGGGTCGGTGCAGCTGGAGACTGAGCCCACGAACCTGGTGCACCTGGCCGAGGACGCCATCGAAGGGTTGCGCTCGCTCGGCGACTCCAAGGGCACGGTGCTGACCTTGGTGGCACCGGGCGGGCACCTCGACGCGGACGTCGATCCCCGCCGCATCCGCCGCATCATGCACAACCTGATCGGCAATGCCATCGAGCACGGAGAGGGCAAGCCGATCATCGTGTCCGTCGACAGCAACGAGAGCGCGGTGGCCCTGTCGGTGCGCGACTACGGCATGGGTATGAGCCAGGCCGAGATGGCCCACGTTTTCGACCGGTTCTGGCGGGCCGACCCGTCGCGCAAGCGCACCATCGGCGGCACCGGCCTCGGCTTGTCGATCTCCCTCGAAGACGCCGTCGTGCACGGCGGCTGGCTGCAGGTCTGGTCGCACCCGGGGGAGGGGTCGTGCTTCCGGCTGACCCTGCCGCGCAGCGCGAACGGAACGCTGTCGAGCTCGCCGAGCCCGCTGCCCCCGGCCGATGCAGGCGGCGGCACGGCCGCCGGAGAAACGGGAGGGCACTATGCGTAGTCGAACCCGGATGTTCGCTGGCCTGGTCGCGCTCGCGGTGGCCCTGACCGGATGCGCGGGAATCCCGCGCGACGGAGGCGTGCGCGCGGGGCAGACCGTGCAGCCCGGCGCCACCCCGGCACCCGTGTTCCTGCCCTCGCGACCGCAGAAGGACGCCACCCCCGAGGCGATCCTGCGCGGCTTCATCGACGCGGCGACGAGCCCCGACAACGACTACGCGATAGCGCGGGAGTTCCTGGCTCCGAACTACAGCAGCTCCTGGGAGCCCGACTCCGGGGTGACCATCGACGACGCCACCGGGCGCAGCATCGTCTCCGTCGGCGAGGGTCAGATGCAGTTCTCGGTGAATCCGGTCGCCGAGGTGGATGAGCGCGGCGAGTACCGCGAGGTCGAGTCGCCCACCGCGGTGGCGTTGCGCTACCAGTTCGTGCAGGTCGGCGGCCAGTGGCGCATCGGCGCGGCCCCGAACGGCACGGTCGTCGATCGGAATATCTTTCAAGATGTCTTCACCGCCCAGGCGCTCTACTTCTTCGACCCGGGCTTTAGCTACCTGGTGCCCGATCTGCGCTGGTACCCGCGCAGTGGGGCTACTCTGACGAAGATCGTCAACGGACTGCTCGACGGCCCGAGCCCCTGGTTCACCGGAGCCGTCGTGACGGCGTTCCCCGACGGCACCAAGCTCACCGCCGATGCCGTGCAGGTCATCGCCAGGGACGCCAAGGTCGACCTCAACAGCGAAGCGCTGAACGCCGACCGGGTCACCCTGCAGCGAATGAAGGCCCAACTGTCCAACAGCCTTCCGCCCGGGCTGTCCGCCACCATCACCGTCAACCGCAACCTGCAGGACATCGCCGAGTTGAGTGCGAACGCCCCGACCGCGAATTCCCGCGTCGACGCCCGGGCGCTGATCCTGCGCGAGGGCGAATTCGGATTCCTGGCGGCAAGCGGTTCCTCGATCAGCCCGATCGCCGGATTGTCCGGCTCGATCGTCGCCCTGGACCCGACCTCCGTCACCCTCTCGCCCGGTCAGACCGCGGCCGCGGTGCTGACGGGAGCGGGAGTGTACGGCGTCAGGGTCGGTGACGACCCGGTGCAGCTCGATCCCCGCCAGGGGCTGATCGCGCCTGCCATCGACAATTACGGCTTCGTCTGGTCGGTGCCCGCCGCCCGCCCCGGTGAACTGTTCGTGTACGGCCCGAACGGCGAAGCGACCGCCGTCCCTACACCGTGGCCGGAAGTCTCGGCGATCCAGTCGTTGCGCGTGTCGCGGGACGGCACTCGGCTGATCGCCCTGCTTCAGTCGGGCAAGGACAGCCGATTTGTCGTCAGCGCCATCACCCGGGACAAGAGCACCCCGGTCGCGCTGGGCGACGCGGTGCTTCTGGCCGCGCCGGGAGGCACGGCCGTGGACGCGGCCTGGATCGACGAACTCACCGTGGCCTGCCTGACCCGCCTCCCCAGCGGTGAGGGACGGATCGTGGCCTTGCAGCTGGGTGGACTCACCACGCGCCTCGAGTCCGCGCCGGACAGCGTCACCATGGTCGGCAGCAACAACCTGCGCGACCTGCGTGCGCTCTCGTCCACGGGCGGTCTCCTGGTGCAGCGCGGTGCCGGCTGGCAGGAACGACTCGGCGGTGTCACCCTCCTGGCCACCCAGCAGGGTATCGGCGGGTAGCCCCTCCACCGATCGTGCGGAAGCCGGTTCTGCACCGGTTCGAGCCCCGCGCCCGGGCCGGCCGGGCCTGGCCCCACGATGGCGGGATGCGCCCTCCAGCCGGCCTCTCCCGGGCTGCCCTCGACGCGTGGGCAGTTCTGATGCCCACCGAGTGCAGCGGCTGCGGCATGCCCGACCGGGCCCTGTGCGGGGTCTGCCGGGCAGCCCTGGCACCGCGGGCGCACAGCTCCGAACGATCGGGTGTCCTGGTGTGGTCCGCTTTGGACTACTCCGGCGTGGCCAGGCGGGTCCTGGGAGCGTTCAAGGACGGTGGCCGAACGGATGCCGCCGGCGCGCTGGCCGGTCCGCTCCGGGTCGCCGTGGCTGCGGCGCTGGCCACCATACCGGAGGGTGCCGGGGTGCACCTCGTGACCGTCCCCTCGTCACAGCAGGCGTGGCGCATCCGTGGCTATCACCCGGTGGAGCTGCTGCTCCGTCACTCGGGGCTCCGGCCGACTCGGTTGCTCCGTACCGTGGGCGAGACGCAGGACCAGGTCGGACTGGGCAGCGCAGAGCGAGGCCGGAATCGAACGGGTTCGCTGGTCGCGAACCGGTCGCTGTCCGGCCTCCGTATCCTGGTCGTCGACGACATCCTGACCACTGGGGCAACCGTGCTCGAGGTGCGACGTGCCCTGCTCGCTGCGGGCGGCGAGGTCGTCGGCGTGGCCACTCTGGCGGAAACACGGCGTCGTTTCCCCGTTGCCGAAAGTACATCGAAAACAGATTGACAAAAGGCTGTGACTTATCCGGCGCGCACGGCTACGGTGGGTCGTGAAGGCGCGTAATAATCGCCCAGATACGGGCGGTTCGCCAGATCTGGAGGTCGTCATGGAAATTAACATCGTTGGACGAAACCTAGGGATCACTGATCGTTTCCGCGAGTATGCCACCGAGAAGGCCGAGAAGGTCGCCGGTCTTGCCGATAAGGCGCTGGCTCTCGAGATCAAGCTGAGTCGCCACCGGGAGAAGAACGGTGCCACGGGCAACGACCGGGTCGAACTGACCCTGATCGGCAAGGGGCCGATCGTTCGAGCCGAAGCCGACGGCTCCGACAAGTACGCGGCGTTCGACGTCGCCCTGGGGCGGTTGCTCGAACGGGTGCGCCGCGCCAAGGACCGCCAGAAGCTGCACCGCGGCGGGGCCCACCGTCCCATCTCGTTGCACGACGCGGCATCCGTCGATTTCAGCGTGGTCGACATCAAGCCGGCCGACGCCGAGGTGCTCGAGCGGGTGCGCACCGGAGCAATCCCCGTCGTGAACGCGGAGACGCCGGCAACCGAAGAACCGGACGACGTCTACAACCCCGTCGTCATCCGCCGCAAGGTTTTCGCGGCCGCACCGATGACCGTCGACGACGCCCTCTACTTCATGGAACTCGTCGGCCACGACTTCTACCTGTTCCAGGATGCCGTAACCAAGCGTCCGAGCGTCGTCTACCGTCGCAAGGGCTGGGACTACGGCGTGATTGAACTGGACGAGAACGCCGATGAGGCCGGGGAGGTCGTGCCGCCCTCTCGGGAGCGCAGCAACTGACCATCCAGCCTTGTTATAGTTGCCGCATGCCGGACGTTGTGAGCGTGCGGCAACGACGACAGGCGTGTGCACACGCCGTGACGACTAGTGGAGTGCATTCGTGGCCTCAATTCTGGAAAAAGTACTTCGTGTTGGTGAAGGGCGTCTGCTGCGCCGTCTCGAGCAGTATGCGAAGGCCACCAATGCGTTGGAAGATGACTTCAGCCACCTCACCGATGAGGAGTTGAAGAACGAGACCGTGGTGCTGCGTGAGCGCTACTCGGGCGGTGAGTCGCTGGACGACTTACTGCCCGAGGCGTTCGCCGCCGTGCGTGAAGCCTCGACCCGCACCCTGGGACTGCGCCACTTTGATGTGCAGCTGATGGGCGGGGCGGCCCTGCACCTCGGCAACATCTCCGAAATGAAGACCGGTGAGGGCAAGACCCTCGTGGCCACGACGGCGGCCTACCTGAACGCCATCACCAGCCGCGGCGTGCACATCATCACGGTCAACGATTACCTCGCCAGTTACCAGAGCGAGCTGATGGGTCGCGTGTTCCGTGCCCTCGGCATGACCACCGGCTGCATCCTGTCCGGCCAGACGCCGGCCCAGCGCCACGAGCAGTACCTGGCCGACATCACCTACGGCACGAACAACGAGTTCGGGTTCGACTACCTGCGCGACAACATGGCCTGGCAGTCCTCCGACATGGTGCAGCGCGGGCACTACTTCGCCATCGTCGATGAGGTCGACTCGATCCTGATCGACGAGGCGCGCACGCCCCTGATCATCTCCGGTCCTGCCTCCGGCGAGGCCAACCGTTGGTTCACCGAGTTCGCGAGCCTGTCGACCAAGCTCATCCCCGACGTCGACTTCGAGGTCGACGAGAAGAAGCGCACCGTGGGCGTGCTGGAACCCGGCATCGAAAAGGTCGAGGACTACCTCGGCATCGACAACCTCTACGAGTCCGCGAACACCCCGCTGATCTCCTTCCTGAACAATGCGATCAAGGCCAACGCCCTGTTCAAGAAAGACAAGGACTACGTCGTGATGAACGGCGAGGTGCTGATCGTCGATGAGCACACCGGGCGCATCCTGATGGGCCGTCGCTACAACGAGGGTATCCACCAGGCGATCGAGGCCAAGGAGGGCGTCGCGGTCAAGGCGGAGAACCAGACCCTGGCGACGGTCACCCTGCAGAACTACTTCCGGCTCTACTCGAAGCTGTCCGGCATGACTGGTACCGCGGAGACCGAGGCGGCCGAGTTCATGAGCACGTACAAGCTCGGCGTGGTGTCCATCCCCACGAACAAGCCGATGAAGCGTATCGACCAGTCCGACCTGATCTACAAGAACGAAGAGGCAAAGTTCGGCCAGGTCGTCGAGGATATCGTCGCCCGGCACGAAAAGGGGCAGCCGGTCCTGGTCGGAACGACGAGCGTCGAGAAGAGCGAATACCTGTCGCGCTTGCTCGCCAAGAAGGGCGTGCGGCACGAGGTGCTCAACGCCAAGAACCACGCCCGGGAGGCCGCGATCGTCGCGCAGGCCGGACGCCTGGGCTCGGTGACCGTCGCCACCAACATGGCCGGTCGAGGCACAGACGTCATGCTCGGCGGCAACGCCGAGTTCCTCGCCGTCGCCCAGATGAACGCGAAAGGCCTGAGCCCGGTCGAAACCCCCGAGGACTACGAGACCGCTTGGGACGACGTGTTCGACGCCGTCAAGGCCGAGGTCGCCGTGGAAGCTGCGAAGGTCGTCGACGCCGGCGGCCTGTACGTGCTCGGCACCGAACGGCACGAGTCGCGCCGCATCGACAACCAGCTGCGCGGTCGCAGCGGACGCCAGGGTGACCCGGGCGAGAGCCGCTTCTACCTGTCGCTGACCGACGACCTGATGCGCCTCTTCAACGCCGGCGCCGCCGAGAGCCTGATGGGCCGCCAGGGGATTCCCGACGACATGGCGATCGAATCCAAGGTCGTCAGCCGAGCCATCCGTAGCGCGCAGGCGCAGGTCGAGGGCCGCAACGCCGAGATCCGCAAGAACGTGCTCAAGTATGACGACGTTCTGAACCGTCAGCGCGAGGCGATCTACGGCGACCGCCGGCACATCCTGGAGGGCGACGACCTCCACGAGCGCACGCAGCGCTTCCTGGAAGACGTCGTCGACGAGGTCCTCGAGGTGCACACAGGCGAAGGCAACGGCGACGACTGGGACTTCGATGCCCTGTGGACCGAGCTCAAGACGCTGTACCCGGTGGGACTGACCATTGACGAGGTCGTCGCCGAGGCCGGCAACCGCGGCAAGATCAACCGCGACTTCATGCGCCGTGAGATTCTCTCGGATGCCAAGGTCGCTTACCTGCACCGAGAAGAGTCGCTGGGTTCACCGGCGATGCGTGAACTCGAGCGCCGCGTCGTCTTGTCGGTCATCGACCGCCGCTGGCGCGAGCACCTTTACGAGATGGACTATCTGAAGGACGGCATCGGCCTGCGCGCCATGGCCCAGCGCGACCCCCTGGTGGAGTACCAGCGCGAGGGCTTCGTCATGTTCCAGCAGATGATGGGCCAGATCCGCGAGGAGACCGTCGGTTTCCTGTTCAACCTCGAGGTCGAGGTCAGCCAGGCCCCCGGCGCCGTCGCCGGTCCCATCGTCGCCGCCAAGGGACTCGCCCCGGCCGCGGCCGCGGGTGAGAAGCTCAGCTACACCGCCCCGAGCGATTCGGGCGGAGTCGAAGTACGCAACCAGCGCGGACAGATCCAGCAGGCCGCTACCGACCGTGCCCGCCGGGCGAGCGCCGCGGCTCCCGCCGATGAAGCGGAGACGGACGTGGTGGCCGGACCGCCCCAGCGCGGCGCGTTCGGCCAGCGCGGCGACGACCCGAAGCCCGCTCCGGTCAATCGCTCCGAACGGCGCGCTCAGGGCAAGAAGTAGCCCGGTCAGGTCCGTGCGCCTTCATCGAACGATGGAGGCGCTCCCGGAGACCAGAGCCGACCGCACCGCGTGGACGCCGTTCATCACGGCGGGGCTCCGCGTCCGGTAAGCGAATTCGACGGAGATTCTCGGATGAAACTGCCTTTTCGGAGTTTTTAGGGTCGACTCCGGCGAAATCTCCGTCGAATTCGTTCGGGCTGCGCGGTGGAGTTCGACGGGGATCCGAACCGCTCGAGCGCTGCCGCGCATCCGGCGGGTCTTGTGGCCAGCATGGGAGAATCGACCCGCCGGGCCGGACCTCCGCGCTGGTCCCGCGCTGGTCCCGCGCTGGTCCGCAGCGGTCACACACGTTCGAGTCGCGTCGCGGTTCACTGCGCGCCTACCTCGGCAGTGGGAACAATCCCCTTGGAGCGCGCCCCCGGGGCGAGGGCTCATTTCTCCCGCGGAGCCGGTTATCACAACACGTTGATAGCGCTGGCCCGCCAGCGTTGGTCCATTCCTTCCAGGCGCAGGGCCACGGCGCGAACGCGAACCTTACTGTGCACCATCACGACGGCCTCGATCACGCCGTCTCGCGGCTCGGAAATCGTGACCCGCCCGATCGTGAACGCGGGCCGCTGGGCCTTCTGCCCCTTGACGGCGCGCGCCCGTGCCGAGAGCACCACCCGTTTCAGCAGGTGCCGGTAAACGTCGTCGCTGACCCACCGGGCGAGCTGGTCGAGCTCTCGGGCGCCGGCAAGCACCTCGATCACGCAGCGGGTGAGGTTGATCAGCAGTGGCTCCGGGTCTGGCAGCTGGTCCCTGCTGCTCGGTTGGTGGCCGAAGAAGTCGTCCTGGACGAACTTGTTGTCCCTTGATCGGGGTTGGCGTGCCGGGGTGTTGGCTGGATCGCTCATGACTCCTCCGAGGTGCGTGAGTCCGCTGCCGGCGGCACACCTGCCGTGGCAATCGGGTGGTTCAAGGGGTTCGGGTGGATCCGGCGTGCGATGGAGCAGACATTCGGTGGAGCAGGTGTTGGCGAGGGTCAGGCACCCCCACGCGGGGGGTACGGGCCGTGCTCGACACTCAATCAGCCGGGGACGGTGGTGTCGAGTGCTTTTAAGACCTGTGGATAACCCGGGCAGGATGTTGGTCGTGCGGGCTAACTTCGGGACTGTGCGCTGGGACAACCTTTTCGACGACCTCGAGGGGCAGCTCGAACACGAGTTGCACGCCGAGGAGATCGACCTGCGCGCCGAAGAAGAACGGTTGCGGCTGGGTCGGCTGTCTCTGCGTAACCGATTGACCAACCTCGCGCGCACTCCCGACGTCGCCGCAGATCCCCGGAAAGGATCAGAGCCCTGGACCGGGTCGGTCCCCGGTGCGGGTGTGCTGAGGATCGTGCTCGCGACGGGGGAGACGATCGCCGTGCGGCCGACCACATTCGGGCGGGATTGGCTGGCGGGTGACCTGCTGGACTCCGTCTCCGCCGGTTCCCAGTGCGTGCTCCCGCTGGCCGCCGTGGCCGGGGTCGTCCTGCGCCGGGGGGAGATCCCCGGATCGCTCGGCACCGAGCCCGAATCCGCAGCCCGGATCGTGGACCGCATCGGCCTGGCGTTCGTGTTGCGAGACCTCTGCCGACGGCGCTCCAACTTGGAGGTGCACACCCGTGCCGGTGTGCTCCCCGGCACCATCGACCGGGTGGGCCGGGACCACATCGACCTGGCCCTGCACGCGCCGGGTACCCTGCGCCGCGAAGCGGAGGTGCACCAGTACCGCATCGTGCCGGTAGGCGAGATCCAGCTCGTACGGCTGGCCTAACCCTCTGGCCTAACCCTCTGGCCTAACCCTCTGGCCTAACCCTCTGCGCCAACGCTCTGCGCCAACGCTCTGCGCCAACGCTCTGCGCCAACGCTCTGCGCCAACGCTCTGCGCCAACGCTCTGCGCCAACGCTCTGCGCCAACCGTCTGCACCAACCGTTCGCGCTGAGCCGCCGTGCCTTTCGCGTTCACAGCCCGCAGCAACTCGTCCGAACGAATTCGACGGAGATTTAAGTCTGAACAGCCCGTTTGGGCTCGAGAACGGTTGTTTGACCAAGAATCTCCGTCGAATTGGTTCAACGCCGGGGACAGCGGTCCGCCTGGATGAGCAGCGTGCCCCCGTGCGGTCAGCCCTGACCCTCCGGGAGCGGCACAACCACACGACGAGGATGCATCAATCTAGCCGGGTCAGTCGTCGGGACGGATGATCGTGCCGCCGGACAGCTCGGGGATGTTCCCGAAGTCCGACTGCTGCCACAGCGACATGCGCCGGGCCTCTTCGTACTTGGCCTCGATGAAAGACTCGAGCACGATCCGTTCGACCCGCCACACGCCCGCGCTGCCGGCCCCGATCGTGCCTGCGCCGCCCGCCGGGGTGCTCTGGGTGCCGAGCCGGATGGCCGGCAGCTCACCGGTGCGCACCAGCTCCAGCACCTCGGCCACCGTCAACGAGAGGATCTCCGCGGTGTCGGCCAGGGTGAGGAACCGGCCCACACTGGAAGCAGCCCCGGAATCGTTCATGGATCGATTATCCGTCGGCGGGCGGGCCCTAATCGGGGAGGAGTGAGGCTGTGGATAACTTTCCCGCGTGGGGGCGAAGACGACCACGATGGACGTCGAGGCGGATTCCCGGGTCAAACGGAGTTTCGAGTCGAAACTATTGAGTCGGCACCATCGATCCGGCTCCATCGAGTCAGCACCAATTGAGTCAGTATTGGGGAGGCAGGCGCCCGTGAGCAAGACCGCCAGGAACGCACGACCGAAATTCTGGTTCGATCCGCGATTCGCGATCGGGCTGGCGCTCGTGGTCGCCGCCGTCGGAGGCGTCTATCTGATCGTCTCCGCCGCCGACCGGTCCACGGCGGTGTTCACCGCGCGCTCGGCGCTCGCCGTCGGGGACCGAGTGGAGGCATCCGACCTCGTGGCCACGCAGGTGCGGCTTGGTGTAACGGGAGACCTGTACGTGACCCCCGACGGGCTGCCGGATGACGGGCTGGTCGTCACCCGCACGATCGCCGCCGGGGAACTTGTGCCTGCGTCCGCGGTCGGGCGCACCGCCGGCACCGAGGTCACGAGCGTGGTCGTTGAGCTGACCAGCGCCCTGGCCTCGAACATCGGTCCCGGCTCCGTGGTCGACGTCTGGTCCGCCCGCAAAACGGACCCGAACACGTTCGGGCCGCCGACGGTGCTCGTCGACCAGGCCGCGGTCGTGCGTCTGGTCGAGCCCACGGGGCTCGTGGCGGGAGGCGGCATCCGAACACTTGAGATCCTGGTGCCGAAGGGAGCCGTCGCGGCGGTGCTGGAGTCCATCGCGAACCGCGACGCCATCGCGGTTGTGCCCGTCAACGCACCGCTGGAGAAGTAAACGTGGCCACCATCGCACTGGCACTCGACCGGAACACCGAAGACCGTCTGCTGATCGACATCATCGAGCAGGGCCATGTGATCGTGGCGCGTCCGACGACTGCGGGCGAAGTGATCCTCGCCCTGCGGCAGCGCGCGCCCGAGGTGGTGATCGTCGGAGCCGGCCGCAGCACGCTCACGGCCGAGCTGATCACCGCCTGCGACGCCCACGGCACCCGGGTGATCGCGCTCGCCGCCAACGACCAGGACCGACGCAATGCGGCCGGGCTCGGCCTCTTCGACGTGGTCGACGCCGCCGCCGACTGGGCCGAGACTGAGGCGCTGATCGGCGCCGGGGTCGCCATTCCGCTGCGGGTCGGCGATCCGGCGGGCTTGCCCGGCACAAAACGGCAGGGCACGGTTATCGCCGTCTGGGGGCCGGCCGGCGCCCCGGGGCGCACCACTCTGGCGATCAACATCGCGGCGGAGATCGCCGCTGCCGGGCATACCGTCGCCCTGGCGGACATCGACACCTACAGCGGTTCGGTGGCGCCGAGCCTGGGGATGCTCGATGAGGCGCCGGGCTTCGCCGCTGCGTGCCGCCTGGCCGGCTCGGACAGCTTCACCCGGTCCGAATTTGAGCGCATCGCGCAGCGCTACAACTCACCGCAGGGAGCCTTCTGGGTGCTCACCGGCATCGGGCGGCCGTCGCGCTGGCCCGAGCTCTCCACCGAGCGGGTGACGCGCACCATCAACGCGCTCCGTATCTGGGTCGACTACGTCGTGCTCGACACCGGGTTCAGCCTTGAGAGCGACGAGGAGATCTCCAGTGACCTGTTCGCCCCGCGCCGCAACGCGGCCACCCTGACGGGTCTCGGACTGGCTGACCACGTCGTCGCCTGCGGCCTCGCCGACCCGGTCGGGATGGCCCGGTTCCTGCGCGCCTGGGTGGACCTGGCCGAGGTGGTCACGACCGATCAGGTCAGCGTGGTCATGAACCGGGTGCGCCGGGGCGCGGTCGGGCTGGATGCGAACGGGCAGGTCGTATCGGCGCTCCGCCGGTTCGGCGGCATCGAGTCGCCGATCCTGGTGCCGCAGGACCAGGTGTCCACGGATGCGGCCATCGTCGCCGGGCGCACGCTGCGGGATGCCGCGCCGAAGTCCCCGGCGCGCACCAGCATCCGTCGCTTCGTGCGCACGGAGCTGCTGCCGGTGCCCGCGCCCGCCACGGGGCGACGGCGCCGGGAATCGAGATGGCGCCGGCCAGCGGTGGCCACCTGAGCCCACCGTCGGCGTCGAATCCCGCGTCGAACCCCGCGTCGACTTGCGCTGTCGACCCTTGTGCTGACCCCGGTGCGGAAGGCCGCACCGGCGCTCATTCCTGAAGCGGGATCACCTCAACCCGGTCGCCGGGGCCCGTGACGACCAGCACCCGCTTTCCGGTTACGCCGGTGAGGGCCTGGGCGAGATGCTCCACCGTTGCCGAGCTACCGGCGCCGTCGGCGCGCTTCAGCACGAAGACGGCCGCGCCTCCGGTCGCTGCGACGATTGCGAGGCTGAGGGGTTCCGGGTCGGCGTCCGTTACCAGGAGCACGCGGCCGATGGTGCGCGCCGGCTGCGGGGCCTCTGCACTCACCGAGCGGTCTCGTCGCCAGACAGCGAAATGATACCCAGCGGCGAGGCCGGTGGCTACCAGCAGCCCCAGCGAGGCCCGCACCCGGTCGATCACGCTGTCCCCGGTGAAGTCGCCGAGGGCGAACTCGAAGAGCCGGTAGCCGATCACCAGAAGCGTCACGATGGCAACGACCGCGCTCACGCCGAACACCAGGATCAGGTACACCCTTCGTCCCGTGGAGCGGACCTCCGCGGGGGAGAGCGGCGTCGTAGGCTGCCAGGCCAGCCACCACACCGGGCCGCCGACGACGAGGGCGCTGATGCCGCCCAGCAGGAGGGTTCGGGTTCCTGAACCGGCGAGCGGGGTGGTCGTGGCGGCGAGGATCGCGTTCACGACCACGCCCAGCCCGGAGGCCGCGGCCACGAGACCCACGCCGGAGGTCACAAGCTTCGTCGCCACCCTCGTCGTGTCCGACCGGGCCAGGGTCAGGCCCCGGTGGTAGCTCCAGACGAGTGCGCCGATGAAGGAGACCGAGACGCCGAAACCCAGTAGGTCGAGGATGTCGGTGACCGGGTCGGTGCGGTCGAAAGCCAGTCTGAGCAGCAGGAACAGCACGGTTCCGACCCCGCTCAGCGTCAGGATGGCCGCCCCGGCCACGCCGACGGCCACGACCATTAGATCGGCGAGGCCGCCGCGCAGGTCGCGGGCCTGGCTGCGGATCCAGTGCCACCACCAGATGACCAGCCCGCCGGCAAACCAGATGAGCGCCTGGAGGGTCAACTCCCACCAGGGTTCGCCCGGGGTGAGGCTCGGTGCGGCGTCGACGGCGGCGTCGACGGCGGCGTCGAGAAGAGAGCTGAGGGCCGTGACGGCGCCGCCCACCGCGATCACGAGACCGAAGACGGAACCGAGGATCGGGGCCACGGTGACCAGCTGGGTGGGGCTCTTCTCCTCGTGCCGGGACATCCACAGGTGCCAGACCCACACGCCGGCCCAGACCACTCCGGTGGCGAAGAGACGCGGTTGCCAGTCCCCGCGCACGAGCACGGCCGCCGTGGTCTGCAGGGCGGTGCTGAACGTGACAAGGGAGACCGTATACAGGCCGGCCAGGTAGAGCCCCCAGGCGACGGATGATCGTTCCGCGCCGTCCATTCGGCGCCACAGCACCCACCAGAGTACGGCCGCGAACGGGCCGGCGATGAGGGTGAACGCGAGCGAGCGGGCGAGCCCGGTGATGTCGCTGGAGGCAAGTGCGTTGCCGGTGTCGAGGAGGCGCCCGAGCAGTCCGCTCACTCCGATGGCGGCAATCACGACCAGGGCGAAGAGCAGAATGTATACGATCACCCGGCGTACCGTGGGCTGGGCCGCGCTCTCCCCGGATGGCGTCGATTTGCGCACCGCAATCACGATGCCGGCGATACCGCCGCCGATCACCAGGACGGCAACCAGCAGCACCACGCTGACCATCAGGAACCGGCCTTCGGATTCGGGCAAATGTTGAGTTCGTAGGGGGCGTCATCGATCAACCACGTGCCGTCGACGGCCACCAGGTCGAAGACACCCTGGGTCTCGTACTCGTCGACTCCGAAGGGGCCGCTGCCGTAGGAGGTGACGATGGACACCTTCACGTCGGCCGACTCGGCCCGCTCGGTGGTCGACACGAGAGTGACCCGCATGTTGTCGGTGGGGCCCCGGTCGAAGTCCTCGCAGCCATTGAAAGCGTCCTCGGTGAGGTACGCGCCAGCGGCCTGCTCGTCGCCGTCGATGACGGCCGCGGAATAGTCCTGGACGAGGCCTTCCGGGGTGTCGGCGTCAAGCTGTTCGGGTTCGCCGCCGGTGAAGACGACGACGAGGGCGATGACCACCAGCGCTCCGATCACGGACAGTAGGACAACCAGGGTCCGATCGGGCTTTCCATTTGCTGTGCTCATCTGTTCAGCATGGCCCAAACTACGAGACGGCACCACGACGGCGGTGGCACGTGTCCGGGGGACCTAGGCTATTGCTGTGTCGACGCTCAGTAATCTCGTACTTGCCCAGGGCCGCAGCAGTGCGGAGGATGTGGACTGGCTCCATATGCTTGTCGCGGATGGCCAGCTCCTGGCCGATCTCGCCTTCGCGGACATCGTCGTGTGGGTGCCCAGCAGCACCGGGAGCTTCGTGGCCGTCGCCCACGCCAGGCCGTCGAGCGCCGCCACCCTCTTCTATCGTGACTTCGTCGGGCAGAGCATCAAGGTCGAGTGGCGACAGCAGGTCACCGAGGCTTTCGAAACGGCGAAGATCGTCGACACCACGGCCCCCGACTGGTACGAGGAGACCCCTACCCGGGTGCGCGCGATCCCGGTGCGGCGGCGGCTCAGTTCCACGGGTTCCCAGATCTCGGACACGCCGGTGGCGGTGCTCACCCGGCACACCAACCTGAGTGAGGCGCGCACGCCGAGCCGGCAGGAGCTGACCTTCAACGACTGCGCCAATGACCTCTTCGCCATGATCGCGTCCGGCGATTTTCCCGATCTGGGCGCCCCCACCGGCCCGAGGCGCGGCGCCCCGCGCGCCTCGGACGGACTCATCCGTCTCGACGTCGACGGCGTGACCACGTTCGCGAGCCCGAATGCCCTCTCCGCCTTCAACCGAATGGGGTTCGCCGACGAGCTGGAGGGCGAGTCCCTCGCCGAGGTGACCACGAGCCTGCTCACTGGAACGGCGGTTGTCGACGAGACCCTGCCGCTCGTGGTCACCGGCCGGGCGCCATGGCGCACCGACGTGGAGGCCCGCGGCGTGACGGTCTCGCTGCGTGCCATCCCGATCCGCAACCGGGGCGAACGGATCGGAGCCATCGTGCTCTGCCGGGACGTCACCGAGCTGCGGCACCAGGAACGTGAGCTGATCACGAAGGATGCCACCATCCGGGAGATTCACCACCGGGTCAAGAACAACCTGCAGACGGTGGCCTCGCTCCTGCGGATCCAGGCGCGCCGCACGCATTCCGACACGGCCAGGGAAGCGCTCAACCAGGCGATGCGCCGCGTGGCCGCCATCGCCGTCGTGCACGACACACTGTCCGAGGGCCTCAGCCAGAAGGTCGACTTCGACGTGGTGTTCGACCGGGTGTTGCTGCTGATCATGGAGGTGGCGTCCGCGCACAACACGACGGCGCATCCGAAGTCTTCCGGCAGTTTCGGCATTCTTCCCAGCGCCTACGCGACGCCGCTCGCCCTCGCGCTGACAGAGCTCGTGACGAACGCCGTCGAGCATGGGCTGGCCGGACGCGAGGGGGAGGTGTCGATCGAGGCCGAGCGTAACGAGGAGACCCTCACCGTGCGGGTGCGGGACAACGGCACGGGCCTGCCGGAGGGCAAGGTCGGGTCGGGACTCGGAACCCAGATCGTGCGCACCCTGATCCAGGGAGAGCTTAGCGGCAGTATCGACTGGCACACCATGATGGGCAGCGGCACCGAAGTGACCATCGAGATCCCGCTGCGGTACATGCGCGAAGCGTAGCGCCGGGCGCGGGGTGACGCCGTGGGGTGTCGCCTCGGGTTCCAAGCGCGTCGCGCGCAACGAAGAAAGGCCCGGCTGTTCAGCTAGGCCTTTCTCTGTGATCCCGTGGTGCGGGGGGGGGCGTGCTAGGACGCGCGCCGGGCCCGGGCCGCGCGTCGCTTGAGCGCGCGACGCTCGTCTTCGCTCAGTCCACCCCAGACGCCGGAGTCTTGTCCGGTTTCGAGGGCGTACTGCAGACACACCTCGGTGACGTTGCAACGGGCGCAGACCGACTTGGCCTTCTCGATCTGGTCCACAGCGGGGCCAGTATTACCGACCGGAAAGAAGAGTTCCGGGTCGGCGGTGAGGCAGGCAGCTTTGTCGCGCCAGTCCATAGGGGTGCTCCTTTATTGCAGGGATGCCTGGCCGATTGGCCGAAGATGAAAGGCTGCCGATTGCAGGAAGGGTAGTAGATCTACTCGTTCAGATCGACTCACGTCCCTGTGAGCGTCAACCGGGCCTCAAAAATGATCGCATAATGGTGGAGTCAAATCAATAGTTTTGAATGGGATATCTCTGTGAATGCACGGTCAGACCACAGCGGCGACGACGAGAACCAGGCCGGCCGGGTGCGTCGGCCGGGGGCCGTGCTGCTCCTCGCCGCGATCCTCTGCGCGGAGGCCACCCTCCTCTGGGTCGCGGTCGCGTGGCTCATTCTCGAGTTGCTGATCGCGACGCCGACCTCCCTGGCCACGGCCCTCGCCATCCTGGTGCTGGTGCTGATCGCCGCGTCCTGGGTAACCGCCATCGCGGTCAACTCCCTGCGGCGCCGGTCCTGGATCCGGGGCGCTGCCGTCACCTGGCAGATGGTGCAGATCGCCGTCGCCATCGGCTCCTTCCAGGGGTTCTACGCCCGGCCCGACCTCGGCTGGGCGCTTCTTCTGCCGTCGGTCGTGGTCCTCGTGCTGCTGTTCCAGCGGCGCGTAATCGCAGAAACGACGTCAGCGCGCTCCGAGGACGGCTTGCCGCAGTAGCGGCGCAGTAGCGGCGCAGCAGGGCCGCAGCTGGGCCGCTCCGGCTTCGGCAGCGGCGGGGTGGGTAAGACGTGCGTTCGAGCGCTCCGGGGGCCGGTAGGGGCCACCTGCGGCCGGTGGGGGCAGCGCAGGGACCGTGCCGGGACTGTGCCGGCCGCGTGGCAGCATCCGTTTGGTCAGGCCGGCAGGCCGAGCTTCTTGCGCAGGCTCGCGACATGGCCGGTGGCCTTCACGTTGTAGAGGGCTAGCTCGACCATGCCGGTCTCGTCGATCACGACGGTGGAACGCAGCACGCCCGTGACGGTCTTGCCGTAGAGGTTTTTCTCGCCCCAGGCGCCGTAGCCCGTGTGCACCGCGAGGTCGGTGTCGCTGAGGAGCGCGAACGTGAGCTGCTCGGTCTCCTGGAACTTCTTCAGCTTGACCGGGGCATCCTTCGACACGCCGAGCACCTGGTAGCCGGCCGATGCCAGTGAGCTGAGGTTGTCGCGGAAGTCGCAGGCCTGCTTCGTGCAGCCGGGCGTCATCGCCGCTGGGTAGAAGTACACGACGACCTTCGAGCCGGCGAAATCGGCCAGCGACACGGCGTTCCCGTCCTGGTCGGACAGGGTGAACGGAGGGGCTTGGTCGCCGGTCGCGAGCCGCGTGGAATCGGTCATCCCCCCACGCTACTGGTCCCGCCTGTACCCATTTTCCGCCCATCCCTGACGAATTCGACGGTGATTTGGGGTCAGGCACCCGTTTTTTGGCCCTGCACGGCTTTCTAGAGCAAAATCTCCGTCGAATTCGTTCAATGCAGGGGCTGCTGGCTCGGGGTGGTGGGTGACAGGGGCTAGTGGGTGGGGGCGGCGGCGAAGGTGGCGAGCAAACGCTGCAGCGAGTCCAGGCGCACCTTGCCGGTCTCGCCGAGCTTGCCGGCGCTAACGGCCTCATTGATCGCGCAGTCGGGCGAGTTCGGCAGGTGGGTGCAGCCGCGCGGACACTTTTGGGAGATCAGGGCCAGGTCGGTGAAGGCCTTGAGGATGTTGTCGGTGTTGATGTGGCCGAGACCGAAGGAGCGCACGCCGGGGGTGTCGATGACCCAGCCCCGGCCGGCATCCGTTTGCAGTCGCAACGAGATGGTCGACGAAGACGTGTGCCGGCCGCGGCCGGTCACCGTGTTGACGACTCCGACGGCGCGGTGGGCGCCCGGCACCAGGGCGTTGACGAGAGTGGACTTGCCGACGCCGGAGTGACCGACGAAGACCGTGTCGTGGCCGACCAGGGCGGCGGAGATCTCCGCCAGCGGCATGGCGTCGTCGCGGCTCTCGAAGACGGGCAGGTCGAGGCCGGCGAAGTTGCGGAGGAAGGCGGTGGGGTCGGCCAGGTCGGTCTTGGTGATGCAGAGAATGGGATTCACGCCCGCGTCGTAGGCGGCGACGAGGTAGCGATCGACGAGACGGATGCGCGGCTCCGGGTTGGCGGCGGCCACCACGATCAGCATCTGGTCGGCGTTGGCGACGATCACTCGCTCCACGGCGTCGGTGTCGTCTGCGCTGCGGCGCAGCAGCGTCGTGCGCGGCACGATCCGCACGATCCGGGACAGGCTGCCCGGTGCTCCGGTCGTGTCGCCGACGATGTCGACGCGGTCGCCGGTGACGACGGCCTGCTTGCGCAGTTCGCTCGCCCGGGCGGCGGTCACTCGGCGCTCGGCAGGCAAGTTCTCGTCGAGCATGACGGTGTACCGGCCCCGGTCGACCGAGAGGATGCGCCCGGTCAGCGCGTTCTCGTGGTCGGGGCGGGTCTTGGTGCGCGGTTTGCTGCCCTTGCGGTTGGGGCGCACACGCACGCTCGACTCGTCGAACTCGGGCTCATCGTCGTCGGCACTCGCCCACCACGTCACGACGGGGCTCCGGAAACGAGCGTCGACCAGAGGTCGGTGAACTGGGGAAGGGTCTTGGCGGTCGTGTCGATGTTCTCGATCAGCACGCCGGGAACGAGGAGACCGATCAGCGCGCCCGCGGTCGCCATCCGGTGGTCGTCGTAGGTGTTCCACGGCCCACCGTGCAGCGGGCGCGGGTCGATCCGCAACCCGTCGGGCAGCTCGGTGACGGAACCGCCGAGCCCGTTGATCTCCGCGGCGAGGGCCGCCAACCGGTCGGTTTCGTGGTGCCGGATGTGCCCGATCCCGGTGATCGTGCTCGGGGACTCGGCCAGGGCGGCCAGGGCCACGAGCGTGGGCGCGAGTTCTCCGCCGGTTGACAGGTCGAGCTCCACGCCCCGGATGCGGCCGGTCCCGGAGACCGTGAGCCGGTCGCCCTCCCGAGACACCTCGGCGCCGAAGCGCGGCAGCAGGTCGGCCAGGTCGGCGCCGACCTGGGTGGTGGTCTCGGGCCAGCCGGAGATGGTGACGCTGCCCCCGGCCACGAGGGCCGCGGCGAGGAACGGCGCCGCGTTCGAGAGATCGGGTTCGATGTCGACCTCGGCGCCCTGGATCGGGCCGGGAGCCACGATCCACTCGCCGACGGCCGGGCTGTGCACCGTGACGCCGCGCCGGGCCAGCGTGGCGATGGTCATCTCGATGTGCGGCAGGCTGGGCAGGCGCTCGCCGGAATGGCGCAGGTGCAGGCCCTGCCCGAAGCGCGGCGCGGCGAGCAGCAGGCCGGAGACGAACTGGCTCGACGTGGACGCGTCGATGGTGATCTCCCCGCCGACTAGCGTGCCGGTGCCGTGCACGGTGAAGGGCAGGGCGCCGCGACCGTCGTCGTTGATGTCGGCGCCGAGGGCCCGCAGGGACGAGATGGTGGTGCCCATCGGGCGGCGGCGTGCGCCGGCGTCCCCGTCGAAGGTGGTCGGCCCGAGGCCGAGCGTCGCGACCGGCGGCAGGAAACGCATCACGGTGCCGGCGAGACCGCAGTCGACGGTCGTCGACCCGAGCAGCTCCCCGGGGGTGATCCTCAGGTCGGAACCGAACTCCCCGGCGCCGGGGACCTCCTCGATGACGGTGCCCAGTTGACGCAGCGCCGCGACCATCAAGTCGCTGTCCCGCGAGTGCAGCGGGGCACGCAACAGCGACGGATGCGCGGCGAGGGCGCTGAGCACCAGCTCCCGGTTGGTCAGCGACTTCGACCCCGGCAGGGATACGGACGCTGAAAGCGGGCCGGCGGCCGTCGGAGCGGGCCAGCGGGCATCCGTCACCTCGGGCGACGTGTCGCCGTAGGGATCGAACTCAGGCTTGGAATATCTCGAGATCAACATCGGTTATCAGAATAGTCGGTGATGAAAAAAAGAGGGAGGCCAGGGTGACGCTGTCCATGGTGCTGGAGCGACCTGCGGTCGTTTCACGCGACGGCTTAGGATTGTCCGTGATGACAACCGATGCGATCGAAATGCGAGACCTGTTCGAAGAGCAGGCGCTGCCCTTTATCGACCAGCTGTACGCCGCGGCCATGCGCATGACGCGCAACCCCTCCGACGCCCAGGATCTGGTTCAGGAAACGTTCGTGAAAGCGTTCGCTGCGTTCAAACAGTTCGAGCAGGGCACCAATCTCAAGGCCTGGCTGTACCGCATCCTGACCAACACCTTCATCAACACGTACCGCAAGAAGCAGCGTGAGCCGTTCCAGGGCACCATCGACGATCTCGCGGACTGGCAGCTCGGCGGCGCGGAGTCCCGCACGGCGATGGCGAATCGTTCGGCGGAGGCCGAGGCCATCGACCACCTGCCGGACAGCGCCGTCAAGGACGCTTTGCAGTCCATCCCGGAGGACTTCCGGCTGGCTGTCTACTTCGCCGACGTGGAGGGGTTCTCTTACCAGGAGATCGCCGAAATCATGAAAACACCCATTGGCACCGTGATGAGTCGCCTGCATCGTGGCCGGCGCCTCCTGCGCGACCTGTTGGCCGGTTACGCCCTTGAGCGCGGCCTGGGAACAGCGGCGGGCCAGACTCGAACCGGGAGCACACCAGCATGACCGATTATGGCTGCGAGAAGGCCAAGGCCGAACTCGAGGAATACCTGCACAACGAACTGTGCGGCGAAGACGCGTCTGACATTCAGGAGCACCTCGCCCACTGCAGCGACTGCAGCGACGAGCACCTGGTCGGGCGCACACTGACCGAGGCCGTGCAGCGCGCATGCCGTGAAATGGCCCCCGAAGACCTGCGCGACCAGGTGTTGCTGAAGCTGCGCACCATCCAGTCCGCCCACTAGCCGATCGGCAGGTCGGCGTCCTCCTCACCGGCGTCGTCGATGTTCTTCTCCTCGGGGAGCGGCTCGTCGACCGAGCCGAGCACGAACAGGGCCCCGGTCGGGTCGGTGACCAGCGCGAAGGTGCCGAACTCCGCCGTCCACGGCTCACGGACGACCGTGCCGCCGAGCTCTGTCACGGTCGTGACGGCCGCGTGCACGTCAGGCACCCCGAGATAGAGCTGCCAGTGCGAGGGCACGCTGTCGGGCAGGTGTTCCGCGGCGTCGAAGACGCCCGTCACCATCTCACCCTCCGCCCCGATCGTGCTGTAGCGGAAGTCCTCCGTGTCGCTCAGGACGACCGGTTTCCAGCCGAACACCTCGGTGTAGAAATCGAGAGCGGCGGAATAGGAGCGGGTGTTCAGCTCGTGCCAGACCGGTGAGCCCGCCTCGCCGAAGACGTCGAAGCCGGTGAACTCGTCGGCCTGCCACACCCCGAAGGGCGCACCCGTCGGGTCCATCAGGATGGCCATGCGGCCCATGGTTCCCACCGTCATCGGCTCGGCCAGCACGTCTGCGCCGGCCGCGCGGGCGGCGGCGACGGCGGCGTCGGCATCCGTCACCGACAGGTAGGTGGTCCACGCGTCGGGCAGTCGGGAACCCGGCTCCTGTGAGCTCATGCCGGCGACGTCCGCGTCGCCCTTCCGGAAGGTGACGTAGTTGCCGTACTCCGAACCGGAATCGCTGGCCGTCCAGCCGAACAGCCGTGTGTAGAACTCCCGGGCGCGCGGCAGGTCGGAGGTCATCAGGTCGGCCCAGCAGGGCTGACCGGTTCGGTTCGCGTGCGGTGCGGGCATGGCGGATCTCCTTGTCGGTGGCCGATGCGTCGGCGGGCGGTGCGGCCAGCCTAGATGAGTGAGTCCTGATAGCCGAGGGGCGATAGGGGTTCGCGGTTCCGAAACGGTTGTTCCCGGTGCTGACGCCGGGCGATCAGGGGACCGTGACGCTGGATGAAGTGTGGCCCGCCGTGTCTTTCGAGTCCGAAGCCGTGCAGTAGCGCTGTCCCGAACGAATTCGACGGAGATTCCGCCCCAATCAACCCAAAACGTCCGGAAATGCTGTTTTGGAAGAAAATCTCCGTCGAATTGGTTCGACGCCGGGTCATGACCAGCGCTACGCGGTCGTCGCCTCTGATCTTGCGGGGGTGACACAGCCCGTCGATCAGGCCTCACCCGTCGAGGACTGGGCCGTAGCGTCCGGTGCGGCCCATTCTGTCGAACGGTTCTGCCGGTCGGCGCAGGTCACAGGGTAAGCGCCTGGCGTAGTAGTTCGGCCTGCTCGACCGCGTGACGCTTCGCCGAGCCCGCCGCCGGCGACGCCGACGCCGCCCGGGAGAACAGGGTCACCGGGCGCGGGCCCAGCTTGTTCGTCTCGAGGTAGAAGAACGGCCAGGCACCCTGGTTCTCCGGCTCGTCCTGCACCCAGGCGAGTTCAGCGTCGGGGTACTGGTCTGCGACCTGCTTGAGTTCGAAGGCGGGCAGCGGGTAGAACTGCTCCAGGCGAACCAGCGCGATCTCCGGGTTCGGGTTCTTGTCGAGTTCGGCGAGCAGGTCGTAGTAGAGCTTGCCGGCCAGGAACAGCACCCGCTTGACGCGCGGCTTGTCGGTGATCCGGGCGTCGTCGATGACCGGTTCGAACCGGCCGGTGGTGAAGTCGGCCACCTCGCTGGTCGCGCCGCGCAGGCGCAGCATCGACTTCGGAGTGAAGACGATCAGCGGGCGCCGCGGGCGCATGTAGGCCTGACGGCGCAGCAGGTGGAAGTACGACGCGGGCGTCGACGGGCGAGCGACGGTCATATTGTCTTCCGCGCACAGCTGCAGGTAGCGCTCGATCCGGGCGGACGAGTGGTCCGGCCCCTGGCCCTCGTAGCCGTGCGGCAGCAGCAGCACAACGGATGACCGCTGGCCCCACTTCTGCTCGGCGGAGGAGACGAACTCGTCGATGACCGTCTGGGCACCGTTGGCGAAGTCGCCGAACTGCGCCTCCCAGAGCACCAGGGCGTCGGCGCGTTCCACCGAGTAGCCGTACTCGAAGCCCATGGCCGCGTATTCGCTGAGCAGCGAGTCGTAGATCCAGAACCGGGCCTGGTCTTCGCTGAGGTTCGCCAAGGGCAGCCATTCCTGGCCGTTGATGCGGTCGTGCAGCACCGCGTGACGCTGCACGAACGTGCCGCGGCGGGCATCCTGGCCGGCGAAGCGCACCGGGGTGCGCTCGAGCAGCAGGGAGCCGAGGGCGAGGAGTTCGCCGAAGCTCCAGTCGATTTTGCCGTTGCGACTCATGTCGTTGCGCTTCTGCATCAGCTGCTGCAGCTTATTGTGCACGGTGAAGCCGGCGGGCTTGTTCAGGAAGGCATCGCCGATCAGGTGCACGACCGCTTCGGGCACCCCGGTCGTGGCCGGTTCCCCGACCGCGTCGTCGTGCTTGTCGGTACCGTGCTTCTCGGCACCGATGCCCTGCGGCGCGGCACCGGCCGCGCTGACGATCGGGATCGACGAGGACTGCGCCGCGTGCGTCTCCATGAACGCGCGCTCGAGGCGGTCCTGGAAATCCGCGTGCGAGGCCTCGTATTCCTCCTGCGTGATGTCGCCGCGACCGACGAGAGCCTCGGTGAAAAGCTTCCGGACGGAGCGCTTGGCCTCGATCAGGTTGTACATCAACGGCTGGGTCATCGAGGGGTCGTCGCCCTCGTTGTGCCCGCGGCGGCGGTAGCAGACGAGGTCGATGACGACGTCCCGCTTGAATTCCTGACGGTAGGCGAAGGCGAGCTCCGCGACCCGCACCACGGCCTCGGGGTCGTCCCCGTTGACGTGGAAGATGGGCGCCTGGATGGTCTTGGCGACATCCGTCGAGTACACCGAGGTGCGTCCGTCACCGGGCAGTGTGGTGAAGCCGACCTGGTTGTTGACGACCAAATGGATGGTGCCGCCGGTGCGGAACCCGCGCAGTTGGGACATCTGGAGCGTCTCCAGGACGATGCCCTGGCCGGCCATGGCCGCGTCGCCGTGCACGAGGACGGGGAGGGTGGAGAAGGTGCCGATCGGCTTGCGGTCCTGCTTGGCGCGCACGATGCCCTCGAGGACGCCGTCGACGGCCTCGAGGTGGGACGGGTTCGCGGCCAGGTAGACCGGCATCTCCGTGCCGTTGGTGGCACGGAAGGTGCCCTCGGTGCCCAGGTGGTACTTGACGTCGCCGGAGCCCTGCACGGTGCGGGGATCCTGCGTGCCCTCGAACTCGCGGAAGATCTGACCGTAGGTCTTGCCTGCGATGTTGGTGAGCACGTTCAGGCGCCCGCGGTGGGCCATGCCGATGCAGACCTCGTCGAGGCCGGCATCCGCGGCACCCTGCAGGATCGAGTCGAGCAGCGCGATGGTGGACTCGCCGCCCTCGAGGCTGAACCGCTTCTGGCCGACGTACTTGGTCTGTAGGAAGGTCTCGAAGGCCTCCGCCTCGTTGAGCTTGCCGAGGATGCGCATCTGCTCGTCATGCGTGGGCTTGACGTAGCTCTTCTCCATCTTTTCCTGCATCCACTTGCGCTGGGCAGGGTCCTGGATGTGCATGTACTCGATGCCGGTCGTGCGGCAGTAGGAGTCGCGCAGCACGCCGAGGATGTCGCGCAGGAGCATCAGGCGTTTGCTGCCGAACCCGCCGGTGACGAACTCGCGGTCCAGGTCCCAGAAGGTCAGCCCGTGGTTCGAGATTTCCAGGTCGGGGTGGGAGCGCTGCGTGTATTCAAGCGGGTCGATGTCGGCCATCAGGTGGCCGCGCACGCGGAACGCGTTGATGAGCTCCTGCACGCGGGCGGTCTTGTCGACGGCGCTGGCCAGGTCGACGCTGATGTCGGGCGCCCAGTGGATCGGGTCGTACGGGATGCGCAGGGCCGAGAAGATGTCCTCGTAGAAGTTGTGCTGCCCGATCAGGAGCTCGTGCACGATCTTGAGGAATTCGCCCGAGCCGGCACCCTGGATGACCCGGTGGTCGTAGGTGCTGGTCAGCGTGATGGTCTTGGAGATGGCGAGGCCGGTCAGGGTCTTGCCGCTGGAACCCTGGAACTCGGCCGGGTAGTCGAGGGCGCCGGCGCCGATGATGCAGCCCTGGCCCTTCATCAGGCGCGGCACGGAGTGCACCGTGCCGATGCCACCGGGGTTGGTGAGGGAGACCGTGGCGCCGGAGAAGTCATCCGCCGTCAGCTTGCCCTTGCGGGCCCGAGTGACGAGGTCTTCGTAGGAGGAGAGGTACTCGCCGAAGGTCATCGTGTCCGCGCGCTTGATGGCCGGGACCATCAGGGAGCGGGTGCCATCGGGCTTGGGCAGGTCTATCGCGATGCCGAGGCCGACGTGCGCGGGAGCGATGACCGAGGGCTTGCCCTCAATCTCGTTGTAGTAGACGTTCTGGCTGGGGAACATCTTCAGCGCCTGGATCAGCGCCCAACCGATCAGGTGCGTGAACGACACCTTGCCGCCGCGCGAGCGCTTCATGTGGTTGTTCATCACGATGCGGTTGTCGATGAGGAGCTTCGCCGGGATGGTGCGCACGCTGGTGGCCGTGGGCACGGTCAGGCTGGCCGCCATGTTCGCCGCGAGGCTCTTGGACATGCCGCGGAGCGGGGTGACGACGTCGACCTCGGTGGCCTCGGCGGCGGTCGGCTGCGAGTTCGTGATCGGAATGTCGGCCGGCACGGGGACCCGCTTGGGCGCGCTGGACGTCGTGCGCGCGGTGCGCTGCCCGCCGACGACGGGGATGGGCGCCGTGATCGGGGCCGGCTCCGCCGCTGAGGCGGCCGGGGTTGCGGGGGCGCTTGCCGCGGGCGTGGTCACGTCGGGAGCGATCACGGCGGGCGCGTCGCCTGCGGGTGCGCTGCTCGCGGGAGCCTCTGAACCGTCGCTGCGGCCGTTCGCGGTCCGGTGGTAGCTCTCGAGGACGGGCCACCAGGACTCGTCCACCAGCTTCTTGTCGACGAGGTACCGTTCGTACAGTTCGTCGACGAGCCACTCGTTCGCTCCGAATTCACCCGACGTCGTCTCGTCGGATCCACTACCGGTCAACTGGCTTGACACAGCCGGTTCCCACTCTCTACGTTGATTTTGAATGTCCCGAGCGGTCGTGCACGCCCGGCGCGGTCTGCCCGTCCAGCCTAATCCCCTCGGGCCTGGCTGCGGGCATCCCCGCGGGGCGCTAGCGTTATTTCCATGCAGTTCTATGGAGCGGTACCCAGCCACGACCTCACGTATTCCGACGTCTTCCTTGTGCCGAGTCAATCGGATGTGAGCAGCCGCCTCGATGTCTCCCTCGCCCCGGGCGACGGCAGCGGCGCCACCATCCCCATCGTCTCGGCGAACATGAACTCGGTCACCGGGCCGCGCCTGGCGGCCGCGCTCGCTCGCCGCGGCGGGCTCGGCGTGCTGCCGCAGGACATGCACCTGCAGGATCTCGACGCCGCGATCCGCTGGGTCAAGGCCCAATCCACCCGCTTCGACACCCCCTTCAACTTCGCCCCGGGGGACACCGTGGCGCTCGCCCTGCGGCAGGTGCCGGCTGTGGCCGGCCAGGGATTGGTCATCAACGATCAGAACGGCGATTACCTGGGTGCCATCGACGCGTCCCGGCTGGCGACGGCGCTGCCCGACGCGCTCCTCGGAGACCTCCTGCACGGCACGATGACCTCCCTCGACGCCGACGATATCGAAGGCCCGCGCCGCGCTTTCGACGTGATGACCGCGGCCGAGCTCGACTTCGCCACCGTGCAGCACCACGGCCGGGTGATCGGCACCCTCAGCCGCAAGAGCGCGCTTCGCTCCACCCTGTATCAGCCCGCGCTGGACGCGCAGGGCCGACTGCGCGTGGCCGCGGCGGTCGGCATCAACGGCGACATCGCGGCCAAGGCCCGGGCGCTCGTCGCCGCGGGGGTCGACGTTCTCGTGATCGACACCGCGCACGGCCACCAGGGCGGCATGACGCGGGCGATCGAGATCGTCGCCGACCTGGGCCTCGGCATCCCCATCGTGGCCGGCAACGTCGTGACCGCGGATGCCGTGGGTGACCTCGTCGGCGCCGGCGCCACCATCGTAAAGGTCGGCGTCGGCCCCGGCGCCATGTGCACCACGCGCATGATGACGGCGGTCGGCCGCCCCCAGTTCTCGGCCGTGCTCGAGACCGCGGCCGCCGCCCGGGAACTCGGAGCGCACGTATGGGCCGACGGCGGGGTGCGCTACCCGCGCGACGTGGCGCTCGCGCTCGCCGCCGGCGCGGCATCCGTCATGATCGGATCCTGGTTCGCCGGCACGATCGAGGCACCCGGCCTGCTCGATCGGGACGCCGCCGGCGGCATTTACAAGGAGAGCTGGGGGATGGCCTCCACCAGGGCTGTGCGCCAGCGGTTCGACCGCCTCGACGCCTACGGGCTGGCCCGCAAGACGCTCTTTGCCGAGGGGATCTCCAGCTCGAAGATCTACCTGGACCCGCTGCGGCCGTCCGTCGAGGACCTGCTGGACATGATCACCTCCGGCGTGCGCAGCTCGTTCACTTATGCGGGCGCGACCTCGGTCGCGGAGTTCCACACCCGTTCGCTGGTCGGGATCCAGTCGGCGGCCGGCTACGAGGAGGGCAAGGCCCTGCCCGTCTCCTGGTAGAGGTGGGGGGCCTGACACCCGGGAACGACTCGTGGCCTCGGTGCCGGGCGGTAGACTGAGCGGAATAATGGACGACCCCCCTCCTGCGCATGCGCCCGGTTTCTCGCCCGGAAATTCTTCCCGTCACCCGAACGGCGTCTCGGTCATGAACTTCGGCGCCGCCGTCGTCGAGGTCCGCCATGTATGAGTGGATCATGCTCGCCGCGGGGCTCCTCCTCACCGTCGGCACCGGCCTGTTCGTCGCCAGCGAGTTCGCCCTGGTCAACCTGGACCGGTCGGAGCTCGAGGCCCGCCGCGATCGAGGAGAGACCCGACTCGGCCTGACCATCGCCGCACTCAGGATCACCTCGACGCACCTCTCCAGCGCCCAACTGGGCATCACTCTCACCACCCTGCTCACCGGTTACACCATGGAGCCGGCTCTGACCATGCTGCTGTCGCCGTCGCTGATCGGCCTGGGACTGTCCACGGCGGTGGTGCCGGTCGTCGCGGTCACGACCGCGGTCATCGTCGCCACACTCGCCTCGATGATCATCGGCGAGCTGGTGCCGAAGAATTTCGCCCTCGCCCTGCCCGTGCAGACCGCGAAGCTGGTCATCCCGTTCCAGACACTGTTCACGACCGTGTTCAAACCAGCCGTCGTCGTGCTCAACGGCAGCGCCAACGGTGTGCTGCGGTCGATCGGGATCGAGCCGAAGGAAGAGCTGTCCGGGGCGCGCACCGCGGAGGAGCTGTCCTCCCTCGTGCGGCGCTCGGCCAGTGCCGGGCTGCTGGAGAAAGACACCGCCACACTCCTGCACCGCACGCTGCTCTTCTCCGGGCATACCGCCTCGGACGTGATGACGCCCCGCCCGCGGGTGGCCAGCATCGAGCGCACCGCCTCCGCCCAGGCCGTCATCGACCTCACCCGCCAAACCGGGTATTCGCGCTTCCCCGTCGTCGACGAGGGCGTCGACGACGTCGTCGGGATCGTGCACGTGAAGCAGGCCGTGGCCGTTCCCCGACGTCGCCGGGCGGATGTCCCGGTATCGGCCCTGCAGTCCGAGGCCATCCGGGTGCCCGAGACCATGAAACTCGACGGACTGCTGGTCGAGCTGCGCGGCCGCGGTTACCAGATGGCCATCGTCGTCGACGAATACGGCGGCACGGCCGGAGTGGCCACGCTCGAGGACCTGGTCGAGGAACTCGTCGGAGAGGTTGCCGACGAGCACGACCGCACTCGCGCCGGTGTGGTGTTGTCTACCGACTCTCTGACATTCCCTGGCATGCTCCGCCCGGACGAGCTGCTCGACCGCACGGGCATCGTGATCTCGGAGGACGGCCCCTACGAAACCGTGGGTGGGTTCGTGATGAGCGAATTAGGTCGCCTGCCCGTGGTCGGCGACGTCGTGCAGCTGGCCGGCGGCGTGCTGTCCGTGGAACGCCTCGACGGCCGACGGATCGACCGGCTCCGCTTCACACCCTGCGGCGAGCCCGTCGAGCCCGAGGAGGGCGGCGAGCCTGCCCAGGGCGACCGCGGTACCAGGACCGACAAGAAATCCGAAAAAAAGTTGGACAAAAAGGGTGACCGCAAGAAGAACGGCACGGAGCGCACGGTGAGTGACCATGAGTGACTGGGCGGGGCTGGTCTGGCTGGTCGTGCTGCTCGCGGCCAACGCCTTTTTCGTCGCCGCGGAATTCGCGGTTATCTCCGCGCGCCGGTCCCAGATCGAACCTCTCGCCGAGGCCGGCGAGAAGCGCGCAATCACAGCGCTGTGGGCGATGGAACACGCCACCCTCATGTTGGCGACCACCCAGCTGGGCATCACGGTCTGCTCGCTGCTCATCCTGAACGTCTCGGAGCCGGCGATCCACCACCTGCTCGAGATCCCGCTGGGCCTGACCCCGCTACCGGAGGAGGCCATCGGCGTGATCGCCTTCGTGATCACGCTGCTGCTGGTCTCCTACCTGCACGTCGTGTTCGGTGAGATGGTGCCGAAGAACCTGTCGTTCTCCATCCCCGACCGGGCCGTGCTCGTGCTCGCCCCGCCGCTCGTCTTCTTCGGCCGCCTGGTCAAGCCCGTGATCGTGACGCTCAACGCCACCGCCAACCTGGTGGTGCGAATGTTCGGGGTCCAGCCCAAGGAGGAGGCCACCAGCACCTACACGTTGGACGAGGTGGCGACCATCGTCTCCCAGTCGACCCGGGAGGGCGTGCTGCGGGACGGCACCGGGGCACTCAGCGCCACGTTCGAGTTCACCACCCGCAAGGTGCGGGACGTCGCGGTGAACCTCGACGGCCTGATCAGCCTGCCCGAGGCGGCCACCCCCGCAGACGTGGAGAAGGCCGTCACCAGACACGGTTTCTCCCGCTATGTTCTGGTGAACGAGTCCGGTGAACCAACCGGGTACGTTCACCTGAAGGACGTCATCGACCTCGACGGCGACACGGCCACCTCGGTCGGGCAGGGCAGCTACGCGGAGCCGATCCCGGGCAAGCGCATCCGTTTGCTGGCGTCGATCTTCGAGGACACCGACCTCGAAGATGCCCTGGCCACCATGCGGCGTTCCGGCGCGCACCTGGCGCGCTCGTTCACCGCGACCGGTGAGACCGTGGGGGTGCTGTTCCTCGAGGACATCATCGAAGAGCTGGTCGGCGAAGTGCAGGACGCGACCCGCCGCCTGTAGCCGTTCTCAGGCGGCCGGCCACCGGGCGCGCAGGTACTGCGGCGGCCAGTAGTCCACGCCGGCGCCGAGCTCGTGGGCGGCCCGCAGCGGGAAGTGCGGGTCGCGCAGGAGTTCGCGGCCCAGAAGGACCGCGTCGGCCCGGCCGGATGCCACGATCTGCTCGGCCTGGTGCGCGGTGGTGATCAGCCCCACGGCGCTGACCCGCACGTCCGCCGCCGTTTTCACGTGCTCGGCGAGCGGCACCTGGTAGCCGGGACCCAGCGGGATGCGCACCCCGGTCACGTTGCCGCCGGAGGAGATGTCGAAGAAGTCGGCGCCGGCGGCCGCGGCCCAGCCGGCGACCTCGGCCGTCTCGTCTTCGGTCCAGCCGCCCGGGGTGTAATCGGTGGCGGAGAACCGCACGAACAGGGCGCGCTCCTCGCCGATGGCCGCGCGCACGGCGGCCACGACCTGAAGCAGCAGGCGGGCCCGGTTCGGCAGCCCGCCGCCGAACCCGTCGGTGCGCCGGTTGCTCAGCGGGGACAGGAACTGGTGCAGCAGGTAGCCGTGCGCCGCGTGCAGCTCCACGACGTCGAACCCGGCCTCCACCGCCCGGAGCGCGGCGGACGCGAACCCGTCAACGATTCCCTGGATGCCCGCGGCATCCAGGGCCACGGGCGGTGCGTAGCCGGGGAACGGCACGGCCGAGGCCGACACGGTCGGCCAGCCGCCGTCATCCGTCGCCATAGTGCCGTGCCGGTCTCCGCCCCAGGCCGGCCAGACGGAAGCCTTGCGCCCCGCGTGGGAAAGCTGGATGCCGGCCTTCGCGCCCTGCGCATGAAGGAAGGCCACGATCGGTGCCCAGGCGGCGGTCTGTTCCGCGTTCCAGAGGCCGGTGTCGGCGTGGGAGATGCGGCCCTCCGGGCTGATCGCGGTTGCCTCGACCAGGATCAGGCCGGCGCCGCCCGCGGCCAGCGCGCCCAGGTGAACGAGGTGCCAGTCCCGCGGGACGCCGTCTTTCTCCCGCACCGCGTATTGGCACATCGGCGCCGCCCAGATGCGGTTGCGCAGGGTGACGTCGCGCACGGTGAACGGTTCGAACAGGGCGGCAACAGCCACGGATTTCCCCCAAGGGTCGAGTGGGCGGGCGAAGCGGCCGGCCCGACGCACTCAAAACAACCTATCGTGAGTGCATGAGCGAACCACGGGGATGGCTGGAATGGGACGACGCACGGGCGCGTGAGCGGATCGCGGTTCCCCGGGCGGACGACGACAAGTACCGCCGCGGCGTGCTGGGCGTGCGCACGGGCTCCGACGAGTACCCCGGGGCCGCGGTGCTCGGAGTCGAGGCGGCCCTCCGCACCGGGGTCGGGATGGTGCGCTACCTCGGCCCGAGACGGGCGTGCGACCTGGTGCTGCAGCGACGCCCGGAGGCCGTCACCGCCCCCGGGCAGGTGCAGGCCTGGCTGCTCGGCTCGGGCCAGGACGCCGCCGCGCGCGACCGGGTGACCGAGGCCGCGCTGCTCGGCGCCCTGGCCGAGGGGCTGCCCACGGTGTGCGATGCTGGGGCCCTTGACCTGGTCGGCCGGGCGACCGGGCCCGTCGTGATCACCCCGCACTACCGCGAACTCGCCCGGCTGCTTACCCGCCTGCTCTCCCCGCAGGGCGAGTCGGTGGCCGGCTCCGAGGTGGCCGCTGCGCCGGGAGAGTGGGCCGTGCGCGCCGCGTCCGGCCTCGGCGTCACGGTGCTGCTCAAGGGAAGCGTCACCTGGATCGCGGCGCCCGACGGCACCCGGCTGACGGTGTCGAAGGCGCCCTCCTGGCTGGCGACGGCCGGATCCGGGGACGTGCTCGGCGGCATCCTCGGCGCCCTCCTGGCCACGCATTCACGGGCGATCCAGACGGATGCCGCCGCGCCGGCCCATCTCGCGGCGACGGCCGCCCTGGTGCACGCCCGGGCAGCGGCCCGGGCGTCCAACGGAGGTCCGATCACCGCGCTCGACATCGCCGGCGCGGTGCCGGCCACGATCGCGGACCTGCTCGGCTCGCGTTGACCGCCGCGCTGGGCCCCGCGCTGGCTGTCCCGGTGCGGCGGCGGAGCCGTGGGGGTGTGCGAAGGTGGAGCGTGCCCCAATCCGTCGCAGAACACCTGGCCGCCGGAGCCGGCGTGCCGACATCGCGAACGCTGCTCTGGGCCGGCTTCGCACTGGTGCACGGCGTGCTCTGGTGGCTCTGTTTCGCGTCCCCCGGCTGGCCGCTGGGCGATGTGGAGGTCGTCTACCTCGGCTGGGCGACCGACGTGGCATCCGGTGCCGACGTCGTGGGCATCACCACCGGCTTCGTCTACCCGCTGCTGGCCCTCCTGCCCATCCTGGCGCCGCTCGCGTTCGGCCCCGACCTCTACGCCGCCGGCTGGCTCGGGCTCGTGACCCTGCTGAACGCCGGGACCTTCGCGCTGCTGCTCGGGCGGGGCCGCAACCGGCGTGCCCTGGCCGCGGCGGCCTGGTGGCTGGGTTTCCTGCTGCTGCTCGGGCCCGTCGCCCTCGCCCGGATCGATGCGGTCACCGTGCCGTTGGCGATCGCCGCGCTGCTGTTCGTCGGCGCCCGGCCGGTCTGGGGCACCGTGCTGCTGACTCTGGTCACCTGGGTGAAGATCTGGCCGGTGGCCCTGGTGATCGCGCTATTCGTCGTCTCGAAGGAACGCTGGCGGGTGCTCGTCGCCGCGGCCGGCACGAGCCTGGGCATCGTGCTGGTGGCGCTCGGGCTCGGCAGCGGGCCGAACGTGCTCAGCTTCGTCGGCGAGCAGACGAACCGCGGCATCCAGATCGAGTCCCCGGTCGCCGGCCTCTGGATGTGGCCGGCCGCGCTGGGTCTGCCGGGCAGTTACCTCTACTACGACCGGCAGATCCTCACCTTCCAGATCATCGGCACCGGCACGAACGTCGCCATCGTGGCGATGACCCCCCTGCTCGCCCTCTGCGGGCTGGCCGTGGTGCTCCTGGCCTGCCAGCGGATGCGTGCAGGCGCCGAACCGGCCGGCCTGTTCCCGCCGCTGGCGCTGGCCCTGGTGCTGACCCTGATCGTCGTCAACAAGGTCGGCTCGCCGCAGTTCACGACCTGGCTGGCCGCGCCCATCATTTTCGGGCTGCTGGTGCGGGGGCGTGCCTGGCGGCTCCCGGCCGTGCTCGGGCTTGTCATCGCGGCCCTGACCCAACTCGTCTACCCGCACTTCTACGACCTCTTGCTCGTGGCAGACCCGGCTCTGGTGCTGGTGCTGACCGTGCGCAACGTGCTGGAGGTCGTGCTGCTCGGCTGGGCCGTGTGGCAGATCCTGTTCCCACCCACCCCCTATCAGAAGGAGTAACCCCATGCTGGTTGCATTTTCCGTCGCCCCGTCCGGCTCCCACGATGACGAAGGGTCGGTGCACGACGCGGTCGCCGCGGCCGTGCGCATCGTGCGCGCATCCGGGCTGCCCAACCACACCGATTCGATGTTCACCACCATCGAGGGCGACTGGGACGAGGTCTTCGCGGTGGTCAAGGCCGCCACTGAAGCCGTCGGAGCCTGGGGGCCGCGGGTGTCCCTGGTGCTCAAGGCCGACATCCGGGGCCGCCGCACCGGGGAGCTGACCGGGAAGGTCGAGCGCCTCGAGGCGGCGCTGGCCGAGGCCGCAGCATCGACGGCCGCCACACCGGCCGCGTAGCCAGGTGAATCCCATCTGGTTGCGTCGCTCTCCGGGAGTCAGAGCCGACCATACCGCGGGGCGCTGTTTGACCCCGGCGGAACGCCGTACCGGGCGTCTAATCAATTCAATGGAGATTCTGGGTCAAACCCTCGCTTTTGAGCCCAAACGCACTGTTTAGAGCAATATCTCCGTCGAATTCGTTCGGGCCACCGGCCCCGTACTCTGGAGGCAGACCTGCTCACGGCCTCGCCATCGCGGGCAACTTCGGCTACGTCGCCCCGGTCTGGATCGGTCTGGGCCAAAGCTTCTTCGCCCTGTTGCTCACCGTGGGGACGTTCCTCCTGGACCGCACCCGGCGCGGGAACGGTGTGGAGCTCCCGGACGGCACCCAGGCGATCCGCGTGGCCGGCGTGGTCGGCGCGAGGCAGCCGGGCCGTTCGGCAGCCGGGCCGTTCGGCAGCGCCGAAGTCAGTCGCCCTGGAGCAGGATGCCGTCGTGGATGGCGCGCTTGCGCAGGGCGACCTTGGTTCCCACGTCGAAGCCCGCGAGGCGGTACTTCTCCCGGATGCGCTTGAGGTAACTCTTGGCGGTCTCCTCGGAGATGCCGAGCTGGTGCGCGACGGCCTTGACCGGCTCGCCCGCGCCGTAGAGGGCCATCACCCGGCGCTCCTGCGCGCTGAGGCGGGGAGAACCGCCGTTCGCGCCGTTGTTGAGGGCCTCGTCCAGTTCGGCCGAGATGAAGGAGTCGCCGTCATAGGCGGAGCGGATCGCCTCGACGATCATCGTTGCCTCTTCGCTCTTCACCAGGTAGCCGAGCGCACCGGCAGCCAGCGCCTCGCGCACGAGCCCGGCCTCGGAATAGGTGCTCATCAACACCGTCTTCACGCCGGCCGTCTTGAGCGTCGAGATCTTCAGTGAGACCGGGATGTTGTCTTTGAGGTCGAGGTCGAGGAGCACGACGTCGACGGGAAATTCGGGGTGGGTGAGCAGCTCGGGCCAGGTGGTGACGGCGGCGACCATGTTGATGTCGTCCGCGGCCCCCCGGATCCACTCGGTGAGGGCCCCCAACAGCATGCGGTGGTCGTCGACGAGGGCCAACCGGATGGGGTTGTCCTTGCTCGGCGCCTCAGTGCTCAACGTGGTCGTGTTCGTCACTTCTGTCTCCTTGTGCTTCTGGCCCCGAATGAGAAGCTCAACAGCGTAGTTCCACGGACCCTAAGCATCCGCGGGATTGTCGATACTGCATTCGATTTCCAGATGCAGACTTCCGTCCCGGCTGGAATCGACGTGAGGGCCGACTATTCGGATAGCTTGCCACGTCTCGGGGTCCACTCGACGTCGTGGCACACCCGTCGTGGTCAATTCGATCGGAAATCGTAACTTCTGGCGAGCGGAGACGCCGTGCGTGGGTCGGATCGGACCGAGAGAGAGCGAAACGGATGCCTCGTCGCGGGTTGTGTCGCTGATCAGCAGCCAGATCGTGCGCAGAAGGGCATCGCGCTGGTCGGGGTTGAGCATGCCGGCCAGCCCCGCCGGGTCGTGCAGGCCGACGGACGGTCCCAGGAACTCGGACTCGGTGATCGCGTGGTGCAGCCAGGTCTCCCGGCGGCCCCGGATCAGGTGCAGCCGCAGTTGCGTGGCGAGGTCTGCCGCCGTCGTCGACTTCTCGGAACTCAGCGGCAGCGCCGTGCGACCCTTCGCGACGTCGTCGAGCAGAGTCTCCGCGTCGAGGTCGATACGGGCGAGTTCCTCGGAGGCGAACATCCCCACCGCGAACTGCGGCTGGGAGATGGTGCTCTGCACCAGCACCAGGTCGAGCTCACGCTGGGCCATCCGGCGGAATCCCCGCACCGTGGCGACGCCGAGCAGCGGAGGCAGGATGGCGAGGCTGATCACAAGGAGGTCGGGGGCGAAGGTGAGCGGATCGGCGCGCTCCTCGGTGAGCGCCCCGAGGAAGAGAAGCAGGCCGAGCGCCATCGCGGCCGAGACGAGGTCGTGCCCGCGGCGCACGGTGGCCAGGGAGATGAGCAGGGTGCCGACGGCGGCGGCGGCGGTCGGGTAGACGCCGGAGTCGGTTTCGCCCCACGACCCGATCAGGTCGAGCGCCACCACGGCGGCGCCGGCGGCGATGGCCGCGGCGAACAGCCAGTCCGGCATCCGAGCCGAAAGGCGCTGCACCGTGATCAGTGCCAGGACCGTGGTCGCCATCAGGAGACCCCACGCGATGAGGCTGGGCGTCGGGTCGGGATATTCGGACCACTGCACGGCGAACTGCCCGAACAGGAACAGGGTGATGAAGCCGCCGCTGAACGTCAGGCCGATGCCGAGGTGGCGGCCACCCAGGCCGCTCTGGTTGGCGCGCGTGGTCTGCTCGGTGCGTTCGGGGCGTCGGAAACTGCGCCGGTAAGCCCGGCGTTCCTGGCGGTCCTGATTGCTCGGCTGGTCGGACCCGCCCGCCGCCACAGCGCGGCGCGCGTCACGGCGGCGGGCGTCGACGATGCCGGGGACGGTCACTTGGGCACCTCGAGCACGACCGTGGTGCCGGAGCCGGGGGAGGAGAAGAGGCGGGCGTTGCCGCCCACGTCGCGCAGGCGGGCCACGACCGATTCGGCGAAACCGAGGCGTTCGGCGCTAACGCCGCTGAGGTCGAAGCCGACCCCTGCATCGGTGACCATGGCGCGCACGGTTGTGTCGTCATCAGTGATCGTCACGTCGGCGCGGGCGACGCCGGCGTGACGTCGCACGTTCTCGAGGCACTCGCCGAGGGCGAGGAGGAAGGAGTCGAGCACGTCGCTGGGCAGAAGAACCTGTCCGCTGCCGTGCCAGTCCACATCGAGTCCCATCCGCCCGAACCGCTGCTTGACCGATTCGAGGGTGCTGCCGAGCATTGACTCGGTGGCCGGCTCGAGCGTGTAGACCCCGGAGCGGCGCGGGGTGGGGAGGCCGCCGAGCCGTAGCTGCCGCAGCAACCGGGCGTCGTCGCCGGCCTGTTGGCGCAGTGCGGCCGGGCTGACGCCGACGCCGGAGTGCGCGAGGAGGGTGAGGGTGGCTAGCACGGTGTCGTGCAGCAGCCGGGCATCCTGCCGGCGTTGGGCTTCGAGCTCGCTGGCATGGCGCTCGGCGAGGTGGGCGCGGCCGATGAAGGCGATGCGCGCCATGACGCGCGGCACGCTCTGGGCCAGCCACCAGGCCACCAGGGCGATGGCAAGCCAGACGCTGAAGGTGAGCAGGAGAGGCACGGTGGCGTCGGACGAGGCGCGGGTGGCGGCGAGCACGCTGGCAACGGTCGCACCGAATGCCAGGGACAGCACCAGCAGGCGGGCGGCGCTGACAACGAGCACGAGGGCGACGCAGCTCAGGGCTCCGGCGGCGATGCCGCCGATGATGGCCTGCTCGACGAGGTTCAGGCCGGTGGCACGCTGGCCCGACCAGCCCACGAGCAGGATCACGGCGATGCCGGAGACCAGGATCAAGGCGACCCAGCGCATCCGGCCGGACCGGCCGAGCAGGTACTGGCCGGCCACCAGCAGCAGCAGCAGTGGCAGGCTCCGGGCGAGGGTGCTCACGGTCAAGCCGCCCGGGACAAGCATCGCGAGGAGCGCGGCGGCCGAGCCGGCCAATCCGCACAGGCGAGCCGCTCTGCGGAGCAGACGGTCACGTTCCTTGTAGATTCGTTGCATAGCGGCGCTCTCACCCCATTTGCCCTCTATACAGAACCCTACCGGCCCGGTGTCCGTTCCCCCGCGCGCTCCGTGGCATCCGTCGGCGTCCGCGCGACCGACGGCGTTACCGACGGGCGTGACCGGCGACTCAGGGCGTGCTCGACGCCGCTCCGCCGGCAGGTGCGGCGGGTGTGATCGGTGCTCGTGTGACCGCGGCCTCCGGGGTGTCGGCGCCGCCCTGGTCGAGGCGGAACGGCGGGTACTCGTCGCGGAACAGGGCGGTGTAGACGGCTACCCGGAAGATCCAGCGGTCGATGCCGAGGATCAGATCGAACAGGCTGCGCCGGTACCGGCCGGTGAAGAGGAGGATGACCGCGGCGATTAGCACCAGGACCCCGATCAGGGACGGGACGGTGTTCGAGACCGAGTCGCCCTCGTCGTTCCGCCAGATCGTCGCACTTCCGGTCAAGGCCGCCACGATCAGCAGGTGCGGAATCGCCAATAGCCACCATTTGACCAGAACGAGCCCGTGCGAGAGGCGCTCCGGGTAATCGACCTGCAGATCGGCGGGATAGTCGGCCGACGACGCCAGGCTGAAGGGGGGGTACCGGTCGGTGCCGAGCGCCGAGTAGGCGTAGAAGGACACCCGCCAGCTCCAGCGCAGCACCCCGACGTTGAACTGGAAGAGGGCCGTCGGGTATCGACCGGTGAACAGGATGGCGAACCCGGCGACGATGGTGGTGACGACAAACCCGAACCAGAGGAACAGCAGCACCACCACGTGCGGGAAGATCAGGATCCACTTCACCAACCACAACCAGCGGGACAGCCCCTCATCGAGGGTTCCGGTCAACCGGGCGGGAAACGTCCGCCCGCCGGGATGGGCAGGGACCGCGGTCGCCCCGGGTGGGCCTGCTCCGACGAAAGTTGCTGCTCCGAGCGGTGTGTCGGGCGTGGCGCCGGGCCTGGATGCGGGCAGTGTGCCGCGGCCCAGGCCGATTGCCCCGAACACGGTCAGCACCAGGCCGATGAGAAGGATGAACAGGCCGACCAGAAGCAGCCCCACCGCCAGCGGGGCGAGGAACCCGAGGCGAATGCCGGCCTGCAGGGCGACTGAGACGCCGGAACTGGCATCCTCGTTCATGACGACGACCGCCCAGCTGCCGCTCGTCAGATCCCAGTCGATCTCCTGAGTGCCGGGACCCTCGGCGGAGGACACCCAGAAGTCCTGGGCGCCGGGGGCTTCGGGAGCGCGGCTGCCCGGAATGTCGCGGTACACTGCACGGAAGGGATTGATGTTCAGGTCACGCAGCTCGGTGCTATTCACTCCGGCCAGGTAGCGGTCGACGTCGGCCTGAGACGCGACGCCGATGAAGACGTCCGCTGTGGAGGTGGAGAGCGCGCGGAGTCGGAGAGTGCCGATGTCCGCCGGGACGTCCTTGAGCTCGATCGAGCCGATCCGGGGCGAGGTGAGCGCGAACGACTGTACCGAGAATGAGCGGGCGGGGCTGGTGATGTAGCCGTCCTCGCCCTGCGCGTTGACCACGGCGGTCATCGCCCCGGCCAGGGCCAGCGAGAAGCCGAGCAGGGAGAGGATCGCGCCAAAGATCAACATGATGACGGAACCGGGTTTCATGGCGCGTGTCCTCTCATCGGGTACGTCTCGAGTCAGGGTACGTCTCATTCACGGGCACGACTCGGTTCACGAGGGTGTCGCGTTCCGTGGCCTGCCGGTCGACGTCGTCTTGATCCGGGACCGCGTCAAGCTCGATGCGAGGGAGCGGGACGGCTCAGAACACGCAGAAGTTGCGCGCCGATGGCCTCGTTCTCGATCAAAAAACCGTCGTGGCCGAAGCCGGAGTGGAGCGTGACGGCATCCGTGTCGTCGATGTTGCCCTGCAGATGGGCGGCGATGACCTGTTGGCCCTCGAGGGGGAAGAGGCGGTCACTGTCGATGCCGACGACGACGCTGAGCGCATCGATGCGGGAGAGGGCGGATGCGACACCGCCGCGGCCGCGGCCGATGTCGTGCGAGTTCATGGCCTCGACCAGCACGATGTAGCTGTTCGCGTCGAACCGCCGGGTGAACTTGTTGCCGTGGAAATCGAGGTAGGACTCGACGGCGAACCGGCCGCCCGCGCCGAGCGGACTGATCTCGCTTTGCCAGCCGCGCTCGAAGCGCAGGTTGAGCTCCTCGGAGCTGCGGTAGTTCAGCAGCGCCATCCGCCGGGCCAGGGCGAGGCCGCGGGTCGGGCCGTCGCCGTCCGCGGCGTCGTAGTAGTCGCCGAAGCGGAAGAGCGGGTCGCTGCGGATGGCTTCGATCTGCACCGAATTCAGCGCGATCTGGTCGGCGGTCGTCACCGGCGGTGCCGCGAGGATTGCCAGGCGGGCGACCCGGGACGGATGCTCGATGGCCCACTCGAGCGCGTGCATCCCGCCCATCGAGCCGCCGACGACGGCGGCCCAACGGTCGATGCCGAGATGGTCTGAGAAGGCGACCTGCGCGGCGACCTGATCGCGAATGGTGAGGTAGGGAAAGCGGGTGCCCCATTCGGAGCCGTCCGGGGCGAGGGAGGCCGGACCGGTGCTGCCCTGGCAGCCACCGATCATGTTCGGGGCAACCACGAACCAGCGGTCGGTGTCGATGGCCAGGCCGGGGCCGACGATCCTGCTCCACCAGCCCGCGGTCGGGTGGCCGTGGCCGGCCGGGCCGACCAGGTGGCTGTCGCCGGTGAGGGCGTGCAGTATGAGCACGGCGTTGTCGCCGCTCGGGGACAGTTCGCCCCACGTCTCGTAGGCGATCCGCACGGCGCCGAGGCTGCTGCCCCCCTCAAAGTGCAGCGCACCGACGTCGAGGAAACGACGGTTCCCCACGGGGTCGCCGTCGCGCCACGCACCCGTCGCCGGGGGTTTGCCGAGCAGCGACCGCGCCTGGGCTTCGGTCACGAAGCTCGACGGGACGGTGTCTGCCGAATATTGCCAGTCCATGGGCTCCCTATTCTGCCGGGTGAACAGCCCTTCCGGCTTATTGTCACCGCACCGTCTGGTGAGCGCACCGCGCGCCCGGCCGTCGCCGCGGAGTACCCGGCCGGCACTCGGGCCGCACCCGGTTTTCACTCGGGTTGCACTGGGTTTCCACTCGGTTTCTACTCTGTTCGCACTCCGTTCGCACTCCGTTCGCACTCGGCGGAGCCGAATCAGCTCGCCACCCGAACGAATTCGACGGAGATTTTGCCGATTTTGGCCTGAAACGGGCCGAAACCGGGTGTATAAGGCAAAATCTCCGTCGAATTGGTTACCCACCCGCCTGGGGGGGGGATACCCATCCGGATTGGCAGCGGCTGGGGGCGTGTCAGGCGTTGGCGCGGGATGCCTGCACAACCGCGCGGGCGGCCGCCAGGCCGGTCTCAAGGTCGGCCTTCAGATCGGCGATGTTCTCGATGCCGACGGAGAGGCGCACCAGGCCCGGCGTCACACCGGCCGTGAGCTGCTGCTCAGGGGTGAGCTGCGCGTGCGTGGTCGAGGCCGGGTGGATGACGAGCGACCGCACATCGCCGATGTTGGCCAGGTGGCTGAACAGGGAAAGGTTGTCGACGAGGGCGCGACCGGCATCCACTCCGCCCTTCAACTCGAAGGACAGCACGGCGCCGACACCGCGGGGCGCGTAGGTGTTGGCGGCGGCGTACCAGGGGCTCGACGGCAGGCCGGCGTAGTTGACCGAGGCGATGTCGGGGTGGTTCTCGAGCCATTCCGCGATGTCCTGGGCGTTCTGCACGTGGCGTTCGATGCGCAGGCTGAGAGTCTCGATGCCCTGGATGAGCTGCCAGGCGCTCGCCGGGGCGATCGCGGATCCGAGGTCGCGCAGCAGCTGCACGCGCGCCTTGATGATGTAGGCGATGCCGTCGCCGACCGCGCCCGTGTAACTGACGCCGTGGTAGGACGGGTCCGGCTCGGTGAGGCCGGGGAACTTCTCCACGTTCTTGGACCATTCGAACGTGCCGCCGTCGACGATGACGCCGCCGATGACGGCACCGTGGCCGCCGAGGAACTTGGTCGCCGAGTGGACGACGATGTCCGCGCCGTGCTCGAACGGGCGGATCAGGTAGGGGGTGGCGATGGTGCTGTCGACGATGAGCGGCACCCCGCCGGCGTGCGCCACATCGGCCACGAGACGGATGTCGAGCACATTGATCTTGGGGTTGCCGATGGTCTCGGCGAAGAAGAGCTTGGTGTTGGGGCGCAGCGCCCGGCGCCACTCCTCGGGGTCGTCCTGGTTCTCGACGAAGGTCGTCTCGATGCCCAGCTTGGCCAGGGTGTACTTGAACAGGTTGTAGGTTCCGCCGTAGATTGAACTCGACGAGACGATGTGGTCGCCGGCCTGGGCGATGTTCAGCACCGCGAACGTGGAGGCGGCCTGGCCCGAGGCCAGGAGCAGGGCTGCGGTGCCCCCTTCGAGGGCGGCGACGCGCTCTTCGACGACGGCCTGGGTCGGGTTCATGATACGGGTGTAGATGTTGCCGAATTCGGCCAGTGCGAACAGGTTCTGCGCGTGCTGGGCGCTGTCGAACACGTAGGACGTGGTCTGGTAGATCGGGGTGGCCCTGGCATTGGTGGTCGGGTCGGGCTGGGCACCGGAGTGCACCTGCTTGGTTTCAAACTTCCAGTCTGCAGCGTTGTCGCTCATGAGGTGATCTCCCGGGTGATCCTCGACGAGCGTGGACCTTCCAGCGCTCTGCCAGCGATTCTAGGCAGGGGGTTGTCGAGCTGGCAACGGACACCGCAACACAGCGTCACGAAGCGGTCAGCGCGGCGTGTCGCGCGGTGTGCCGACGGCAGGGTCTGCGGGCGGTGCGTCTGCGGGAGGCTCTGCGGGAGGCTCGGCGGCGAGCGTGCCGGCAGGCGCGTCGAGGTGCGGAAGCACGATAGTGCCGGTGTCGGTGCGCGCCTTCTTGCGGAACAGCCAGCGGGCGCGCGGCTCGATCAGCGGGTGGAACACCCTGCGCACGATCCGCTGCGAGAGGGCGATGGAGATCAGCACGCTGAACCCGATCATCGCGGGCAGCACCCAGCCCGGCTGGGGTCCGCCGAGCACCCCGCTCTCGCGCAGGAGGAACAGCACGAAACTGTGCAGCAGGTAGATGTACATCGTGGCCGCGCCGTAGGGCGTGAACCAGAGCCGTCGCCGGGGCATGAGCACCAGGAATGCCACGATGAGGGCGAACGCGAGCAGCAGCAGACCCAGACGGATGACGCCAGCCCAGAGCTGGTCGTAGCCGAACGCCGGGTAGGCCTCGTCGTAGAGCAGGAACTGGCGCACCTGCGCCTCACGAAGGGCGTCGATGTTCGCCACGATCACGCCCAGCAGTGCCGTGAACAGGGTGAACGCGCCGATCCGCCAGCGCCATACCGCGGTGGCGTGCAGCCCCAGCCAGCGGTCGGTGAGCTTCCACTGGCGTAGCTGCCAGCCGAAGACGAAGAACGGCAGCAGCCCGAGCGTGCGCGACAGCGCGAAGGTGCTGTCGATCGACGCGAAGTACCCGGCGCCGACGGAGATGATCACACTGATCAGCAGCGGATGGCGCAGCAGCACGAGGAAGGGCAGGGCGAGGCGCCAGGCCAGGAGGGCGATCAGGAACCACAGGGTCCAGGAGGGGGACGAGTAGTCCAGGCGGAATTCGCCGCCGAGTAGCCAGTGCACGACTGTCCAGATCGTCTCGAAGATCACGTAGGGGAGCACGATGTCGGTGACCAGACGATGCAGCTGGCGGGTGCCGAGCGGGCCCGACCGGGCGAAGTACCCGCTGACGGCGACGAACAGCGGAACGTGGAAGGCGTAGACGAACAGATAGAACTCGTAGGCGACATCCGACTCGGCGATGAGTTTCAGGATGGCGTGCCCGAGCACAACCAGGGCGATCGCGATCCAGCGCGCATTGTCCCAGAGCGGCACGCGTCGTTTCTGCACGTGCGGTATTCCGGCGGCGCGTGGGCTCATCATGCTGCTTCTCCGACCAGAATGGAACCATGGGTACAAAAAGAGTCGTTGTGACCGGTGCGAGTTCGGGGATCGGTGCCGCCACCGTGCGCCTGTTCCGCCAGCGGGGCTGGGATGTGGTGGGGGTGGCTCGCCGCGCCGACCGCCTCGCGACGCTGCAGGCGGAGACCGGGGCGCAGGTCTTCACGGCCGACCTCACCCGGCAGGCCGACGTGGACGCGCTGCGCGACTATCTCGCGGCGTCCGGGCCGGTGCACGCGCTGGTCAACAACGCGGGCGGCGCAGTGGGGCTGGACACCGTCGAGGAATCGAAGATCGAGGACTGGGCCTGGATGTTCGAGATCAACGTGCTCGCGGTCAAGCGGGTCACGAGCGCCGTGCTGCCCTTGCTGCGGGCCGGGATCCGGGCGGAGGGCGGCGCCGCCGACATTGTCACGGTCACGTCCATTGCGGGTCATGTCGCCTACCTCGGAGGTGGAGGGTATAACGCGGCGAAGTTCGCCGCGCACGCCCTGATGGAAGTCTTGCGCCTGGAATTGAATGGCGAGCCGATCCGGGTGATCGAGGTTGCCCCCGGGATGGTGCAGACCGAGGAATTCGGGCTGGTGCGCTTCAACGGTGATGCGGAGAAGGCTGCCGCGGCCTACGCCGGGGTGCCGAATCCGCTCACCGCCGAAGATATTGCCGAGACGATCGTGTCGAGCGTCGAACGCCCGGCCCACGTCAATCTGGACCTGATCGTGATCAAGCCGGTTGCGCAGGCGGCCCCCACGCGAGTCGCGCGGGGGCCGCTGGCACCCAAAGACTGACGCACTCAAGCGTTCTGCCTAGGGGTGGACCAGGATTTTCACAGCAGTGTCGTTGTGGTTGATCAGGGTGTCGAAGCCCTCGCTGGTGAGGTCGAACTCGTGGCCCATGGTGACCGGGAGGGATTCATGCGAAAGCGGATGCGGGTGGCCGGGCGCCGAGATGAAGATCGGGCCGTCGAGATACTCGTGAAGGTCGGTGCCGCTGATGGCGCACCAGGCGACTGCGATCTTCACTGTGCCGCTGCGGGTCTCCGGCTCTTCGATGCTTTCAATGTGGACGTTTTTCTGGCCGTGGAAACGTGCAGCTTTCATTGAGAATCTTCTCCAGTCATGCGTCAAAGGCTCGGCGCAGGCGGATGGTCTGGCCCTCCGGCCCGCGGAACGACACTACTCCCCCCGGCTGGGGTGCAGCCGAGGGGAGTAGTGGTCATGCGGGTCGTACGGTTTCGATCAGTGCTCGGAGGCCTTCTCGGCGCCGAAGCCGGTCATGGACCGCACGGACATTTCCGCGGCCAGCAGCGGGTCTTCCTTGCGAGTGCTGGTGATCGAGCCGAGCCAGCCCAGGAAGAACCCGATTGGGATGGAGATGATGCCGGGGTTGCTCAGAGGGAACCAGGCGAAGTCGACGTCTGCACCGAACATCGACGTCTCCGTGCCGGAGAAGACCGGCGAGAAGATGATCAGACCGACGGTGACCGCAAGGCCGCCGTACATGCTCCACACGGCGCCGCGGGTGGTGAAGCCGCGCCAGAAGAGCGAGTACAGGATGGTCGGCAGGTTGGCGCTCGCCGCGACGGCGAAGGCCAGGGCCACCAGGAAGGCGATGTTCTGCCCCTGCACGCCGATGCCGCCGGCGATCGAGAGGATGCCGATGATGACGACGGTACGACGTGCGACCTTGACCTCGGCGTCGGGGTCACCCTTGCCCTTCTTGATCACGCTCATGTAGATGTCGTGAGCGAAGGAGGTCGCGGCGGTGATCGTGATCCCGGCCACCACGGCCAGGATCGTGGCGAACGCAATGGCCGAGATGAAGCCGAGCAGCAGCGGTCCGCCGAGCGCGAGGGAGAGCAGCGGCGCGGCCGAGTTCACTCCGCCGGGAGCGGCGAGGATGACATCTGCTCCGACGAGCGCGGCGGCACCGAAGCCGAGCACCAGCGTGAACAGATAGAACGCACCGATCAGCCAGATCGCCCAGACGACCGAGCGACGGGCTTCCTTGGCGCTGGGCACCGTGTAGAAGCGCATCAACACGTGCGGCAGGCCCGCGGTGCCGAGCACCAGGGCGATGGCGAGCGAGACGAAGTCGAGCGGGTTCTCGCCGTATTTCAGGCCGGGCACCAGGATGGCGTCGGCCGGCACACTCGTCGAGGCGGCGATGGCCGAGTCGAGAAGCGCCGAGAAGTTGAAGCCGTTGATGGCCAGCACCCAGACGGTCATCGCGAATGCGCCGATGATGAGCAGGAACGCCTTGATGATCTGCACCCAGGTGGTGCCCTTCATACCACCGATGAGCACGTACATGATCATCAGGCCGCCGACCACGGTGACCACGACGGACTGTCCGACCTTGTCGTTGATGCCGAGGAGCAGCGACACAAGGCCGCCGGCTCCGGCCATCTGGGCGAGGAGGTAGAAGAAGCAGACGGCAAGGGTGGTCGTCGCCGCGGCCACGCGCACGGGACCCTGACGCAGGCGGAAGGAGAGCACATCCGCCATGGTGTACTTGCCGGTGTTGCGCATGAGCTCGGCCACCAGCAGCAGGGCGACGAGCCAGGCCACGAGGAAGCCGATCGAGTACAGGAAGCCGTCGTAACCGCTGACCGCGATCGCCCCGACGATGCCGAGGAACGACGCCGCGGAGAGGTAGTCGCCGGCGATGGCGAACCCGTTCTGCGGGCCGGTGAAGGACCGGCCGCCGGTGTAGTAGTCGGCCGCGGTCTTGTTGTTGCGCCCGGCGCGAATGACGACGATCAGGGTGACCGCCACGAAAGCGAGGAAGATCGAGATGTTCAGCACGGGGTTGTTTTCCGCGGGTTCGACGGCTTGGGCCAGGCGGCCCGGCAGGGACTGCAGAATGCTGGTTGCGATCATTTCTTGTCCATCTCCTCAAGCTCGGCACGCAGCTCGGCCCCGAGGGGGTCGAGACGGCGGTTCGAGTACGACACGTACCACATGGTGATGGCGAAGGTGGTGACGAACTGGCCGAGGCCGAGCACCAGTCCGAGGTTGAACTTGCCGAAGACCGGGATTGCCATCACGTCGGGCAGGTAGGCCGCGACGAGCACGAAGGCGAAGTACCAGATGAAGAAGAAGGCGGCCAGCGGCAGCACGAACCCGCGGCGCTGCTTCTTCAGCTGGATGAACTTCGGCGTCTTCTCATACGCGATGTAGTCGATGGTGGACGGTTTTACTCCGTCCGGGAGTTTGTCTTTCAGTGATTCCGCCATGCGGGCTCCTTTGCTCCGGTGAAGGGATGTGACTGTGTGGGATGGTGCTGGGGTGATCTGTGGGGGTCGACTGGTGCTTCAGGCGTTCGGGCCGACTCCATGCACGGCCTGCTTGAGGGCGTCGAGAACCGTGGGATCCTCGATCGTCGGCGGTACGGTGTAGGCCTCGCCATCGACGATCTGCCGGATGGTCTTGCGGAGGATCTTCCCCGACCGGGTCTTCGGCAGCCTGTCCAGGATGGTCACGTCTCGGAACGCGGCCACCGGCCCGACATGCTCCCGCACCAGCGCGATGAGCTCTGCGCCGAGAGTGTCGTGGTCGATCGTGGTCCCGGACTTGAGCGTGACGAAGCCGGCCGCGCGCTGCCCCTTGAGAGGGTCGCGCACGCCGAGCACCGCGCACTCGGCGACCGCAGGGTGCAGGGTGAGCACCTCCTCGAGCGAGCCGGTGGACAGTCGGTGCCCGGCAACGTTGATCACGTCGTCGGTGCGGCCCATCACATAGAGGTAGCCGTCCTCGTCGAAGTGGCCGGAATCTCCGGTGGCGTAGAAGCCGGGGAAAGCCGACAGGTAGGAGCTTTCGAAGCGGTCTTCGCTGCCCCAGATCCCGAGCAGGGCGCCGGGCGGCAGCGGGAGGCGGATGGCGATGTTGCCGTCCTTGCCGGCCTTCGTGACCGGCTTGCCCTGGGAATCGAGGATGGCGATGTCGTAGCCGGGCACCGGGAACGTGGCCGAGCCCGGTTTCGTCGGGATGTCGGCGATGCCCCGCGGGTTCGCGCAGATCGCCCAGCCGGTCTCGGTCTGCCACCAGTGATCGACCACCGGGCAGTGCAGCCCGTCATTGGCCCAGTGGTATGTCTCCGGGTCGAGGCGTTCGCCGGCCAGGAACAGCCCGTGCAGGCTCTGGATGTCGTGCCCCGCCAGTTCGACCAGGTCAGGGTCGACGCGGCGGATGGCACGGATGGCCGTGGGCGCCGTGAACAGGACTGACACCTGGTAGTCCTCCACCACGCGCCAGAACGCCCCGGCATCCGGGGTGCCGACCGGTTTGCCCTCATAGATGACCGTGGTGGCGCCGACCAGCAGCGGGGCATAGACGATGTAGGAGTGGCCGACCACCCAGCCGACGTCAGAGGCCGCCCAGAAGACGTCGCCGGGCTTGACGTTGTAGATGTTGGCCATCGACCAGGCCAGCGCCACGGCGTGGCCGCCGTTGTCGCGGACGATCCCCTTCGGATTGCCGGTCGTTCCGGAGGTGTACAGGATGTAGAGCGGGTCGTCGGAGCGAAGGCTGATCGGCGCGGCCGGGGAGGCCTCGTTCTCCTCGTGGGCCCAGTCCAGCCAGGCCACGTCGCTGGTGCCGGCGTAGTCGGCGGCGCAGCCGGGGACCATCTCCCGGTCGCGCACGATGACGGTGTGCACCGAGCCCTTGCTGCGAGCGAGGGCGCGTTCGACCAGAGGCAGGTATTCGACCGCCCGGCCCGGTTCGAGGCCGCCGGAGGCGGTCACGATCACGGTCGGTCGCGCATCGTCGATCCGCACGGCGAGCTCGCTGGCTGCGAAGCCGCCGAAGACGACGGAGTGGATGGCGCCGATGCGGGCACACGCCAGCATGGCGACGATGGCTTCCGGGATCATCGGCAGGTAGACGATCACCCGGTCGCCCTGGCCGACGCCGCTGGCGCGGAGCACCCCGGCGAAGCGCTCGACGCGTCCCAGAAGTTCGCGGTAGCTCAGGCGCACCCGGGTGCCGGACATCGCCGAGTCGTAGATGACGGCCGTCTGTTCGCCGCGGCCGGCAAGCACGTGGCGGTCGAGCGCGTTGTAGCTGGTGTTGAGTTCGCCGTCCGGGAACCAGCGCCAGGCGCCGGGGAAGCGTTCCTCCAGCGCCACCGTCGGCGGAACGGTCCAGTCGATTGCCCGGGCTGCCTGCAGCCAGAACGCCGAACGCGTGCCGTCATCGATGCTTCTCTGCCACAGGTCGTGATACCCCGCCGAAGCTTTCCCTGACATTCGAACCTCTCCGTTGAAGTTCCTATGTATACATAGAATTCGTGAAGTCTGGCACATAACCCGCAATAAGGGAATAACATGTGATTTGTGTATACAGAAACCCCAACGACGGGGACCACGGCTCCGGTTCGCGCAAGCGAACGCGCCTACCGGCAGCTGCGCGGCGAGATTCTCGACGGCCTCCTGGCGCCCGGCACGGGGCTGCTCGAGGTGGAGCAAGCCGCCCGGATCGGGGTGTCGCGCACCCCTCTGCGCGCGGCGATCGCCCGGCTGATCGCCGACGGTCTGGTGGCCGGCCGCACCGGCCGTGGGTTCATGGTCACCGAGATGAGCGTGGACAGAATCGGGGAACTCTACGAGGTGCGACGGGCGTTGGAGGAACACGCAGCCCGGATCGCCGCCGAGCGCCGCGACCCGGCGGTCTTCGAGGCTCTCCGCACGCAGTTCCTTGCGGCCCCGGAGCTGCTCCGGCACGGCAAGGCGGGACTACGCCGCTACTACGAGCTGATCGACGAGTTCGACCTGGCCCTCGACGTGGCCGTGGCGAACCCCTTCCTCGTGGGTGCGCTCGCCGGGGTGCGCACGCACCTCGCCCGCATCCGTCGCCTGGCCCGGGACAACCCGGACCGGCTCCGAAGCGCCGCCGCCGAGCACCTGCTCATCGTGAACGCCGTTCTGGCGGGCGACTCGTCGCTGGCCGCCCACGCCACGCACGTGCACCTCCACCAGAGCCTCACCAGCGTTCTCGCGACCCTCCGGGGATCGTCGGCCGTTCCGGCCGACCCATCGCCTCCACCGCGCTGACCGCACTATTCGAACCAATCGAACCAATCGAACCAATCGAAGGGATCCACCGTGCAGCTCCACCACGTTCGTGTTCACCGCAGCGACGAGAACCTTGCCCGCACCGACCAGCTGGCCTGGAAGATCGCCGAGGTCGCTTCCGACCCGGTCGGGGTGAGCGACGAGGTGACCGAGATGATCGTCAACCGGGTGATCGACAACGCCGCCGTCGCCGCGGCGTCGCTGACCCGGCGCCCGGTGGTGTCGGCCCGCTCGCAGGCGCTGGCGCACCCGCGTTCGTTCAACGGCGTCGGGGCGACCGTGTTCGGCGAGCAGCGCTCCCGCCGGGTGTCACCTGAGTGGGCGGCCTGGGCCAACGGGGTCGCCGTGCGTGAGCTCGACTACCACGACACGTTCCTCGCCGCCGAGTACTCACACCCCGGCGACAACATCCCGCCGGTCGTCGCGGTCGCCCAGCACCTCGCCACCGCCCGCGGATTGACCGGTCGCGACCTCGTGCGCGGCATCGCCACGGGCTACGAGATCCAGATCGACCTGGTCAAGGGCATCAGCCTGCACGCGCACAAGATCGACCACGTGGCCCACCTCGGCCCGTCGGCGGCCGCCGGCATCGGCACCCTGCTCGGGCTCGACCCCGAGACCATCTTCCAGGCGGTGGGGCAGGCGCTGCACACCACGACGGCCACCCGGCAGTCCAGGAAGGGCGAGATCTCCAGCTGGAAGGCACACGCCCCGGCCTTCGCCGGCAAGATGGCGGTGGAGGCGGTCGACCGCGCGATGCGCGGCGAAACCAGCCCCACCCCGATCTACGAGGGTGAAGACGGCGTGATCGCCTGGCTGCTCGACGGGCCGGATGCCGCCTACGAGGTGTCGCTGCCGTCGAATGGTGAAGCCAAGCGCGCCATCCTGGACAGCTACACGAAGGAACACTCGGCGGAGTATCAGGCGCAGGCGTGGATCGACCTGGCCCGGAAGCTGCACCGGGAGCACCCGGCCCTGTCCGATCCGGCCAACGTCGTATCCGTCGTCATCCACACCAGCCACCACACCCACTACGTGATCGGCTCGGGCGCGAACGACCCGCAGAAGTACGACCCCACGGCCAGCCGGGAGACCCTCGACCACTCCATCCCATACATCTTCACGGTCGCCCTGCAAGACGGCAGCTGGCACCACGTGGATTCCTACCGGCCCGAACGCGCCGGCCGGGCCGACACGATCGCCCTCTGGAACAAGGTGACCACCACGGAAGACAGCGAGTGGACCCGCCGGTACCACTCGCTCGACCCGGCCGAGAAGGCCTTCGGCGGTAGAGTCGAGATCGAGCTCACCGACGGCAGCCGGGTCGTCGACGAGATCGCCGTCGCCGACGCCCATCCGCTCGGCGCGAAGCCGTTCGGGCGGGCCGAATACGTGCACAAGTTCCGCACCCTCGCGGCCGACGTGGTCGAGGAGGGCGAGATCGTGCGCTTCCTCGCCGCGGCCGAACGCCTGCCGCGGCTTGGCGCCGGGGAGCTCGGCCAGCTCACCATCGTGGCCCGTAACGGGTTGCTCGCCTCACTTCCCACCCCGAACGGAATCTTCTGATGTTGTACTCGAAAGTCAGCCCGGCCGCCAAGCGGGCCGCGTTCCGCAAGGACCTGGCGAGCGGCCGGCTGCTGCGCTTCCCCGGTGCGTTCAACCCGCTCTCGGCTCGACTGATCGCGGCCAAGGGCTTCGAAGGGGTGTACATCTCCGGCGCGGTGCTCTCGGCCGACCTGGGTCTGCCCGACATCGGCCTGACCACTCTCACCGAGGTGGCCGGACGGAGCCAGCAGATCGCCCGGATGAGCGACCTGCCCACGATCGTGGACGCCGACACCGGCTTCGGCGAGCCGATGAACGTGGCACGCACGATCCAGACGCTCGAGGATGCCGGTCTGGCTGGCATGCACATCGAGGACCAGGTCAATCCGAAACGCTGCGGTCACCTCGACGGCAAGCAGGTCGTCGACGACGACACGGCGGCCAAGCGCATCCGGGCGGCCGTCGACGCCCGGCGCGACCCGAACTTCCTGATCATGGCGCGCACGGACATCCGTGCCGTCGACGGCCTGGCTGCCGCGGTCGACCGGGCGAAGAAGCTCGTCGACGCCGGGGCCGACGCGATCTTTCCGGAGGCGATGGCATCCCTGGCCGAGTTTGCGGCCATCCGCGCCGCCGTGGACGTGCCGGTGCTGGCGAACATGACCGAGTTCGGCAAGGGCGAGCTCTACACGACCCAGCAGCTGGCGGATGTCGGCATGAACATCGTCATCTTCCCAGTGTCCCTGCTGCGCCTCGCGATGGGGGCGGCCGAACGCGGCCTCGACACCATCGAGGCGCAGGGCTCACTGACCGGCTTGCTGCCGGAGATGCAGCACCGGGCGAGGCTCTACGAGCTGCTCGACTACGAGTCGTACAGCCACTTCGATTCCGGCGTCTTCAACTTCACCCTCAACCCGGATGTTGCCTCGTAGCAGCCCGGCCCCGCACGCAGATCCAGTCTCAACGCAAGGGAGCGACATGAGTCAGAACGAACCGACCATTTACAAGGGCCTCGCCGGCGTCGTGGTCGACCGTACGCAGGTGTCCAAGGTCAACCCCGAATCGAACTCGCTGCTGTACCGGGGCTACCCGGTGCAGGAACTCGCGGCACAGAAGAGCTTCGAGGAGGTGGCCTACCTGCTCTGGCACGGCGAGTTGCCGACCGACGTCGAGCTGGGCGAATTCGAGGAGCAGGAACGCTCCCTCCGGCACCTGACTCCTGCCGTGAAGCGCGTCATCGACGAGCTGCCGATGACGGCGCACCCGATGGACGTCGTGCGCACGGCGGTCAGCCTGATCGGCGCGAACGACCCCGATGCGGCCGACGCGTCGCCGGCGGCCAACCGTGCCAAGGGCCTGCGGCTCTGGGCCCAGATGCCGGCGATCGTGGCCTACGACCAGCGCCGCCGCCACGGCCTCGAGCTGATCGAACCGCGCAGCGACCTCGGCTACTCGGCCAACTTCCTGTTCATGACGTTCGGCGAGGTGCCCGAACTCGTGGTCGTGAACGCGTTCGATGTGTCCATGATCATGTATGCGGAGCACTCCTTCAACGCGTCGACGTTCACCGCCCGCGTGATCACCTCGACCCTGTCCGACCTGCACTCCGCGGTCACCGGAGCGATCGGGGCTCTCAAGGGCGCGCTGCACGGCGGGGCGAACGAGGCCGTGATGCACATTTTCGATGAAATCGGGCTCGGCCTGGGCGCCGGGAAGCGCGCCGAGGCGTGGCTGAATGAGACCCTCGCCGCAAAGCGGAAGGTGATGGGCTTCGGCCACCGGGTGTACAAGCACGGGGACTCGCGGGTGCCGACCATGCGCACCGCGCTGGTCACCCTGGTCGAGCATTATGACCGGCCGGACCTGCTGGAGCTCTACGAATCCCTCGAGGCGGGGATGACGACGCGCACCGGCATCCTGCCCAACCTGGACTACCCGTCGGGACCGGCGTACAACCTGATGGGATTCGACACCCTCACTTTCACGCCGATCTTCGTCGCGGCGCGACTGACCGGGTGGACCGCGCACATCATCGAGCAGACCGCATCGAATGCCCTGATCCGGCCGCTCTCGCTCTATAACGGCCACGAGGAGCGGCACCTGGCCTGAGCTCATCGTGACCGCGCCGTGACCTACCATTGGGAAATGGGATTCGACGCGGACGACGCTGCACGTGATGTGACCGGAATTGAGCGGGAAGTGCTGGGCTGGGACGTGTTCGCGGACGCGTCCCGCCAGCTGTCGAAGGCGGTGCTGTCGAGCGGCTTCCAGCCGGATGTCGTGATCGCCATCGCCCGCGGCGGGCTGCTGCTCGCCGGCGCCATGTCGTATGCGCTGGGCACCAAGAACTGCGGCAGCATCAACGTGCAGTTCTACACCGGCGTCGACGAGCGCCTCCCCGTGCCGGTCCTGTCGGGACCGATGCTCGACGCGCCGTCGCTAACCGGCCTGCGGGTGCTGCTCGTCGACGACGTCTCCGACTCCGGGCACACCCTCGCGATGGTCGTCGCGCTGCTGCGGGAAACCGCCTGCGAGGTGCGCACCGCCACCCTGTACACGAAGCCTCGCACCGTGCTGGTGCCCGATTTCACCTGGTGTGAAACGGACCGCTGGATCGTGTTCCCCTGGTCCTCGCTGCCTCCCGTAGCGGAGAGCCTCACCGGTGCGAGCCTGCCGGGCGGCGCACAGCTCGATGACGACCTGCCTGTCGCGAGCCTGCTCGCCGCCAGCCTGCCCCTCGTGGCCCGGGGCGCCCTGCTGTGAGCGTGCACCTGGTCGGCGGCGGTTGGAACCCCCGGACAGACGCGGCCGTCTTCGGACCCTTCCTGGCCGAGGCCACGGCGCGCGGAGTCGTGGCAGGCCGCGCGGAGCCTGGCATCGCGATCCTCGTCGTGCGTGCCGAAGACGCCGCCGACCACGCCGCGAACCTGGTCGCCGCCGTTTCCGCGGCCGGCGAGTTCGAGCCGAAGGTCACCGTCGTCGCCCCGGGCGACGTCTTCGCCCTGACCGCTGTGTCCGAGGCCGACGGAATCCTGGTCGGCGGCGGAGTCACCCCCGCCTACCTGGTCGCCGTGGCCCCGATATTCGGTGAGATCCGTCGTCAGGTGGCCGCCGGCATCCCCTATCTCGGATTCTCTGCCGGCGCGATGATCGCGGCCGAGCGTGCCCTGATCGGCGGCTGGCGCATGGGCGGCGTCGAGGTCAGCGGCGAACACGCCGCCGAGGGGCTCGACGAGATCACCGTTGAACCCGGCATCGGGCTGCTCGACGTCACCGTGGAGGTGCACGCCGCCCAGTGGGGCACGCTGTCCCGGTTGGTCGCGGCCACCGAGGCCGGCCTGATCGACGGCGGCCTGGCCGTCGACGAGAACACCGCGCTGGTCGTCGGCGAGGGCGCGCTCAGCGTCGTCGGAGCCGGCAGTGTCTGGCGGGTCAGCGAGGCCGACGGCGGGGTGCTCGTGAGCACCTTTGGGGCCTGAGCCGAGCATCATGCCCGTCACCCTCGCGGCGCTGACCGAGAGCCGGGCCATCGATCTTGGCTGGGCCCAGGCGCTGGCGCCGGTGGGGCCGGAGATCGACCGGATGGCGGAGCTCCTGCGCGCCGAGACTCTGGCCGGCCGTATCTGGCTACCGGCCCCGGAGAACGTCTTCCGCGCCTTCGCCGAGCCGTTCGATGCCGTGCGGGTGCTCATCGTCGGCCAGGACCCGTACCCGACCCGGGGACATCCGATCGGGCTCGCCTTCGCGACCGAGGCACACGTGCGGCCGCTGCCGCGCAGCCTGGCGAACATCTGCCGGGAGCTGCACGACGACGTGGGCGTCACCGCCGCCACTGGAGACCTCTCGCCGTGGTCGCGGCGGGGGGTGCTGCTGCTCAACCGCGTACTCACCGTGCAGGCCGGCCTGGCCGGGTCGCACCGGCGCCGCGGCTGGGAGTGCGTGACCGAGCAGGCCATTCGCGCCCTTGTCGCCCGGGACCGGCCGCTCGTGGCGATCCTGTGGGGGAAGGATGCCGGCACGCTGCGGCCGCTCCTCGGGGACACGCCGGTGATCGAGTCCGCGCACCCGAGCCCGCTGTCGGCCAGGCGCGGATTCTTCGGTTCAAAGCCGTTCAGCCGGGCCAACGAGTACCTCGGCCGCACCGGGGCGGCCCCGGTGGACTGGTCCCTCGGGTAATCTGGAGCTCTCTGGAGGAGTTAGCTGTGCTTGAAGAGGAATACCAGCCGCGTCGGCAATTGCCCCGGCACCTTCGACCGACGCCCGCGGAAGAGGCGCCGTTCGGATTCACCATGCGTGAGGCCCAAATCACTGATCTGCCGTATATCCGGGAGGTCTACAACTACTACGTCGCCAACAGCACGGTCACCTTCGACGTCGACCCGATGACCCTCGCCGAGTGGCGCAGCAAGTTCTACTATCTGGGCAAGCTCGGGATGCCGTTCATCGTGGCCGTCTCCCCGGCCGGCCAGCTGCTCGGCTACGCCCTGGTCAGCCCGTGGAAGCAGAAACGCGCCTACCGGTTCACGGTCGAGAACTCGATCTACCTCGGAGCGGCCTCCACCGGCAAGGGACTGGGCCGGATGCTGCTCGGCGAACTCATTGAGCGCTCCCAGGCGGCCGGGCTCAAGGAGATCATCTCGGTCGTCGCCGACCAAGGCGCCGACGCGTCGATCAAGCTGCACCTCGACTTCGGATTCGCGGAGATCGGCCGGATGGGCAAGGTCGGCTTCAAGTTCGACCGCTGGCTCGGCACCGTGCTCCTGCAGAAGAGCCTCAAATAGGCGCAGCGGCGAGCCTGCGGCCGGCGGACGCCTAAAATCGAGGGATGACCGATGCCCTGCCCACCCTGCCCGAGCGCCACATCGTGTTGCGCTCGTTCGCAGGACACCTCGAGGCCGGCCCCGACGCCGTGTTCAACCGGCTCGTGACGGCGATGGCCTCGGGGGCGGCCGGCGGGGGCAACGTGCACACCGACCGGGACCGACGCCGACTCGTGCTGCGGCGCGGCTGGTGGTACCGCGGCGAGTACCAGGTGCTGCCCGAGGAGGAGGCCGGGTCGCTCGTGCAGTACGAGATCATCAACGTCGCGCAGCTGCTGCCGTGGGCCGGGTCGTGGGCGGCGGCATCCGTTCTCCGCGCCGCGCCGCGGGCGTTCCAGGCGTTGCTGACCGGGCTGTCCCACTCTTGAGCGTCGCGCCGCTGAGCGTCTCGCCGCTCCGTCGCGCCGATGCCCGGCATCCCGGCTGGCTAGGCTCGGGGGATGGCCGCTCCGCATGAACTGACCGCTCTCGAACAATGGCAGGCGCTGCAGCGCGGTGAGATCAGCCCCACCGAGCTGACCGAGCACTACCTGGGCCGGATCGAGGCTCAGGACTCTGGCCTCGGCGCGTTCGTGAGCGTGACAGCGGATGCCGCGCGGAAGCGGGCCCGCTTCGTCGAGCAGCTGATGCCGCGCAGCATGCCGCTCTGGGGTCTGCCCTTCGCCGACAAGGACCTGCAGAGCCGCGCCGGCGTGCCGGCCCGGTTCGGATCGCGGCTGATGCAGGATTACGTGCCGGCCGAGTCCGACGATCTCGTGCTCGCCCTGGACGCGGCCGGCGGCGTGAGCCTCGGCAAGACCAGCACGCCCGAGTTCGGGCTGCCGTCGTACACCGAGACGCTGGCCGGGCCGCCAGCGCGCAACCCGTGGGACCGCTCCCGGGGCGCGGGCGGCTCCAGCGGCGGGGCGGCGGTGGCCGTCGCCGCCCGGCTGCTTCCCTTCGCTCCGGGCTCCGACGGCGGCGGCTCGGTGCGGATCCCCGCGGCAGCCTGCGGTCTCGTCGGCCTGAAACCGTCGCGTGGCCGGGTGCCCTCGTCGTCCGGGATCAACACGCTCGGCGGTCTCAGCGTGGCCGGACCGCTGGCACGGACGGTGGCGGATGCCGCCCTGCTGCTGGACGCCATGATCGCGCCGCGAGGCGGGCATCCGCAGCACCTGTACTCGCTCCGGCCCCCCGGCGACGATGCACCTCTGCTGGCCGCCGCCGTGCGCGGCGAGGGCCGGTTCCAGCTCGGCGTGATGACAACCTCCGCCTGGGATGACGCCTACCCGATCGAGATCGCTCCCGAGGCGCTGGCCGCCCTGATGGTGGCCGTCGACGGGTTCGCGAGTATGGGCCATGGCCTGGAGGAGACGGCGCTCGAGCCCGACGACAGCTATGTGCCGGCGTTCCGCGCGATCTGGCAGGCCGGCGCTGCGAGCATCCCCGCCGACACCCCGGAGCAGGAGAAGCTGCTCGAGCCGCTCACCCGCTGGCTGATAAACCGCGGCCGGGAGCTGTCCGCTCGGGATCTGGCTCAGGCGCTCACGGCCCTGTCGGCTTACGAGCGGTCGTTCATCCGCCAGTTGTCCCGGTTCGACGCGGTGCTGACCCCGGCGCTCGCGCTCACGCCGCGCCCGCTGGGCTGGTACGACGCGGTCGACGGGGAGCGCAACTTCGCCCAGCAGGTGCAGTACACCCCGTTCACGTCCATGGTCAACGTGAGCGGACTGCCCGCGATCGTGCTGCCCGTTGCCGAAACCGGGGCTGGACTGCCGATGGGAGTGCAGCTGATCGGCCGGCCGGGCGGGGAGGCCACGCTACTGGCGCTCGGTGCGCAGCTCGAACGGAGGCTGCAGTGGCAGCACCGCACGCCGCCCGAGGCCGGCGGCCTAGGACTCCCGTGCGCCCGCTGAGCGATTCCGAGCGCGCGGTCAAACCAATTCGACGGAGATTTTGGGTCAAACACCGGTTTTTGAGCCTGAACACGCGGTCTAGAGCAAAATCTCCGTCGAATTCGTTCGGGGTTCGACACGGATCCTCGCCCGCGGTGCGCTAGACCAGCGGGGCCTTTGCGGCCGGACGGGACGGCCACCAGAACCTGTCGCCGGTGAGGAACACCAGCGCCGGCACCACGAGGGTGCGCACCACGAGCGTGTCGAGCAGTACGCCGATGCAGACGATGACGCCGATCTGGGTGAGAGCCACGACTGGCAGCACGCCCAGCACGGCGAAGACCGCCGCGATCAGGATGCCGGCGCTCGTGATGACCGCGCCCGTCGACGACAGGGCGCGCACCATGCCCTCCTTCGTGCCGAACCGGATGCTCTCTTCCCGGGCTCGGGTGGTGAGGAAGATGTTGTAGTCCACCCCGAGGGCCACCAGGAAGAGGAACGCGAACAGCACCACGTTGGTGTTGAAGGCGGGGAAGCCCATCAGGTTCTGGAAGATCCAGTTGGAGGCACCGAGGCTGGCGAAGTACGTCGCCAGTACGCTGAGGATCAGCAGAACGGGTGCCACCAGGGAGCGCAGGAGCAGGGCGAGGATGGCGAACACGATCGCCAGGATCATCGGGATGATCAGGGCCTGGTCGGCCTGGGCGCTCGTCTTGTTGTCGAACGCCGTGGCGTCACTGCCGCCGACCAGCGCCTCGGACACGTCGCCCGAGGTGTCGGCATAGGTGCCGCGCAGTGTGTCGATGACGGAGAAGGTTTCGTCGCTGCCCGGCTCGCTGGACAGGGAGAGGTTCAGCCGGGTCAGGCCGTTCGCGCTCTCGCCGGGCAGCACGGACTCGACGCCGGGCGTGTCGGTGGCAAGCGTCGTGGCCTCGGCGGCCGCGGCATCCGGTACCAGCACGATGGTCTGGCTGGTCAAGCCGGCCGAGAAGGATTCCTTCACGATGGCCTGCGCCTGCACCGATTCGGGCTTGCCGAGGAGCTGGTCGGCCTGCGACAGCCCTACGGAGGCGCCGATCAGGCCCAGGCTGAGGGCGCCGATCGCGGCGACGGATGCCGCGGTGACCACGATCGGACGGCGCTGCACGCCCCGACCGAGGCGGGTCCAGAAGCCGGGACGCAGCTCGGCACCGGCGCCCGGCACGAAGCGGGGGATGAACGGCCAGAACAGGCCGCGGCCGCAGACCACAAGGGCAGCCGGCAGCACGACCAGCGCGAAGATGATGGCGATGACGACACCGATAGCGCAGGCGAAACCGAGCGCGCGGTTGCCGGACAGCTCGGCGAACAGCAGGGTGAGCAGGCTGAGCGCGACCGTGCCGCCACTGGCGGCGATGGCCGGACCGGCACCGCGCACCGCGGCCAGCATGGCGCCGTTGCGGTTCTCGGTGCGGAGTAACTCCTCGCGATAGCGGGCCACGAGCAGCAGGGCGTAATTGGTGCCAGCGCCGAAGACCAGCACGGACTGGATGCCGGCGACGGAGGGGTCGAGGGTGATGCCGAACGGCTCGGCCAGGGCGCCGACGACGACCCCGGACAGGCCGTCCGCGATGCCGACGACGACGAGCGGAACGATCCAGAGCACGGGACTGCGGTAGGTGACGATCAGAAGCACGGCGACGACGATCACGGTGACGAGCAGCAGCCGGAAGTCGGCACCGGCGAAGGCGTTGGTGATGTCGGACTGAAAGCCGACGGCGCCGGTGACAAAGGCGTTCAGACCGCTCGGCAGTGCGTCGGACGCGGCGTCACGGATGCCGGTGGCCGCCCCGCCGATGTCGGCATCGGCCTCGTCCGCGTCCAGCGGAACGATGCTGATCGCGGCCTGCCCGTCATCGCTGAACCGCGGCATGGTGGCCTGCGGCACGATCGACTGCTCGGCGAGGGCGGTGCCGCGTTCGGCGATGGCTGCGATGTCGGCCCGGGTCAGGTCGGCACCCTCCCGGGTCCAGACCACGATCGCGGAGGTCTGCTCGGCGGAGGGGAACTCGGCGAGGAGAGCGTCGACCTGTGCGGCCTGGCTGGATGTGGGCAGCCCGGAGGTGGGAAACTCCTCGGAATCGTCGGAGGGGAGGAGGGAGAAGAGCAGACCGACGGCGACAATCGTCGCGATCAGTACGATCCAGGCCGTGCGTCGACCGGTGATGATCCGCTGAATCGCGAGCAAAATTCCTCCAAGAAGCCTGATTGCTAGGCGTCCTAGCAATCTTCGTAATAGTATGGCTCCTATGGAAGAGCGTCGCAAGTTCGCTCCCGGCTCCGCGGCCGGGGTCGTCGGCGCGCCGGGGAGCGGCGAAAGTCGGGATTCCAGTCTGCCGGTTTCGGACCGGATCGGGTTCCAGCTGCACGACATCGTGCACCTGTCCCGCGCCTTCGAGCGCCAGGTCGGGCAGGCGCTCGAGGTGAACGCCACCGACCTGTCCGCGATGGAGCACCTGATCCGGGAGGGGTCGCTGACCCCGGGCGAGCTGTCCCGCTGCCTGGACATCTCCACGGCGGCAACCACTCTCGTGGTCGACCGGCTCGTGGCCCTCGGTCACGCCCAGCGCCATCCGCACTCGTCGGATCGGCGCAAGGTGGTCGTGGTGCCGGCTCAGGAGTCGGTTTCGCGGGCGTTCCAGCAACTGCTTCCGGTGATCGGGGGAGTGGCGGCGCTCACCCAGGATCTCTCTGATGAGGAACGAGAGGTCATCGAGGCCTTCCTGGCCCGGGTCGTCGACGTTTACCAATCGGCACTCGGCTCGCCGTCCTGAGCCGGTGATCCGCGCCCAGCAGCCCGCGTGCGCCACGCCCGGTGGTCGCCATTGTTTTGAGTAATTCAAAACAACTGTTAGCGTGGGGCGCATGACGGAAACAGGGCGGGTGCGGGCGGTTGAGGCTTCCGGTCTGCTCGCCGACAGCATCCGTGCGTCTGGGCTCAAGGTCACCGGGCCCCGCTTGGCGGTGCTGCGTGTTCTCGACCAGGCCCCGCACTCGACCGCGGAGCGGCTCTACGCCACGGTTCGAGCCGAGCTGCCGGGCACCTCACTGCAGGCGGTATATGGTGTGCTCGCGGCCTTCACCGGCGCGGGGATCGCCCGCAAGATCGAGCCGGCCGGCTCCCCGGCTCTCTTCGAACGCCGGGTCGGCGACAACCACCACCACATCGTCTGCACCCGGTGCAGCGCGGTGCACGACGTCGACTGCGCCGTGGGTGAGTCCCCCTGCCTGACGCCCTCGAACACCTCCGGATTTACCGTGCAAACCGCCGAGGTCACCTACTGGGGCCTCTGCCCCGACTGCCAGACCGCCACACTTACCGCGCTTTCCACACCTGCACCGCTGTCGAACGAAGGAGCACAATGACAATCAAGTCCACCACCACGCAGACGGGAACGCCCGTCGTCAGCGACGAGCACTCCCTGACCGTTGGAACCCAGGGAGTCACTGCCCTGCACGACGTCTACCTGGTCGAGAAGCTCGCCCAGTTCAACCGCGAGCGCATTCCGGAGCGCATCGTGCACGCCAAGGGCGGCGGAGCGCACGGCGTCTTCGAGGTGACCGGAGACGTCTCCGCGTACACCCGCGCCGCCGTCTTCGCGCCCGGAACGACCACCGAGACGCTGCAGCGCTTCTCCAGCGTTGCCGGTGAGCAGGGCAGCCCCGACACCTGGCGCGACGTGCGCGGCTTCTCGGTGAAGTTCTACACCTCCGAGGGCAACTACGACATCGTCGGCAACAACACACCGGTGTTCTTCATCCGCGACGGCATCAAGTTCCCCGACTTCATCCACTCGCAGAAGCGCCTGCCAGGCTCCGGCCTGCGCGACGCGACCATGCAGTGGGACTTCTGGACCCTCTCCCCGGAGTCCGCGCACCAGGTGACCTACCTGATGGGCGACCGCGGCCTGCCGCGCTCCTGGCGCGAGATGCCCGGCTTCGGCTCGCACACCTACCAGTGGATCAACGCCGCCGGTGAGCGCTTCTGGGTCAAGTACCACTTCACCTCCAACCAGGGCAACATCGAGATGGAGGGCTCGGAGGCTGAGCTCATCGCGGGGGCCGACGCCGACTACTACCGTCGCGACCTCTTCGACGCCATCGATGCCGGAAACTTCCCGTCTTGGGACGTCTCGGTGCAGATCATGCCGTACGACGACGCCAAGGCCTACCGGTTCAACCCGTTCGACATCACCAAGGTGTGGCCGCACGCAGACTACCCGCTGGTCAAGGTCGGCACGCACACCCTGAACCGCAACCCGGAGAACTTCTTCGCTGAGATCGAGCAGGCCGCGTTCTCCCCGGCGAACTTCGTGCCCGGCATCGCGGCGAGTCCTGACAAGATGCTGATGGCGCGCATCTTCTCCTACCCGGACGCCCAGCGATACCGTGTCGGCACGAACTTCAACCAGCTGCCGGTGAACGCCGCGAAGGCTCCCGTGAACAACTACTCGCAGGATGGCGCCGCTCGCTATCACTTCAACGCGACGGATGTCCCGAACTACGCTCCGAACTCGCTGGGCGGCCCGGTGGCCGACCCGCAGGCGGCAACCGACGGAAGCTGGGAGAACGACGGCGAACTCGTGCGCGCCGCCGCGCAGCTGCGCAGCGAGGACAGCGACTTCGGCCAGGCCGGGACGCTGTACCGCGAGGTCTACGACGATGACGCCAAGGCGCGCTTCCTCGACACCATCACCGGTGCCATCAGCGGGGTGGAACGTCCCGAAGTGACCGAGCGAGCTATCGCGTACTGGACCAGCGTCGACGCCGACCTCGGCGTGAAGCTGCGCGCGAACCTCGCGACCTGGGCCGAGGCCGACCTGCTGGCCGAGGCCGCAGCCGGGTACGCCGCCCCGTAGCAGCAGCGCTGCACCCGCAGAATCCGTTCACGACAACGCCCGGCCTTTTCGAGGTCGGGCGTTGTCGTGTCGATGCGCTCGCGAGCTGAGTCAGCGGCAAGCGGAGCGCGGAGCGCGGCGCCCGGTGGACCTGCGCATCCAGCGCTGCGCGTTGGCTACTGCGTTGCGCCGGCGAGCACGGCCGCGAGGGCTGCGCGCAGCCGGGCATCCGCTTCGATGGAGACCTGCTCGATCTCCGGTTTCGTGCTGAGCTGCGCCATGATGGCCGGGTCGAGGGCTTCCACGGTGGTTTCACCGGCCCCCGCGTGGCGGCGCACGACCACGTTGCAGGGGAGCAGGGCGCCGATGCCCGGGTCGGCGGTTACGGCCCGCTGGGCCAGGGCGGGATTGCAGGCACCGAGAATCAGGTAGTCGCCGACGGCGTCGGCGGCCTCCTGGCCGAGCTTGGCGGCGAAGGTGGACTGTATGTCGATTTCGGTCAGTATGCCGAATCCCTGGTCGGCCAGTGCTTCCCGGGCCATCCGGACCGCTTCGTCGAACGAGACATTGACCGTGACGGTGTGTGCGTAGCTCATGCTGTTCCTCCACTTGGGTGACATTCACTCGGTTCATTCACTCGGTGACATTCACTGGGGACCGCGACGCCCCCAGACCATCATGCGCGCCACCGGCCCGATCTGCCACCGTGAACGGGTGGATTCTCGTTAGGTCAGGCATTTCATACGTGGGACATGCTCACCTCGACGGATGCGCCCGGCGCCAGCCGCCCCCGCGCGAGCTGCCGGCCATTCGCGGTCAAGGTTGCGCACGTGCTCCGGCTGTCGTCCCCATTCACCCGGTCCACTTTCACCGGCCCCGAGCTGCACCGGTTCGGCCATAAGGGAGCTCAGGGTGGGCGCCCGAATCTACAGGTGCCGCGGCATGTCCGGCTCGTCGTGTGGCCAACTCAGGAGATCCGTCCGGGCCCTCCGGACATCCGTGCTGATCCTGCACTGCTTCGCACCGGTTGGTAACTGAGGGTGACGGATGTCCTGAGTTGGCCACACGCGCGCGCTGGGCCGCCCTGACCCGCGGAGGCAGGACGCAGGGCGGCAAGGCCCATCGACCGGAGCCGTGGCGAGCTCGGTGCGCAGCCGGAGTTTCTCCCGTTTGGAGTTCCGCACCGCGACCCGAACCCCGAACGAAATCGACGGAGAATTTTGGCCGAATCGGCCCAAAACAGCGCGAGAAAGCCGTTTCGAAGCAAAATCTCCGTCGAATTCGTTCGACACCGGAAGCCTCGTCCAGGAGGCTCCGGCTAGGAGGATCCGGCTAGGAGGCCAGAGGCGCCGAGTGCGCGGCGACCAGCGCGGAACTCTGCTCCCAGAGGGCGGCGGCCAGCTGAGAGTCGTAGGCCTGCTTGTTCGCCTTCTGGATGCGGCGTTTCTCGTAGTACTCGCCCGATGCCCAGTCGGTGCCCGGCGTCGCGGTGGCCAGCCAGACCAGGGTGTCGGCTCCCTGTTCAGCGCCGAGCAGCAGGCGTTTGAGCGGAGTCTGGTAAATGAGGCGCATGAGGGTCGTCGACCCGGTGGAGAAGCTCGTTGCCACCACGCCGGGGTGGAAGGCTGCAGTGGTGAGTCCCTCGTCGCTGTAGCGGCGGTGGAGTTCCCTGGTGAAGAGGATGTTCGCGAGCTTGCCGTCGCCGTACGCCTTGTTCGCGGAATACTTCGTCTCGCCCTGCAGATCGTCGAGGTCGATCTTGCCGAAGAGCTGGTTGGCGGCGCTGGACGTGTTGATCACCCGGGCCCGACTGGCGACGAGCCGGTCCATCAACAGCGTGGTGAGCAGAAAGGGAGCCAGGTGGTTGACCTGGAAGGTCTTCTCATAGCCGTCAACGGTGGTTACGCGGTCGCCCATGATGCCGCCGGCGTTGTTGGCGAGCACGTCGATGCGCGGATAGTGCTCCTGCAGCTCGGCGGCAAGGGTGCGCACCTCGTCGAGGCAGGCGAAATCGGCCACGAGGAAGTCGGCACCCAGTGCCTCGGCGACAGCGGCGGTCTTGGCTGGCGAGCGGCCCACGATCACGACTCGGTCGCCGGACTGGCTGAGGGCGCGGGCGGCGGCGGCGCCGATCCCGTCGCTGGCGCCGGTGATCACGATGGTGCGTGCGGTCATTCTGGGTCCTCCGGGTTATTTGACATAGCCGCCCTTTTTGAGGCCGGCCTCGATCTCGAAGCGGTTCTGCAGCGGATTGCGGCCGGCCGCCAGGTAGAGCAGCGGGAAAACCATCCCGAAGCGCTGCCACTGATGTTTGTGCACGGCCTCGTGTTCGAGGATGGCCATCGACACGTTCTGGTTGGTCAGGTAGCAGCCGCCGACACAGGCTCCGCCGCGTCCGAATGCCCAGGAGGGCATGCCGCGAAAAACGATGAGGCCGCCTCGGCGCTCGACCTTGCCCGTGCTCCAGATGGAACCCCAGATCACGCCGACCGTGGTGGCGTAGAGGTAGCCGGCCCGGCTGATGGGGGAGTCGAAGAAGATGCGGCGCACTCTTCCAGCGTAGGTGGCCCCCACGATAGAAGCCTGGGTTTCCCATGATCGATTCACTGCGGAGGTGGCGCGGGGCAGGTGGTGGAAGGTGGCGCGGGTTGCAAAGTGCGCCAGCCTCCACCGGGTGCGCCGCGAGGGCGAAAGCGCGGCTACGGGCGACCGTACTCCTCGAGCAGCCGCAGCCAGACCTCGCTCAGGGTGGGGTAGCTCGGCACCGCGTGCCACAGCCTGCGGATCGGCACCTCGCCGACCACGGCGATGGTCGCCGCGTGCAGCAGCTCCGCGACATCCGGCCCCACGAAGGTGACCCCGATCAGAACCTCACGGTCGAGGTCCACGATCGCGCGCGCCGACCCGGTGTAGCCGTCGGCGTGCACGGATGCCCCGGCCACCTGGCCCAAGTTGTAGTCCAGTACCCGGGTGCGGAACCCGGCCTTCTCGGCAGCAGCCTGGGTCAGTCCCACAGATGCCACTTCGGGGTCGGTGAAGGTGACCTGCGGCACGGCGGCATGGTCGGCTGTGGCGACGTGCGATCCCCACGGGGCGTCGTCGACGGGCGTGCCGGCGGCCCGGGCCGCGATCACGTCACCGGCCGCGCGGGCCTGGTACTTGCCCTGGTGGGTGAGGAGGGCCCGGTGGTTGATGTCGCCGACGGCATACAGCCAGTCCCCGGTCAGGTCCGGCGCGGTGCCCCGCACCAGCAGGGTGTCGTCGACCTCGAGCCAGTCGCCCGGTGTGAGGCCCACGGTCTCGAGCCCGACATCCGCGCTGCGGGGAACCCGGCCGGTGGCCACGAGTACCTCGGTCGCGGTGACCCCGCTGCCGTTGGAGAGGGTGAGTGTCACATCGCCGTCGGCGGTGCGGGCCGCCCCGGTGGTCGACACCCCGGTCAGCACGGTGACGCCCGCCCCGCGGAGGGCCGCGAGCACGAGTTCACCGGCGAAGGGCTCCTGACCGCCGAGCAAATCGCTCCGAACGATCATCGTGACCTCGGCGCCGAGCCCGGCGTAGGCGGTGGCCATCTCGGCGGCGACCACGCCGCCGCCGATGATCGCCAGACTGTCCGGGATTCCGGGGGCACTGGTGGCCTCGCGGCTGGTCCACGGCGACACGGCTGCCAAACCGGGAATATCGGGCAGCAGCGCCGCCGACCCGGTGCTGACGACCACGGCGTGCGCCGCGACCAGTACGGTCGTGGTGCCGTCGTCAGCGGTCACGGTCACTTCCCGCACGCCGGTGAGGCGGGCGTGGCCGCGCACCAGGGTGATCCCGGTCTTCTCCAGCCAGCGCACCTGGCCCTCGTCGGACCAATTGCTCGTGAAGGAGTCGCGGCGGCGCAGAACGGCCGCGATGTCCAGGTCGCCGGTCACGGCCTCGGCCGCACCGCCGACGCGCCGGGCTGCGTCGAGGGCCGCTCCGCTGCGCAGGAGCGCCTTCGACGGCATGCAGGCCCAGTAGGAGCACTCGCCGCCGACCAGCTCGGCCTCGACGATCACGGTGCGGAGGCCTGCCTGCGTCGTGCGGTCGGCGACGTTCTCACCCGCCGCGCCGGCGCCGATCACGATGACGTCGTAGCTCGTGGCGGAAGGGTCAGGTGGGGTGGTGCTGGCGGCGGCAGACATCCGTCTCTCCTTTGGTCAGTGGTGCAGATGTGTGGTGCTGTAGTTCCGATGAGGTGGTGATGCCAGCCTAACGACCCACGAAAGTAGCCGGCCGGCGGCTGACGAATGCCTCCATGCCGATGCGGGAATCTTCGGTCGCGGCCAGGCGGGCCAGGGCCGGCTGCAGCCCCGCCTCGGCGGCCGCGGCACCCTCCCGCGCGGCCGTGCGGGCGTTGGCCAGCGTGGCCTGCACGGCCAGCGGGGCCTGGGCGGCGATCCGCTCGGCCAATTCCAGCGCGCGCTCGAACTGGGTGCCGTCCGGCACGACCTCCTGCACGAGCCCGATGCGGTGGGCCTCGCGGGCGTCGAACATGTCGCCGGTGAGCATCCAGCGCATGGCGTTGCCCCAGCCGGCCGCGCGCGGGAAGCGGATGGTCGCGCCGCCGAACGGCAGGATGCCGCGCGCCACCTCGATCTGGCCGAAGCGGGTGGACTCTGACGCCACGGAGATGTCGCTCGCGAGCATCAGCTCGATGCCGAGGGTGAGGCAGGTGCCCTGCACGGCCATCACCACGGGCTTGGACACGCTTGGCCCGTCGACCTGCCACGGATGGATGCCGCCGGGCGGCACCATGTCGAGGCCGTCGGGGCCAAGCCGGGGGCCGATGTCGGCCAGGTCGAGGCCGGCGGTGAAGTGGTCGCCGACCGCGTAGACGAGGCCGACCCGCAGCTCAGGGTCGCGGTCGAGTTCACCGTAGGCGAGGGCCAACTGCGTCAGCAGCGCCAGATCGGCGGCGTTGCGCTTCTCCGGACGGTTGAACCCGATCAGCAGCACGTGCCCGCGCCTCTCGGTGATGATCCTCGACGGATCGGAAACGGAGTGCTGCTCGTTCACGGATGCCTCCCTTGGCCTCGTGACGCTGGCGCGTCGGTCCCATGCTATGGCTGAGCAGGTCGGGTCAGCGCGCCGATGATGCGCAGGATGCTCGGCAGGTCGTCGGTGGCGGCCTCCGGCGAGGCCGGGGCGAAGCCGGCGATGGTGGCGCCGGCCAGTTCGAATTCGGCGCGCAGGGCGGTGATCAGCCGGTTCAGGGTGTCGACGCTCAGCCCGAACGGGTAGAGGTCGGCCAGGCCGGCCAGCGCCGACGGGTCGAGCACGTCCAGGTCGAGGTGTAGGTAGAAGGTGCCCACGCCCGTGGCGCGCAGGGCCGCGACGAGCGCGTCGGGAGGGTCGAGGTCCTCGACCGGAAGACTCACTATTCCGCGGTCCTGGATCAGGGCGTCCTCGGCCGGGTCGATGGCGCGCGCGCCGCCGATCACGACGCGTTCCAGAGGAACGCGCTCACCCGGGTCGAGGGTCAGGCCGTCGGCACCCTCGCCGGTGATGGCGCGCAGCACCATCCCCGTGAAACCTCCGGACGGTGAGGTGTCGGGGGTGTGCAGGTCGGGGTGGGCGTCGAGCCAGACCACGGCCAGGTCATCAGGATGCTGCCGCGACGCATGCTCGACGGCCGCCAGGGACACCCCGTTGTCGCCGCCGATCGTGACCACCGGGCCAGCGCCGCCGTGCAGTGCAGCCGTGAGGCGTTCGCGCACCATCATCAGGGTGGAGAAGCGGTCGATGCCGGTGTCGAGAGAATCGCCGGCCTCGACCGGCACCGGCACTTCACGGGTGACGGAGTAGGGAAGATCACCTCGGATCGCCTCCGCCCCGTCACTCAGGCGCATCGCGCGCGGAGAAACCGAACCCTGCCACTGTGGCACGACAACGAAGGAGGGAGCCATACTTCAGTATGCTCCCAGAGCTTCCTCGCGCGCGGGATTTTCGTGCTGGATCGGGCCGATCTACGTGCAGCGCCTATTGGTCGCGGTAGCGCGCAGCGGCGTCCGTCGCGTCCCGCAACTCGGCCGCGTTCAAGCGCGGGCCGTAGCCGGGGGTGTCCCGCTGGATGCGCCAGCCCTCGCTGAGCGCGCCGACGTTGACGGTGTCGTAGCCGAAGCGGTCCAGCAGTGCGGTCACGGTAGCGGCGGCGGAGGCGTCGTCGCTGGCGATGACCAGGGCGCGCCGGTTGACGGACCCGGCCGGCTGACCGTGCTCGGTGAGATCGGCGGCATAGATGTGGTTGAACGCCTTCACGATCGTGGACTCCGGCAGGCGATCGCGGAGCAGCTCGGCCGTGGTGGTGCTCTCGTCGTCGAGTGCGGCGATGTCGCCGTCGCGCTGCGGGTAGTAGTTGTTCGTATCGATCACGAGCTTGCCGGCCAGCTCCGTCGTGGGCAGGGTGTGGATCTGGTTCAGCGGGATGGTCACGACCACGAGGTCGCCGGCCGCGGCGGCCTCGGCGGGGGTCGCGGCGCGGGAGTGCGGGCCGAGCTCGCCGATCAGATCAGTGAGGGTTTCAGGGCCGCGCGAATTGCTCACGACCACGTCGTATCCGTTGGCCACGCCGAGTCGTGCGAGCTGACTGCCGATGTTGCCGGCGCCGATGATTCCGAGAGTTGTCATGCTAGGGACAACGCCGGGCGCCGACGGGATGTTCCCGTCGGCGCCCGGTTGCGCTGGAGGCTGAGGGCTATTGCGTGATGGAGCCGGCGCCGCCGGATTTGAGCGCGGCGAGGCGGGCGTCGACCTCGGTGAGCTCGCCGAGGTCCTCGAGGCTCTCGAACTGGGCGTCCAGGCTCGACGCGGCCAGCTCGCTGGCGCCCCGAACGCGGGCCTCCTCGCGGCGGATCTTGTCCTCGAAGCGGCTGACCTCGCTGGTGGGGTCCATCAGGTCGATGCTCTTGACGGCATCCATCACCTTGGTCTGCGCCTCGGCGGTCTTCGACCGGGCGATCAGTTCGCTGCGCTTGGCGGAGAGCTGGTTCAGCTTCTCCTTCATCTTGTTGAGGCCGTCCTTGAGCTGGACCACGACGGCCGTCTGCGAGGCAATCTGAGGCTCGGCCAGCTTCGCCTCTTTCTCCGACTGCATCTGACGGCCGAGGGCGACCTTGGCGAGGTTGTCGAAACGGTCGGCGTCGGCCGCGTTTCCGGCGGTGCGCAGCTGGTCGGCCTTGCGGCTCGCGGCCAGGGCCTTGCCACCCCACTCGGTCGCGGCCTCGACGTCTTCCCGGTAGTCGTCCTCGAGCAGGCGCAGATTGCCGATCGTCTCGGCGATCGCGCTCTCCGCGTCGGCGATGCTGTTGGTGTAGTCGCGAACCATCTGGTCGAGCATCTTCTGCGGGTCCTCGGCGGAGTCCAGAAGCGCGTTGATGTTCGCTTTCGCCAACTGGGAGATACGGCCAAAGATGGACTGTTTCGTCATTGTGCGGTGTCCTTTCGAGTTCCGGAGCATCGGCTGACCTCCAGTGTGTCGGTTTGTGCTGGTCAAGACGTGTGGACCGCCGTGCAGGCTGCGACGGCTGCGACGGCTGAAACGGCTGAAACGGCCGCGACGGCTGCGACGGCTGCGACGGCGCCGGTTTCTAGAACCGCCCGCCCCCGCCCCGGCGTGAGCGGGAACCGGCACCGCCGAAGCCGCCGGGCATGCCGAAGCCGCCGCCGCGCCGGCCGCCGCCGCCGCCACTGAACATGCCACCCCCGCCGCCGGAGAGGATTGTGTTGATCAGGATGCCGCCGAGCACGGCCCCCATGACCCCGTTCCCGCCGCTACCGCCGGCTCGGTAGCCGGGACCGTGGCCGCCCGGAACCTGGCCGGCGAACCCGTCGACGTCGTTCCGGGCGCCGGCGATGGCGGCCGCGGCCAGGGAGTTGGCCCGTTGCGAGGCGGCGAGAGCGGCACCCGGGTCGGTGGCGGCCAGCGATTCGGCCTCCACGAGAACCCTGCCGGCCTCGGCGACCCGGGTGCGCGCCTCCGCGCCCACCGCCCCGCGCCGGGTGCTGATGAAGTCTTCCGCGGCCGACACCTGCCCGCGCGCGGCGAGCAGGTTCTGGTTGAGGGTGGCCCGGGCGCGCTGGACGTGCGCCTCGGCGTCCCGCACGCCCTGCAGCGCGGCATCCATCGCGGTGTTGGCGGCGTCGAGCATCGCCATCACCTCGAGCGGGTTGATCCGGCCGGCCGCGGAGCGAGCGCGCACCTCGGCGAGGGTCTGTTCGGTCTGGCTGATCACTCCCGGCAACGCGGCGGCGGCCTCGGTCGACGTGGGCAGGCCGCGCGCGGTCACCAGATCGGTCTGCAGCTCGGCGACCGTGGCCGCCATCTGCCGGGTCGCGCCGGCGAGGTCGGTGCCCAGGCGGTCCAGGGCGTCCAGGAGCAACCGCGCCTGGTCGACCGATACCTCGGCCGCACGGATGTCCACGGCCGCGGCCGCCGTATCGCCGGCACCCAGCCGGGTGGTGGCCCGGGCCAGAGCGGTCTCCGTGAAGGCGAGACGCTCGCGGGCCTCGGCCGGGTTGTCGGCAACCGTGCCGAGCGCCACGTCGGTGTACCGGGCGGCCAGGGCCGCCAGGCTCTCCTCGCTGCCGGCGAGCCGGGCCCGCACGGCCTCGGCGCCCTGGGACACGGCAGCGGCGACCTCAGGCGCGTTCTTCTCCAGCTGGCGCAGTTCGTCGAAGTCGTCGGCCTGCGCATCGAGGGTGAGGTTGGCCTGGCTGCAGAGGTCGATGATCGCCGCGTGCCAGGCGCGCGCCTGCTCTTCGGAGTCGGGTTCGGCGTCGTCGAGCTTCTGCTGCAGGGTGAACGCCTGGCTGAGCTGCTTCTGCGCCGTTTCGAGCGCGGCCCGGAAGGCGGTGGTGACCTCCGTGCCGTACTGGGCGATCGCGAAGCCGAGCTCCTGCTCACTGGAACGGATCGCGTCGTCGGTCTGCACGAGGGTACTCGAGGCGCGCCGCTTGAGCTCGGGCGTCGGCAGGGACTGTAGCCCGGTCGGCGCTCCGGCTCCGGCTGGCAGGGCACGCCCCCGCCCGCGTCGGGCGAGCAGGATGACCGCTCCGGCGACCAGAAGCACCAGCACGGCGATGATCACGAACACGACGATGAGAAACCCGCCGGCACCGCCGCCGGGGCTTTCGTCCCCGGGGGTGATCTCGCCGGCCGAGACCGGCTCGCCCCGCAGAGCCGCGGAGAAACCCTCGGCTGCGGCGATCGCGGCGCCGGCCCAGTCGTTCTGGCGCAGAGCCGGCTCGATGGCGACGGTCTCGATCTCCTGGAGCTGGGCATCCGTCAGGGCGGAGTCGGGGGCCACGGAAAGTTGGTACTGGCGGTCATCCGTCGCTACAGCCAGCAGCACGTCGTTGGTGCCGAGGCCGTTGTTGTCAGCCGTCTGGTCGGCCCACTGCTCGCGGTCCTCGACCCCTGTGAAACTGTCGACATAGGCCACGAAGAGGTCGGCTCCGGTCTCGGAATAGAGCTCGTCGAACGCGGCCGTGACCTCGTCGGCGCGGGCGGTGACGGCGTCGACCGTGTCGACGATGTGGCTGGCGCCGAAGTCGACCGGGTTTTGCGCCCAAGCCGCCGTGGGCGCCGACGCGCTGGACATCGCAAAGCTCAGAACCGCCGCAACCGCGACCGGAATCAACCACCGTGACCGCATGGACCCCATCCTCACACCACCATCGACACTCGGGCGTTCCCAGATCGAGCATAGGACGGCGACACAGGCCCGTCCACCGCCCAGGCAGGAGTATCACTGTTGCCCACTGTCACGGCGGCCGGCTGGCTGGCTGGGCATCTGCCGCGGGCTGCAGATCATCGACGACACCCCTGATGGTCAGGTCGAGGTCGTCGAGCACCTCGCCGGCGCCCGCCGGGTCTCGAGCCTGTCGATCGGCCCTGAACGGGAATTCGCTTCACCGTGCGCCGTTTAGGTCAGGGTGGGGCGCGCAGTCTTCTCCGTGCGCCTCGTCGACAAAAGGAGCTCTACGACATGACCGCAGCACCGACGACATCCATTCCCCGCATCACCCTCAACAACGGAGAGACGATCCCGCAGCTCGGGTTCGGCGTGTACCAGATTGAGCCGGCCGACACCAGGCGGTCGACGCTCGCCGCCCTCGAGGTGGGCTACCGCCACATCGACACCGCCGAGATGTACGGCAACGAGCAGGGCGTCGGCGAGGCCGTGCGCGAATCCGGCCTGGATCGGACTGACGTCTTCGTCACGAGCAAGCTCAACAACGGCTTCCACTCCCGAACTGATGCCCTGGCCGCCTTCGAGCAGACGCTCGAGACCCTCGGCTTCGACTACCTCGACCTCTTCCTGATCCACTGGCCGCTGCCGGCCGTCGGAGACTTCGTCGAGACCTGGAAGGCGTTGGAGGAGATGTACGCCTCCGGGCGGGTGAAGACCATCGGCGTCTCCAACTTCCAGCCGCAGCACCTGCGGCGTCTCCTCGACGAGACCGGCACAGTGCCGGCCATCAACCAGATCGAGGTGCACCCGTACCTGACCCAGGACAACGTGCGCGCGTTCAACACGCAGCACGGCATCGTGACCGAAGCATGGTCGCCCATCGCACAGGGCAGGGTGCTCGGCGACCCCGTGATCACGGCCATCGCCGGCCGCCTGGGCCGCTCTGCCGCTCAGGTCACCCTGCGCTGGCACCTGCAGCGTGGCGACATCGTGTTCCCGAAGTCCGTCACCCGCAGCCGGGTCGAGGAGAACTTCGCGCTCTTCGACTTCGAATTGACTGCCGACGACCTGGCTGCGATCACAGCGTTGAACCGCGACAAGCGCACCGGCCCCGACCCGGACCAGTTCAACTGGATTCCCTGACCACCCGCAGGGGTCCGGGTCACTAGTCTGGACGGATGCCGCTCGAGACCCGCACCGCCCGCCTCCTGCTGCGCCGTTGGCGTGAGTCAGACCTGGCGCCGTTCGCCGCGATGGGGGAGGACCCGGAGGTGATGCGGTACTTCCCGTCTCGGCTGACCCGGACCCAGAGCGACGAGCTCGCCGGCCGGGCCGACCGGCTCTTCGAGACGCACGGCTACGGACTCTGGGCGCTCGAGAAACAGTCGACGGGTGACTTCATCGGCTTCACCGGGCTCGCTCCCGTGCCCGCGTTCATCCCCGGACCCGGCGGGCTCGAGGTCGGCTGGCGGCTGGCCCGCTCCTTCTGGGGCCAGGGCTACGCCACCGAAGCCGCCCGGGCGGCCCTCGATGTCGCTTTTGGGCGGCTCGATCTCGAACAGGTGCAGGCGATCACGGCGGTCATCAACGAACCGTCGCGGGCCGTGATGGAACGACTCGGGATGACCGCGACCGCCGAGTTCCAGCATCCGAAAATTCCCGTCGGCTCACCGCTCCGGGTTCACATCCGCTACGCGGTTTCCCGGGCGGCCGCCGCCCAGGCGTGCGCCGCGGCCGATCTCACCCGGTAGAGTTCAGGCACTTTACAAAAGGACTGGCCGCCACCATGGAATCGACTGTCGCGCACCATCTCCGTCCAGCGTGCGCATGAGCGACCATGAAGCCCTGACCCGCCAGACGGTGGACCTGCTGCGCGACCTCATCCGCAACGCCTGCGTCAACGACGGCACCCCCGATTCGGGCGGCGAGATTCGCAGCGTGCGTACGCTCGAAGGGTTCTTCGCCGGGTCGGGACTCGACCTCGAGGTGGTGGAACCGCATCCGGGCCGCGCCTCCCTGATCGCTCGAATCCGGGGCACCGATCCCACGGCGCCCACGCTCGCCCTGGTCGGCCACCTCGACGTGGTGCCGGTCGACGACGGCGGCTGGAGCCGCGACCCCTTCGGCGCCGAGATCATCGACGGCGAGATCTGGGGACGCGGCGCCCTCGACATGCTCTACCTGACCGCCAGTTACGCGGTCGTCACCCGGGCCATTGCGACCGGACCGTTCCGGCCGCGTGGCGACCTCATCTTCGCCGCGGTTGCCGACGAGGAAGACGGCAGCCACTTCGGCGTGGAATGGCTCACCGAGCACCGGCTCGATCTGATCGACGCGGACGCCGTGCTCACCGAGTCCGGCGGGGCCATGGTCGGGCCGCGGCCGCTGATCTCGACGGCCGTCGGCGAAAAAGGTATCGCCGGGCGGCGCCTTTCCGTGCGCGGCACCCCCGGCCATGGGTCGGCCCCGTGGGGCGCGCGCAACGCCGCGGTGATCGCGGCGGATGCCGTGGGGCGCCTGGCCCGCTACCGCGCCCCGGTGCAGATCACCGCCGACTGGCGCCGATATGTGCAGGCCCTCGACCTGGAACCCGACCTTGCCGCGCGCCTGCTCGACCCGCACCGGATCGACGGCGCCCTGAACGAGCTCGGCAGCCTGGCCGGGTTCGCGCACGCATCCACCCACACCACCATCTCGCCCAACATCGTGCGGGCCGGGGTGAAGGACAACGTCATCCCCGCGCTCGCCACGATCACCCTCGATATCCGGGTGCTGCCCGACCTGTCAGCCGCCGACGTCGACGCCTACCTGCGGGAGGCGCTCGGCGACCTGGCCGACGAGGTCACGATCGAGGGCGACGAATTCGCCGCGGCCACCCGGTCCGCGGTCGACACGCCGCTGTTCCACTCGCTCGGCAAGGCCGTGCGCCGGGCCTACCCCGACGCCGACCTGCTCCCGGTGCTCAGCGTCGGCGGCTCCGATGCGCGGTTCTACCGCCGCCGCGGCGTCCCTGCCTACGGTTTCGCGCTGCTCGGCCGGCACTGGGACTACGGCACCTTCCGGCAGCTGTTCCACGGCAACGACGAGCGCATCGACATCGGCTCGATCGCGTTGACGGTCGCGGCCCTCGACACCGTCGTTCGCGACTTCCTCGACTGAGCTGCTGCCGCGAGGAGACACAGATGAGACAGACCAAGCCCAGGCGGCAGTCCCCACGCACGAGGCAGACCGGCACGCGGCGACGGATGCCCGCCCGCACCGGTTCGGGAGCCGTCGCCTACCTCGCCATCGTCGCCTTCACGTCGATCTACCTCGTCGTCGACGCCTACCGACCGGTCTCGATCTGGGTGGCCGCGTTCTACCTGGCCGTCAGCCTCGCCTGCTTCGTCGCCTACGCCATGGACAAGACCGCAGCGGTCGCTGCGCGCTGGCGGGTGCCGGAGAACACCCTGCTGCTGCTCGGATTCGCCGGCGGCTGGCCGGGCGCGATCGTGGCGCAGCAGGTGCTGCGGCACAAAACCAAGAAGGCCGGTTTTCGGCAGGCGTTCTGGGGCACGGTGGCCCTGAATGTGCTGGCTTTCGTCGTGATCTTCTCGCCGCTGCTGCCGGATATGCTGGCCCGCTGAACCGAGCCGAGCCGAGCCGGGGGCGCGTGCCCGGCCGCGGGTTACTCGTTCGATGTCGAGGACGGCGACGTATTTCGTGCACAATTCCGTGGTGGGCGAACTCTATACCGTCTCCTGCCCTGACATCCTGCCGACCGGACCGCCCGACCTGAAGGCGGGCAAGGGATCGCCGACCCGGATTCCCCGGTGACGCCGGCATACCCGAGACCGTACTGGTTCACCGGCACGATCCGCGAGGTGACCGTGGACGTAGGTCGAGCTCCGAGCTCATATGGCGCGGCGATAGAACGGCAGCACGCCGGGATCCCTGTTGTGTATTTATGCTTGTATTGATAAGGTGATACAAAACTAAGAACACAAAAAGGGGATCTGATGCTCGGTGACGTCTGGTCCAACATGATCTTCCACGTCGCCGTGTCCACGTGGACGGTAGCCGGTCTGCTCGTGGGGTCGTGCGTGCTGCTGTGGGTCTTGACCCATGTTCCCGCCGTGCAGCGTCGGCTCGTCGCCCACGCGTCAACGGTCGCCGGGCTCGGCCTGCCGCACGCCTCGCATCCGATGGTCTTGGCGGCCCAGGTGCGGAGAGTGCGGGGCTTCTCCGGCGGCGGATTCCTCGGCGTGATCGTCTCGATTTTCCTCGTGTACTTCATCGGGGCGGACCGCAGTGGTCCGGCCACCGTGTTCCTGCTTGGCGGTTTCGTGATCGTCGGGGTGCTGGGTGGCGCGATCGCAGCCGTGGCCGGCGAGGTGGCGAGGACCGGTGAGGGTGAGCGGGTTGCCCATGGGCGGCGCACCCGCTTGGCCGATTACGTTCCGCGGTGGGAACGCGTCGGCGTTCGTGGCACCGTATTCCTCAATCTGGCGGTCGTCGGTGTGCTGGTACTGCTGCCTGTTTTTTGGAAGCTGCAGCTCTCAGTCTTCCCGCAGTCCTTCAGCGTGGCGGTCGTCGTGGCCGGGCTGGCCGTGGCGGTGCTCGCGGCCTTCGAAATCGGCGGTCGCATCGTCGTCGCGCGTCCCCAGACCATGGCGTCGGAGCAGGAGCTGGCCTGGGACGATGCGATGCGCTCGGCCGCGATCCTGGATCTGGTCGCCGCCGCGTTCCTCCTCGGTGCTTTTGGTGTCTTCTTCGGCCTTCAGGAGATCGCGATGGCGGTGCGACCGGGAATCGGTGGCGGCGTAGCCTCCGTGGAGGCGTTCAACCTGTTCGGGCTGGTCGTGCTGGGCGCGGGTGCCGCCGCATCCGTTCTCACCTCGTCACGGCGTCACTTTCGGCGAACCCTCCACGCGGATGCCGGTTCGCGCCCGGTCGGCCCGCAGTGATTCTCCGCATCGACCCGCGCTCGGCGACACCGCCGTTCGACCAGCTGCGCGTGCAGGTCATTGCGCACATCCGGAGCGGGGCCATGGTCGCGGGAACACGCCTGCCCACGGTGCGCAGGCTCGCCGCTGACCTGGTGCTCGCGCCGAACACCGTGGCGCGTGCCTACAAGGAACTCGAGGCGGGGGGGTTCATCGAGACCCGCGGCAGGGCCGGTTCCTTCGTCAAGGCCGCACCGGACTCGGTCGAACAGCAGGCGCTCGGCGCGGCAAAGACCTATGTCGAACGGCTGCGGGAGCTGGGGGTCAGCCCGGCCGACACGGTGGCGTACGTCACCACGTTCCTGCAGAACTGAGGCCCGGCCGTTGGTGAGATCGGGTGCCGGTCGCGGCCGGTGGGCATCGGTTGCCCCGGGTCAGAACAGGTGCCGCAGGTAGCGCTCCGGGGCCTCCAGGAAGGAGCGCCAGTCGCGCACCAGGTCAAGGTCTTCCCAGGCGCACGGGCGGTAACCCCAGGGCCCGACCTCGTAGATGGCGGCGCCCGGGAGCGACGCCAGGATCGGGGAGTGCGTCAAGAGGATGACCTGGGATCCGCCCGCGTCCAGGATGTCCTGCTGGTGGCGGATCAGGGCGAGAGAACCGGTGGAGGAGAGGGCCGACTCCGGCTCGTCGAGGATCCACAAGCCCGGGTAGCGGGACCGTGCCGCGACGAGGTGAAGGAAGGATTCGCCGTGCGAGCGCTCGTGGAACGAGGGCTCGCTGACAGGCATCCGTCGTCACGTAATCGCGGAGATTTTCGGGAAACGCCGGTTCGGGGGCCATGAGCGGCGTGTCGCGAAAATCTCCGAGGTTAGTGCTGCGGGCACACCGGATGACCCGCGGCAGCCCATGCCGCCGCACCGCTCCTGCGAGATCCCGTCCGCGCTGCTCACCGAGTGGATCGCCGCCGGGTATCCGTTTGTGGCGGAGCTGGCCCGCCTGCACGACGTCGAGTACGTGGACCTGCCCACCGGGCACTGGCTCCAGTTCACCAGGCCGGCCGAGCTCGGCACCGCGATTCTGGCGGGCGCAGAGCGCTCCGCCTGATCGCGCGGAGCGGGCGGCCAAGACGGAAAGTCCAGCTCATCAAACCGAAGGTCCATGCATCCGAGAAATCGCGCTCCCGACCGGGCCGGTGCCGTCAGCCGCCAATCCAGGCGTCCACGCTGATGTCGAACCCGGCAGCGCTGCAGGCCGCGCTGACACGGGCCAGAGCCTGCCCCCACTCTGTCGACAGCGGATCGATCTGCTCGCTGGCCGACGACGGCAGCAGGCCCTTCAGGGCCTCCACCTGGTCCGCCACCGCGGAGCCGGGCACGGTGTCCACGCGGGTGCTCAGCCGCGCAACGAGCCGTGCGGCACCCGCGAAATCCTGCTGGGTTGAGGGCTTTGCGAGCAGCGAACCGTACGCATTGTGCATCAGCGTCACAACGTCACTCACTTGGCCGCAGGTGTCCTCCGCGTTCACGGGATCCGCAGAAGGCGATGCGGTGACGAGCGAGGCATTCGTTTGAGTGCCGACGACGAAACCGACGCCCGGTGCGACAAGGATGCTGAGAACCAGGAGGGCGTTGCCGTCGCGTCCCCCGGCGGGCAGCGCAGTCTCGTCGAGTACCTCCTCGAAAAACGGTTGAAGCGAACCCTCGGACGTCCCCTCGTGCATCGTCCGGGGACCAGTCTTCCTCGGTGCCGTCGACTCACCGGGGGGGGGGGGGGGGGGGNGGGGGGGGGGGGGCGGCTGGGTGTTGACCTCGAATTCGGCCGCACGGATCGCGGCGGCGATCGCGGCACGGTCGGCGGCCACCGTGGCCTGCAGCTCCCGCAGCGCGGCGGTGGCCTTCGGATCGCCGACGAAGTCGCCGTTCGCCGAGAAGACGCGCTTCTGGAGGTCGCGCAGCTGGTTTGCCGGGGACGGTGAGCCATCCGGTGCCGCCTCGGCGGGGTGAGTCGCCCACCACAGGGCGTTGAGCACGTTCTTCTCTCCCGAGTAAGCGACCCGAACCGCTGCGAGGTAGGCCGGATCGCGCTGGGCCAGCGAGTACGCGTCTTCGGAGCCGTGGTCACGCACCACTGAGAGCCCCCGATCGTCGATTCGGTCAGCATGGCACAGTGCCCGGTCGTTCCCCGCACTGCTTCCCTTTCCGCGTCGCGTGCCGATTCCCCGTCCGCGTCGCCGCCAATCGGCGTCGCGCCGGAACTGCGCCGCTGCGCCCGTTGCGTGCCACGCGCGCAACGGCGCACGATGCGCGCGAGACGGTTGCCGCGGCACCGGCCCGCACGGACGCCGCAGACTGGAGTAATGGAAGAGTTCGCTTTCGACGGTGACGGCCCGGTGTGTCCGGCGTGCGGGGCCGAAATGACCCCCGACGGTGTGGACACCGCTCAGGGGCTCGAGTCCTGTCACCGATGTCCGCGTTGCAGACTGGTCGTCGTCGTTCCGGGCAACTGGCTGGAGTAGGTGTCAGCCGATGGCCATCCGGCTCGGGGCGTCACCGCATCCGAGTGCCCATGGATGCGCCGCTAGAGCGGAAGAACACCGCTGCAGACCTACTGGCCGGGAGCCCGATACGCCGGCGTTTTCTTGGCGGCGTCGAACGGCTCCGGAACCTCGATGACCCCCAGAACGCCGGTCTCCCCGAAGGCGTAGTAGAAACTCTCGACCGACCGACCGACCGACCGACCGACCCACCCACCGATTTGAGGGCTGCGACCAGCGCCTCCCGACGGCCGGTGCCGCCTTCGCGCATGAGGCCCCTGATGCCCTCGCCCACGTAGTTCGCTCCAAATAGATACGTGCTCATGGTCAGTCCCGTCCTGTGATGTGCAGGACGCGGACATCCGGAGCAATGCCCGAGACCTGTGTGCGGCAACCCGCCGAGGCACGGCAACGACGCGCGGTCCCCGAAGTGGGGCTGCGACACATGGTAGGCCCGCCTGTTCCCGGGGGCAACGGTGCGGCCGCCCAGCCTCAGAGGGCTTTCGACCCGGTGGTCGAGCTGGGCGAGACCCGAAGCGATGCGTCCAAGGTCGATGAACAGAACTTCGAATCTCAACCTCCAAAAATCCGCAACCATCTGACGAACACTCGACTATGTGTACGCAATGAGGTATCCTCGTAACATGACCAACCTCGCGGAAGACCTCAGGCAGGCGGCCGATGCCGTGGCCCTGCTGGGCTCGTCATGCGCTGACTTTTCGGCCCTTCCTGATGCCGAGGTGTTGGCCGGTCAGAAGCGAATCGCTTCGATCCGCCGTCTCGTCGATACCTATGCCGCCTGGATGGCGGCGACCATCGCCGAGCGTTCCCGACCGGAGCTCGGGCACTCGGGTTTGGCGGCGCAGCAGGGGTATCTCTCCCCGGTGGCCCTGATTCAGAACTCGACCGGCTCGTCGAAGGGCGACGCCTACAAGCTGGTCGCAGTCGGCACCATGATGGCCGATGCCGAGGCGGCCGACAGGCTCGTCGAGGCGGCGCTCTCGACGCCCGACGCGGATGCCGCCGAGGTCGCCGAGGTCGAGGCGAAGGTGCCCTGGCAGGCACCGATCGCCCGGGCCGTCACCGCCGGCACGCTCTCGGTTGACGCGGCCGAGTCGATCCGCGCGGGGCTCGGCCAAATCGATGCCTCGGTCACCGCCGAGAAGCTCGCGGTGGCGCTGGAAGCGCTCCTGGCGGAGGTGTCGTCGCTGAATGCCGATCAGGTGTTCAAGCAGGCGAGACGGATGCGCGACCGGCTCGATGAGGCCGGCATTGCCGCCCGCGAGAAGCAGGCCCACGACGACCGCTACCTGCGGGTCTACCGGCTGGGCAACGGCACCGTACGACTCAGCGGGCTGTTCGCGCCCGAAGACGGCGAGTTCGTGCTCTCCACCTTCGACTCGATCACGGGCCCGCGCCGCGGCGGGGTGCGATTCGTGGACGCAGAGCGGGCAGCCTGGGCAAAGAAGATGCAAGACGACCTCCGCACGACCGAACAGATCGCCGCGGACTCCCTCGTGCAGCTGCTCAAAATCGCCGGCGAAGCCGACCCGGGCCGGGTCTTCGGCGGACGCCGACCCTCGGTGCGCGTGATCGTGACCGAGAAGGCGCTGAAAGGTGGCCAGGCCGGTCAGACCGGTGAGACCGGGCAGCCGGGCCAGACCGGGCCGGCGCCGACGACCGTCCAGACTGAAACGGGCGAATCTGGGCCCGTCGAACCCGTCGAACCCGTCGAACCCGCCGAAGGGGCCGCTCATGGGCAGCTCGAGGGCAACCCGGTCCCCATCTCGCAGGAAACCATCGACCGGCTGCTCTGCGACACCGGCACCCGCGGCATCAAATTCGACGACAACGGCCAGATCATCAACGTCGGCCGCGACGAACGACTCTTCACCGAGAAACAGCGCGCCGCAATGGCAGTACGCGACGGCGGATGCCTCTGGATCGACTGTGAGAAACCGCCAGCGTGGGCAGAAGCGCATCACATCAACGAGTGGCTCAAAAACAACGGATGTACGGACCTTGCCGACGGGGTACTCCTCTGCCATCCCCACCATCTGCTGCTGCACAACCAGCACTGGACGATCAGCCGCACCGGAACGCAGTACTGGCTTAGGCCACCGATCGAGGTAGACCCCAAGCAGACGCTGGTGGCGTTGCCGAGCAAGAGGGCAGCGCTGTAGCGCTTGGTCTCGACGGGCTCGATCCGCGTCGCGGGAACCTCGAGTGGGTTCCTGACCGGGTCTCGACGGGCTCGACCCGCGTCGCGGGCAGGGGCGGGTCAAGGGGCGGGGCAGTTGCTCCCAAACCGGCACAGGCGATCGACCGCGACGCGGGATGAGCGTGGGTTCCGCGACTTCTCAGGGAGCGGTCCGTGGTTCCCGAGCGAGCGTTCCGGGACTCCCGTGTCTTCTCGTCACTGGCTGAGCAGCAACTCTCTCCCGAACGAATTCGACGGAGATTCTGCCCGAAACTGCCCCAGGAAACCCAAAAATGTGGTTTCAGACCAGAATCTCGGCTCTCCTGCTGCTTCTGTGGGTTAATCCCGGCCGGGGAGTGCGGGTTTGTGGCCGCCGAGGCTGAGCATGGCGAGGGCGATGAGGGCGTCG
>NZ_SOGE01000017.1:0-137268 GCF_004402575.1 Cryobacterium sp. TMT2-4 | reverse complement strand
GAGCCGGGCCGGGCCGCGACTAGCCGACGCGGGCCGGGCCGCGGCTAGCCGGCGCGGGCCGGCGCCGGCGGGGTCCGGAGGCCGCGCACTGCAACGTCGCCGACGACCGCGGGGATGATCGGGGTGGAGGTGACCTGGCCGGTGACCGGATCGGGTTCCAGGCCGAGCACGGTGCCGAGCACGGAGACCGCCGCCGCCGCCGACCAGGCCTGCGGGCGGCAGGCGGCCGGGTAGGGAACCGCGGCGGCAACCAGGGAGGACGCGTCGCCCGAGTGCAGTTCCGGCATGCGGTAGTCGAATGATTCGGCCGCCGCGAGCAGCCCCTCGATCAGGATGCCGGCCTCGGCACCGAAACCGGCGCGCCCCAGGCCGGCGATCGCGATCGCTGTGTCGTGGGTCCACACCGAGCCGCCGTGGTAGCTCAGCGGCCAGTAGCCGACGGAGTCCGTCGACATCGTGCGGAGACCGTAGCCGGAGTTCAACTCCGGGGACACGAGCCGGGCGGCCACGAGGGCGGACTCCTCCGCGGAGAGCAGCCCGGTTCCGAGCAGGTGGCCGATGTTGCTGGTCACAGTGTCGACCGGGCGCTTGAAGGCGTCGAGGGCGACGGCCGGGTAGCGGCCGGCGGGCGCGTCGATCCAGAACGAGTCCCGGAACCGGGTCTGGAGCGCGGCCGCCCGGGCGCGCCAGGCGTCGCCGCCGGCCCTGCCGAAGGCGTCGAGCAGTTCGGCGCCGCCGATATAGGCCTCGTAGGCGTAGGCCTGCACCTCGCAGAGGGCGATCGGTCCATCGGCGAGGCTGCCGTCGCGCCACTGGATCGAGTCGCCGGAGTCCTTCCAGCCCTGGTTCGCGAGGCCGTGGCCGGTGATGTCGACGTATTCGAGGAAGCCGTCGCCGTCGCTGTCGCCGAAGTCGCGCATCCAGCCGAGGGCAGCTTCGAGGGCAGGCAGCAGAGCCTCGACTTCTTCGGTGGCCAAACCCCAACGGTAGGCGTCGCGCAGCAGGCAGATCCAGAGCGGGGTGGCGTCGACGGTGCCGTAGTACAGCGGCGGCAGCGACAGGCTCTCGCCGGGCATCGAGTACACATCGGGGCGCAGTTCGTGCATGATCTTGCCGGGCTGTTCCGCGGTCTCGGTGTCGCTCTTGGTGCCCTGCAGCTGCGCGAGCAAGCGCAGCGTGGAGCCCGCGATCTCGGTGCCGAGCGGCAGCAGGAAGCGCGCCGCCCACAGGGAATCCCGGCCGAACAGGGTGAAGAACCAGGGGGCGCCGGCGGCCAGGAACGGCTCGGCCGGACTCGTCGTGGTGGCCATCCGCAGACCGGTCAGGTCGTCGAGCGCACGTGCCACCCAACGTCCGAGGCGCTCATCGCCGGAGCGCACCGACACCCCGGACCACTCAGGCAGCCCCGATGCGGCCTGCACCACGGTGGCCGCGTGCGCGATCTCGACGGTCCACTCCACGGTGACGCTGCTTTTCGCGGGCACGGTGACCGACCAGGTGCCGGTGACCTCGGTGTCAGCCTCGGCGGTCGAGCCGGTCAGCACCCCGTCGTCGCTCACCCCCACCAGCGCCGCCACGGTGTCGGTCGACAGACGGATGCCCCCGCTCGCCTCCGTCACAACGACATCCGGTGCCGCGGGCAGGTCCACGCCCCCGAAAGCGTCGCGCTCGGCGGCACCCGCGAGGCCGGCCTTTACGGTCTGCATATCGGCGAAATCGGGCGTCAGGCGCACGGACACGGTCGTGTCGACAGCCTGCTCGAGTCCCGAGATGATCTCGATCCGTTCGGTCAGGCGCCCCGCGGTGACCGTGCGGGTGACTTCGAGCCGCAGCCGGGGGTCGGCGGTGCGGTCGTCGAGGTGGCGGAGCAGCGACGTGAAGGTGACCTCTCCCGCGCCGCGCTGGGCGTGTCCGATCGCTTCGCCGGTCCGGCCGCCGATCAGCAGGGACCAGCCGGAGAGGATCCGGGTGTCCGCGTGGTACAAGCCGTGGATGGGTTTGTCGGTCTGCCCGTCGGACCGCGACCACGCCTGGGTCGGGGCCGCCAGAACGATGGCGGAGTCATGGAGCAGAGGCTGGACGGGGTGAGAGAACATGAGCGAGGTACGACTCCAGAGGGGGTTGTGGTGCGGATCTGCAGAAGAAACAGAAGGAACAGAAGGAACAGATGGAATGGAAGTAGAGAAGGAACAGAAGAAACAGAAGAAACAGAAGAAACAGAAGAAACAGAAGGAACAGAAGGAACGGAAGTAGCGAGCGAACGGAAGGAAAAGGGTGGAGAGAAGGACTACTCCTTCACCGCCCCATCGGTGGTGTTCATGATGCGTTTCTGGAAGATGAAGAACATCACCGCGACCGGGATGGTCATGATCGCCGCCGCGGCCAGCTTGAGTGGGTATTGCGTGCCCTGGCTGAGCTGCCCGGAGGCCAGTGACGCCACGCCCTTGGTCAGCGTCGTCAGCTCGGGGGACTGCGTGGCCACGATGAAGTGGGACAGCTCGTTCCAGGACCCTTGGAACGACAGGATGATGATGGTCACCAGGGCCGGCCGGGCCATCGGCAGAACGATCGACCAGAACACCCGGAAGGTGCTGGCCCCGTCGATGCGTGCCTGCTCCTCCACACTCGCCGGAATCGACTCGAAGAAGTTTTTCATGATGAAGACGCCCGCGGCATCCGTGAGCAGCGGCACGATCATTGCAACGTAGGTGTCGTAGATGCCGAGCTGGTTGATCACCAGGAACTTCGGGATCAGGAGCACGACCCCGGGCACGCTCATCACGGCGATGAGCAGCGCGAAGATCACGGTGCGGCCCCGGAAGTGCAGCCGCGCGAGGGCGTAACCGGCCAGGGAATTGAAGAAGACGCGGCCGAGGGTGACGAAGACGGTGACGATGGCGGAGTTCTGGAACCAGACCGGGAAGTCCGAGTTGAGGAACAACCTCTCGTACGCGGCCGTGGACCAGGTCTGCGGCAGCAGCGACATGGGATTGCTGGCGGCATCGCCATCCGTTTTGAAGGAGGTGGCGACCTGAATCAGAAACGGGGCGATGTAGATCATCGCGAGCACGATCAGGATCGCGTAAAGCAGCGATCGGCCGGCGATCGCGCGGGTCGGCAACTGTTCCCGGCCCAGGGCGCGCAGGCGTCGGGAGGGAGAGACGGTGCGCTCGCGGGTTCTCACCGTGGTGCTCATTTCGAACCTCCGGATGTCGGGCTCTGCAGATACGGACGCATCCGCCGGTTGGAGACCTTGCGTTCGGCCAGCAGAGCGCGCTGGAACAGGGTGAAGGCCACGATGATGACGAACAGGATGAAAGCGATCGCGGCGCCCTGGCCCCAGGCCTGGTTGGTGAAAGCGGCCTGATAGGAGAGATAGGCCGGAGTGAGCGTGGTCTTGCCTGGTCCACCCTGCGTGCCGGTATAGATCTGGTCGAAGACCTGCCAGGCGCCGATCAGGCCGAGGGTGAGCACGGTGAAGAGGGTCGGTCGCAGCTGGGGGAGGGTGACCCGCCAGAACCGCTGCCAGCCGTTGGCGCCGTCCATCATGGCGGCCTCGACGACGTCGCCGCTGAGGTTCTGCAACGCGGCGATGAACAGCAGCATGAACGTGCCGCTGGTGGTGAACACGGCCATCAGGATGAAGGCGCTCATGGCCACGGATGGCCCGGCGAGCCACTCCCAGAAAGAGATTCCGAGGAACGTGTTGCCGGTGAGCGCGGCCGGGCCGGTCTCGACGCCGAACGCTCCGAGGATGTTGTGCAGCACGCCGCTGGGGTCGTTGAACCAGTTCGGTCCGTTGACGCCGATGAACGCCAGCAGTTTGTTGACGGCGCCGCTGGCGCTGAACAGGAACAGCCAGAGCACCGTGATGGCCACCGAGCTGGTCACCGACGGGAAATAGAACGCGGTGCGGAAGAAGCCGCGGCCGCGCAGGATCTGCCGGTTGACCAGCACGGCCAGCAGCAGCGACAGCATGGTCTGGGTCGGCACGACCAGGAGGACGTACCAGGCGTTGTTACGCAGCGCTGTGCCGAAGTCCTGTTCGGCCAGGCCGCCGCCGCCGACCAGGGCGGAGTAGTTGTCGAGGCCCACGAACGACACTGTGCCGCTGAAAGGGCTGCCGCGGCCGTTCCAGTCGGAGAAGCTGACCCAGAGGGCCATCAGCACCGGGATGACCAGGAACAAGCCGAGCAGGATGATCATCGGGGCGGTGAAGAGCCACCCCGAGGCGGTCTCGCCGCCCCGGATATTCGAGCGGCGAGCCGTGCGTGCAGGCGTCGACATGGTGGACTACTTCAGCAGTGCTTCGAGGTTCTTCTGCACGGAATCGAGAATCGCTTGTGCGTCCCCGGTCTTCAGCGACTCGAGCTGGGCGTTCAGGTCGCTCGTGACATCCGCGGCGCCCTGCACGTTGGGCACGCCCTTGGCGTAGTCGGCGCCGTCGAGGAAGGCCACCAGGGTGGGGTTGGCGCTCTTCCAGTCTTCGGCGGCCGACTTGATCGAGGGCATCGGGCCGAATTCTTCCGAGAAGGTGAGCTGGGCATCCTTGCTGGTGAGCTGTTCGACGAGCTCGAGCGCGCCGGCCTGGTTGGGGCTGTCGGCGGCGATTCCCCAGCAGTTGGTGAACTGCAGGGTGCCCTGGCCCTCCGGGCCTGCAGGCAGCTCGGCGACCGTGTAGTTGACGTCGGGGAAGTCGCTCTTCATCGCGCCCGTGATCCAGTTGCCCTCAATGGTCATGGCCGAGAGCTGCTTGCCGAACGCCTCGCCACCCCACCCGGCACCGATTTCGCTGGCGTAGCTCATCACCCCGTCGTTCAGGAGGGTCTGCGCGTATTCGAGGCCCGCGACGTTCTCCGCGCTGTTCGCGGTGACCTCGGTGTTGTCTTCGCTCATCAGGCTGCCGCCGGCCTGGGCCATGAACGCGCCCAGACGGGCGTATTCGCCGCCGAGGGCGAGTCCGACCTGGCTGTCGGTCGTGAGCGTCTTGCTGACGGCCGCGAGCTCGTCCCAGGTGGTGGGGATGTCGGCATCCGTCAGCCCGGCCTGAGCCCAGAGGTCGTCGTTGATGATCAGACCCAGGGTCGAGAAGTCCTTCGGCGCGCAGTAGAAGTCGCCCTCGTACGTGAAGGAACTGACCAGGCTCGGGTAGAAGTCGTCCTTGTTGGCCAGATCGTCGCCGTAGGCCAGGAGCGAGCCGTTCGAGGCATAGCCGGCGAGCGCATCCGTCGACAGGTAGAAGACGTCGGCGGGCTTCTGGGCCGCGAAGCCCTGGGCGAGCTGCTGGTTGAGATCGCTGGCGACGCTGACCTTGGCGTCGGTGCCAGAGGTCTCGGACCAGGCGGCCACGGCGGCGTTGACGGAGGCGGTCTCGGCGTCGCCGCTGGAACCGATCAGAATGTTGAGCCCCTGGGTGGAATCGCTCGTGAGCTCTCCGCCCGAATCGGCGGTGTCGCCGCCGAAGCCGGATCCGGAACCGCACGCGCTGAGGGTGAGGGCGCCGGCCACGGCGAGCCCGGTTCCGATCAGCCAGCGGGAGTTGCGTCGTTGCATCTTGTTTCTCCTTGAGTCGCGCATCGATGCGCGTTTGCTTGTGTAACGGTCACGATAGCTGAATTCATTTGATCGATCAAACTTTTTTTTGATCGATCTAATCACCGTGTTTCCGCGATCCGTCGAGACGCGGTATTCTGTGCAGAACAATATTTGATCGTTCAATTCACGGGGGCAGGCGCGTCCGACAAGGGCGTGGGGCAGGAGCGGCGATGGGTGGGTTCCCCACGGTGACGGATGTCGCGCTCGCGGCCGGCGTCTCCCGGCAGACCGTCTCGAATGTGATGAATTCGCCCGGCATCGTGCGCACCGACACCCGCCAGCGGGTCGAGGCTGCCATCGCCGAACTCGGGTACCGGCCGCACGCCTCCGCCCGCCGGCTGCGCACGCGGCGCAGCTCGACCATCGGCATCCGGCTGGACCCGGTGATCGACGGCATCTCCGGTTCGGTGCTCGACCGGTTTCTGCACGCCGTGACCGAGCAGGCCGACGCCCAGGGGCTGCGGGTGCTGCTGTTCACGGCCACGAGCCCCGAAGACGAGATCATCCAGTTCCGGCGCCTGAACGACGGCGCGGATGTCGATGGTTTCGTGCTCACGTCGACGTTCGCCGGCGACCCACGCACCCGATGGCTGATCGAGAACGGCATCTCCTTCGTCACCTTCGGGCGGCCGTGGGGAGTCGACGATATGAACGACCCGCAGCACCTGTGGGTGGATGTGGATGGCTGGTCCGGCCTGCACGCTGCCACGCGGACACAGCAGGAGACCGGAGCCCGGCGCATCGCCTACATCGGCTGGCCCAGCCCGTCGGGCACCGGCGATGACCGCCGACGAGGCTGGTACGACGCGATGATCGAACGCGGCGACGTCTCGGAGCGGGACTTGGCCGAGCTGGAGATCGTCACCACTGACGGCGTCAGCCAGGGCACCGCGGCCATGCAGCAGTTGCGGCAGAACGCCGGCCAGATCGATGCCGTGCTCTGCGCGAGCGACTCGCTCGCCCTCGGGGCGATGATCGCGAACCCCGAGCGTGTGCCCGTCACCGGCTACGACAACACCCCCATCGCCGCCGCGATCGGGCTTTCCAGCGTCGACCAAGCAGTGGACGAGGTGGCCGCCGGAGTGCTCGAACTGCTCACCGGCGAGTTCGGCGGCAAGGTGCACGGAGCCCCCGAGTCGGCCGAACCCCGGCACCGGATGGTCACGCCCCGGCTGGTCGTGCGCGAGTTCGCCGCCATCCCGATGGACGTGCCGCGGTAGCCGCTAGCATGGCGCCATGACTCTCCCCGAGGTTGTCGGACTCCCTGTTTCTATCGGTGTCCCCGTCCCTCTCGCTTTCGCCCTGCCCGACGCGTGGAACCTCGCCGGTCGTACGGCCCTGGTCACCGGGGCCGGCAGCGCCTCCGGGATCGGATTCGCCGCGGCACGGATGCTGGGTGAGCTCGGTGCACACGTCGTGCTCACCGCCACGACCGAACGCGTGCACGAGCGAGCGGCCGAGCTGACGGAACGGGGCATCGCGGCATCCGGCATCGTCTGCACCCTCCACGCCGAGGCCGGCGCGCTGGTGCTCGCCGACTCCCTCGCGACCGCCGGGCTGGCGCCCACGATTCTGGTGAACAACGCGGGCATGGTCGCGGTCGGCGATGCCGAGATGCTGCACGGCGACGTGAGCACCACGTTGCCGGACGAGTGGGACCGCGGCCTCGCGATCAACCTATCGACCGCCTTCCACGCCACGCGCACCGTGATCGGCTTCATGCACGCGGCGGCCTGGGGGCGCATCGTCACAGTGTCCAGCGTGTCTGGGCCGGTGATGGCGTCGCGCGGGGACCTGACGTATGCGGCCGCGAAGGCTGGTCTGGCCGGGCTCACCCGAGCGCTCGCCGTGGATGAGGCCTGGCTCGGCATCACCGCCAACGCGGTCGCACCGGGCTGGATCGAGACCGGGTCGCAGCTGGAGAGCGAGGCAGTCGAGGGCGCGCTCGTGCCCGTCGGGCGCAGCGGCACGGCTGCCGAGGTGGCCTCCGTGATCGCCTGGCTGGCCTCGCCCGGCGCGTCATACGTCACCGGCCAGACGATCGTCGTCGACGGCGGTAACAGCGTGGCGGAGGAGCGCCGGTAGCGGCGGCCGGTCCGGCAGACGGTGCGGCAGACGGTGCAGTTGAATAGACGGGTGACTTCTGCACTGATCGACCGGCTTCGCGCCGACCTCGCCGCCGCCAACTTCTCGGTCTCGGCCCTCACTGGCCTGTGGGGGATCGAAGCGGATGCCGCGTTGCGCCGCAACCAGCGGGTCCCGGCGCTGCGGGGGCTGGAAGGTCTCCGGGAGAGGCTCGGGCACGCCGAACCCTGCGCCACACTGGCTCGCCTGTTCGTGCTCGGCCTGCCCGTCGACCGTGCGGATCTCGATGTCGCCCTCCCCGCGCTGGGTGCCGCCGGGGCCGAGGAGCTCGGCCTCGCGGTATCCGTCGACGCCGGTGTCGACGCCGGTGTCGACGCCGATGTCCTTCCGGGTGTCGGCCCTGTTGCATCCGGTGCATCCGGTGCGGCCGGAACCCTCCGCCCGCTCCTCGAACTGCGGCCCTACAGCTTCGTCGACGCGCATGGCGCCGGAAGCTGGTGGATCGTGTCCGACCTGGGAGAGCTCGCACTCGGCCACCCGCTCGGCGAAAGCCATGTGCTCGGGGTGGGTGGGGCATCCCTCACGTTGACCGGGCTACTGATCCCGACCCCGGTGGCCAGCGCCCTCGACCTGGGCACCGGATGCGGAATCCAGGCCATGCACGCGTCCCGGCACGCCGACCGGGTGGTAGCCACCGACATCTCGGTGCGAGCCCTGGAGCTTGCCGCGCTCAACGCGGAGCTGAACGAGATCGGGAATATCGAGTTTCGCCTCGGGAGCCTGTTCGAACCGGTCGCGGGGGAGCGCTTCGACCACATCATCTCCAACCCTCCGTTCGTGATCACCCCGCGTGTGCCGGGTGTGCCGGCCTACGAATACCGCGACGGCGGCCTGGTCGGCGACGCGCTCGTCGAGGCGGTCGTGCGCGGCGCTGCCGAACATCTCACCCCCGGCGGCGTCGCCCAGCTGCTCGGGAACTGGGAGTACCACGCCGGCCAGGATGCCTTCGAGCGTCTGGCCGCCTGGCTCGCCACCCCTGTCACCCCTGTCACCCCTGTCACCCCTGTCACCCCTGTCACCCCTGTCACCCCTGTCACCCCTGTCACCCCTGTCACCCCCGTCACCCCTGTCACCCCTGTCGCATCCCCTGCATCGCCAGCTTCCGCCCCGCTGCGCCCTGACGAATTCGACGGAGATTTTGCCCCAAACAGCCCGAATTCGGCGCGTTTGGCCCCTCTGGGAGCTGAATCTCCGTCGAATTCGCATACGCCCGGGGCGGAAGGTGCCGCCGGGGCCGAGGGTGCCGCGAGGGCCGGTGCCGAGGGTGCGCACGGGGGCCAGCAGGAGACCGTGCAGGCCACGGATGCCGCCGCACTCGACGCCTGGATCATCGAACGCGAGGTGCAGGCCCCCACGCTCTACGCCGAGACGTGGATCCGAGACGGCGGCACCCGCTCCGACACCGCCGACTTCGACCGCCTCTACGGGGCCTGGCTCGACGACTTCGCGGCGCGCGGCGTGAGTCAGGTCGGCTTCGGCTACATGCTGCTGCGCCGCCCGGCCGCCGGCACCCCCACCTTCCGTCGGCTCGAACGCCTCCCCGGCACCCTCGGCCACAATCCAGGAGGCATGGGCAGCCATCTTGCCGCTTGCCTCGCCGCCCACGACTGGCACGCGGCGACGGATGACGCCCGCCTCGCCCGCGCGCGGCTCGCCGTCGCATCCGATGTCACCGAGGTACGGCACTACTGGCCCGGCCAGGAGGACCCCACCCTGATGACGCTGCACCAGGGCACCGGCTTCGGCCGGTTGATCGCGCTGGACACCGGCCTCGCCGCCCTGGTCGGCGCCTCTGACGGTGAGCTCGACGTCGGCTCGATCGTCGCTGCGCTGGCCCAACTGCTCGACGTCGATGAGCGCGAACTCGCCGCGGACCTGCTCCCGCGCGTGCGGGAGCTGCTCGAGGACGGCTTCCTGCAGCATCGGCTCGCCTGACGTGCTGTGTGCTGCCATCGTCTGCTGCCAGCCACGTGCTGTGAGCTGACGCGCTGACGAGGACCCCGCCCGCCACCAACGCACGCTAGACCGCCACCAGCGCACGCTAGACCGCCACCGCGTCACCGGCGAACGCAAACTCGGAGATTTTCGCGAAACGCCGTATTTCAGGGTGGGATGCCGCGTGTCGCGACAATCTCCGAAGTAACGTGCGCAGACCCCACTCCACCCCCACCCGACCGGCCACTTCACCCGGCTCTGCGGTAGCTTGGTCGTACTGCCCGGCCCGCTCGGAGAGGAGGACGTCGGCGCCATACCTGGCGCCGAGACAGCGATGAAACGACGAACCTTTCTGCTCGGCTCAGTCTCCGGCCTGGGCCTGGTCGCGCTCACCGCGTGCGTGACGCCGACTCCGCGGCCCTCGGCATCCGTCACGCCGAAGCCGACGTCGACACCCTCGCTCGTCCCGAAGCCGGCGGCCATGCGCCGCACATCCTGGTCGGCCGACCCGTTCGCCCGCGGCTCCTTCAGTTACCCCGCGGTGGGCGCCACGCCCGAGCAGCGCGCCGCGCTCGGCCAGCCCGTCGACGACCGCCTCTTCTTCGCCGGTGAGGCCACCTCCACCGACGCGCCGGGCACGGTGCAGGGCGCCCGCGATTCAGGGAAGCGCGCCGCCCGCGACGTGCTCGCAGCGGCGAGCCTGGGGGAGCGCATCGCCGTGATCGGCGCCGGAATCGCCGGACTCACCGCGGCCCGAGACCTGCAGGACGCCGGCTTCGACGTGTTCCTGGTCGAGGCCCGCGACCGCATCGGCGGCCGCATCGACACCGTCACCGACAAGGACTGGCCATTCCCGATCGAGCTCGGCGCGGCTTTCGTCCGGCGCACCGGCCAGACCACCCTCGACGAGGACCTCACCGACCGCGGCGTCGCCACGGCCCCCTTCACCGATCCGCCGGAGGCCCGCACCGCGGCCGGCACGGTCGTGGAGGTGCCCGACACCGGCGCGCAGGCGGTCGCCACGGCGCTGGCCTGGGCCGCCGAGCAGCCCACCGACGTGTCCATCGCGCAGTCCCTCGCCGATTCGGGGGCCTCCAAGCTCTCGACGACGGATGCCGACACCGGCGTTTCCGACGCCGACTGGCTCGACTACCAGATCACGGTGGTGCTCGACCCACTGGCAGGGGGCCCCGTTCCGGAGCAGTCCTCCTGGTACTCGGACGCCAACCCTCAGGCCGACCCTGACACCGATCCCGGCGAGGATCGTATCGTGCTGGGCGGCTTCGCCACCCTGCTTACCGACCTCAGCGACGGCATCGACATGCTCGGGTCGAGCGTGGTCACCAAAATCGCCTACAGCGAAGCCGGCACCAGCCTCCGGCTCGGCACCGGCGAGTCGCTCTCCGCCGACCGGGTCGTCGTCACCGTGCCGCTGGGGGTTCTGAAGACCAAAGTGATGGAGTTCGACCCGCCGCTGCCCTTCACGCACCGCGGTGCCATCTCGGCCCTGGGCATGGGCACGCTCGACAAGATCTGGCTGCAATTCGACAAGCCGTTCTGGGACACGGATGCCCCGCTCTGGTCCACGGTCGGCGGCGACGACGACTTCCGCGTCTGGATCAACATGGTTCCGCTCACCGGCGAACCGGTGCTGGTGGGCCTGGTTGCGGCGGAGACCGCTCTGCGCCTCGCGGAGGTCGACGACGACGAGTTCCTCGCCGCCGCCTTGAGCAGCCTCGAGCCGTTCTACTCGGCCGTGCCGACCGACAACCCGACCACGGAGTAGGTCCGCACCACGCCGCTCCCCGAATCCCGGGCCGGCGCCTCGCGATTGTCCACCCGTCTTAATTCTGAGATTCGTGGTGTACTCACCTGCCAACGTCCAGTCGATGAATTCTGGCTCCCACTCGGGGCACGTTCTCATGCAGTCGCAGCCCGTCGTGGTGCAGCGCTCAGAGGTCCAGTCGTTACCCGGACTGGCCCTGCCGACGGATTCCTGACGGGTGGATGCCCCCGTTCCAGGCCGGGCTCGTTCCGCCGGCCATCCCAGTGCGGTCGTCACCGGGATGCACCACCCCCGCCCGCGACTGCTCCACTTTTCTGCTTGACCGTGCGATTGCTGTGCTCCCCATGGATATCCTCCTCGACATCGACATCGACCGCGAATCCGTCGTCCTTCTGGACGTCGACCCTGACCTGCCCTGTGAAGGCACTCACCACATTCGTGGCCTGAACGGGCACCAACCCACCGCCCCCGGTGCCTACCTGGCGGTCTCGCCGTGCTGCGGCACCAAGGTCGTGCATTGCACACCCCGGGTCCTCGCGATGCGGGCATCCGGGGTGCTCCACTGCGGCGCCTGCCGGGGCGGGCACCTGACCAGCGAATACACCTTCACGCCGCTGTAGGTTCGCGCCCCTGCGCCCGCGGGGGCAGCCGCGACGTGGCCGTGAGTACGGCGGCGATCGCGGTGAAGAGCAGCAGCGCGACCAGGCAGTAGATCACGGTCTCGAGCGGGCCGCGCACCTGCACCGGGTCGAGGAAGAAATACGGGTACCACCCCACGATCGACCCGCGGATGAGCGTGAACACTCCCCAGATCGAGGGCACCACGAGAACCCAGACCAGGATTTTCCAGGGCAGGCGGGCCTTGCCGGCATCCGTCAGCCAGTCAAGGAGTGCGATCGTGGGAATCCAGAAGTGCAGCAACTGGCTCGACCAGGGCACCTCGATCGTGTAGTCCAGCGAGGAGGACTGGATGACGATGGTCAGGAATACGATCCCGGAGACGGTGATGTAGGTCGTCACAAGCAACCGGAACCAGTTCAGCCAGGGTGGGTCGGTCGTGTGCCGAAATGCGACGAATGCGGCAGCGGCGAAGGCGACGATCGCGGCCATACCGCTCTGCACGGTGAAATAGCTGAAGTAGTTGTAGATCTGAAACGTGGCGAAACCGAGCACGTAATCGAAGTAGCCGGCGAGGGCCACCACGCCCAGGCCGGCGAGGAGCAGGCGGCCGATGCCGAACCCGCGGCGCACGGTGTGCACGGGCTGCGTCCGAGAAGTTCGGGCGAGGGCCCGGCGTACGGGTGCCGCAGTGAGTGCGCGCACGCCCGATCTCGTCGCCGCCGAGTGAACGCGCTTCGGGGGGTCCGTCCGAGCGGGATCGGCAGCTCGCGCGCACATGCTCCCACGCTACGCCAGCCGGTCGGGTGCCCGCTGACCTCGGTATCAACCGGATGCCGCCGCTCAGCCGGCCGTTCCGCTCAGAAGCCGATCCGGAACCCGGTCTCGCCGAGCGGCGGAATCGTGGTGACCTCGACCGCCTCGACCCGGGCCGACGGCGGGCCGTGCTGCAGCCACGAGAGCATCACCCAGACGGTTGCCGCGTCGCCCTCCAGCTCGACCTCCACCGCACCGTCCCCGCGGTTGCGCACATGACCCGCGAGCCCGAGTCGGCGCGCCTCGGTCTGGGTGTAGTAGCGGAACCCGACTCCCTGCACCACCCCGCGCACGACAACCTGCTTGCGAACCATGCTTCCAGTGTGCCCCGCCGCAGGCGAGCCCGCATCCATCGTTCACCCGACCCGTTCACCAACCCGCGCTGTGGCTAACTCAGGAGATCCAGCGCGGGCATCCGTCGTGCACCGAAAATCCCACGGAAACACGCGGATGCCCCTAACCGGCCCGAGCATTCTCCTGAGTTAGCCACGCGGGGTGGGAGTTAGCCACGCGGGGTGGGAGTTAGCCACGCGGGGTGGGAGTTAGCCACGCGGTGTGGGAGTTAGCCACGCGGGGTGGGGGTTAGCCACGCGGGGTGGGGGTTAGCCACGCGCGGTGGGGGTTGGCCACGCGCGGTGGGGGAGACGCGCAGCCGGAGTGCTCCGGCCAGCCCGAAGCCAGATGCTGCCGCCATGGCCCTGCACCGCCAACCCCCGATTCAGGCGGAGTCACGCCAGACGATCGGAGTCTCGAGCAGGATGCCCTCGGCCGGCTGCTCTTCGCCGCGCAACTGGCCCAGCACGCACTCGGCCGCCCGCTCACCGAGGCCGAAGGCGGGCTGGTGCACGGTGGACAGGTGCGGCTGGGTGCGCAGCGCCCAGGAGCTGTCGTCGAAGCCGACGATGCCGACGTCTCCGGGAATGGTGCGCCCGGCATGGCGCAGAGCCTCCATGGCTCCGGCCGCGACCGCGTCGGAGGCGGCGAACACGCCGTCGATCAGCGGGTCACGCTGAAGCAGCGCACGCATGCCGAGGGCCCCGTCGGTGAAGGTGTACAGCGGAACGCGGGCCACGAGAGCCGGGTCGAAGCGGTCGCCGAGGGCATCCGTGAAGCCGGCCAGACGGTCGGCTCCGGAGTCGCGGTCGAGCGCGGCGGCAATCATGCCGATGCGCGTGCGGCCGGTCTGCATGAGGCGTTCGGTGATGGCGCGCGCCGACGCCCGGTTGTCGATGCCCACGAAGGGAAGCTGGCGCAGGTCGGGCGGATGTCCCACGAAGGCGGCCGGAAGGCGCAGCTTCTCGATCACCCGGGTGATCGGGTCTTCCTGGCGAGCGGAGACGATGACGACCCCGTCGACGAAACCGCCGCTGAGGTAGCGGGCGACGCGCTCGGTGTCGCGCTGGGAGTCGATGACCAGGCTGACCATCTGGTAGTCGGCGCGGGAGAGCACGGTGTTGGCGCCGAGTAGGATTCCGCCGATGTTGGGGTCGTCCAAAAACAGGGAGTGCGGCTCGTGCACGATGAAACCGACGGCCTCCGAGCGCTGCATGACCAGGCTTCGGGCGGCATTGTTCGGCACATAGCCGACCTTCTCGATGGCCGCCTCGATGGCGATGCGGGCCGACGCCGAGACGTAGGGCTCGTCGTTCACGACCCGGCTGACCGTGCCGCGGGAGACTCCGGCTTCCACGGCGACGTCGTGGATCGTCGCGCGTTTGCGTCGAGACGGAATTGTCACCATTCGATAACTGTAACGCTCCCGCACACACTCCGCGCTTGACACGACCGCCGGGAGATACATACTCTGTGTACGTTCACAGAAAACCCGACGGAGTGTTTTTCTCCCGACTCTGTGCACGTTCACAGAACAGTTAGCACAGAGTCGTCACCACGGTGTCGTCACCACGAAGTGCACGCCACAGTCAGGGAGTACATGAACTCGCGAGCAGCCACTTCGAACGGTGCGGCCCCGGCCCACCCGTTCGTGCACGAGGGCATCGCCTACGGCTGTGACTACAACCCGGAGCAGTGGGGTCCCGAGACCTGGGCCGAGGACGTGCGCCTCATGCGCGAGGCCGGCGTCGACCTGGTGGCCATCAACATCTTCGGCTGGTCGCACCTCGAGCCGCGTGCGGGCGAGTACGACTTCGACACCCTCGACACGATCATCGAGCTGCTCCACGCCAACGGGATCCGGGTCAACCTCGGCACCGGCACCTCGTCGCCGCCGCCGTGGCTGACCACACTTCACCCCGAGATCCTTCCGGTCGCCGACGACGGCACGACCCGTTTCCCCGGCGGTCGCCAGGCCTGGTGCCCGAGCTCGGCCGTGTTCCGTGAGCACGCGCTGGCCCTGGTCGAAAAGGTCGCCGAGCGGTACGGCCACCACCCGGCCATCGCCCTCTGGCACGTGTCCAACGAATTGGGCTGCCACAACGCGCTCTGTTACTGCGACGACACCGCCGCCGCGTTCCGTCTCTGGCTTCAGGCGCGTTACGGCACCATCGATGCTCTCAACGCAGCCTGGGGTACCTCCTTCTGGAGCCAGCGGTACGGCCAGTGGGCCGAGATCCTCACCCCGCGGCTCACGCTGTCCAGCCACAACCCCGGCCAGGTGCTCGACTTCCACCGGTTCAGCTCCGCCGAACTGCTCGACTACTATCGGCGCGAGAGCGCGGTGCTGCGCCGCCACTCGAACGTGGCCGTGACCACCAACTTCATGGTCACCGCGCACATCCGCAACCTCGACTACTGGTCCTGGGCCGGCGACATGGACATCGTCGCCAACGACCACTACCTCGACCACCGCCTCGCCGACCCGGCCACCGAGCTCGCCTTCGCCGCGGACCTCACCCGCGGGCTCGCCCAGGGTGAGCCCTGGCTCCTGATGGAACAGGCCGCCGGTGCCGTCAACTGGCAGCCGCACAACCTGGCCAAGGCGCCCGGCGAAATGACCCGCAACTCCCTCGCCCACGTCGCCCGCGGTGCGGACGGCGTCTGCTTCTTCCAGTGGCGCGCCTCCCCGCAGGGGTCGGAGAAATTCCACTCCGCCCTGGTGCCCCACGCCGGCACCGACACCGTGCTCTGGCGCGAGGTCGTGGCCCTGGGCGCAACCCTGGATCGTCTTGCCGAGGTCACCGGCAGCCGGGTCGTCGCGGATGCCGCGATCATCTTCAGCTGGGAATCCTGGTGGGCAGGCGACGGCGAATCCCGTCCGTCCCACGCGGTGCGCTACCTCGACCAGGTGCACGCCGCCTACGCGGCCCTGCACGAACTCGGCGTCACGGTCGACATCGTCTCCCCGGATGCCGACCTCTCGGGCTACCGCCTCGTCGTCGTCCCGTGCCTCTACCTGGTCTCGGACGCGCAGGCCGAGAATCTCAACGCCTACGTCGCCGCCGGCGGCCACGCCCTGATCACCTTCTTCAGCGGCATCGTCGACGTAGACGACCGGGTGCGCACCGGCGGTTACCCCGGCGCGTTCCGCGAGATCCTCGGCATCACGGTGGAGGAGTTCTCTCCGCTGCTGCCCTCCCACGTTCTCGCTCTCGACACCGGCGCCGCCGCGAGCCTGTGGAGCGAACGCCTGCGCGTCGACACCGCCGAGGTGGTCGCGAGCTACATCGACGGGCCGCTGCCCGGCATCCCCGCCATCACCCGCAACCGGCACGGAGGCGGCACCGCCTGGTACGTCGCCACCGCGCTGGAGGCCGGCGCCCTGCGGGACGTCCTGCGCAGGATCGCCCAGGAGGCTCGGGTCACCGCGGTCGGCCCGGAGCGCACCGGAGCCATCGAGGTCGTGCGCCGTGTGAGCTCCACCCACAGCTATCTGTTCATCATCAACCACGGTTCGGGCGACGTCGAGCTTCCGGCCGCCGGCCACGAGCTCGTCACCGACGAACCCGTCGGTCGAATCGTGCGCGTGCCGGCCGGAGCCGTCCGCGTGATTAGAGAGGACCCCTCATCATGAGCGCACCTGCCGTTCCCCTGACGGATGCCCCGGGCAGCGCTGCCCGAAAGAGACCCCGCGCCGCCAAGCCAGCCAAGGCCCCCGGAGCGAAGCCCCGCGTGCAGCACACGGGCGCGATCCTCGCGTTCGTGCTGCCGTTCGGCACCCTGTTCGCCCTGTTCTACCTCGTCCCGATCGGCTACGCGATCTACCAGTCACTGCTCGTGATCGAGCGCGAGGGCACCTTCGGCCAGGCCACCGAGGTCTTCGGCGGACTGACCCAGTACATCCTGGTGTTCCAGAATGGGCCGTTCTGGGAGTCGATCACCCGGGTGCTCGCCTTCGGCGCCGTGCAGGTTCCGATCATGCTCGGTCTCGCGCTGCTGTTCGCCCTGTTGCTGGACTCGCCGCTCGTGCGCGGCAAGAGATTCTTCCGGCTGGCGTTCTTCGTCCCCTACGCGGTCCCCGGCGTCATCGCCGCGATCATGTGGGGCTACCTCTACTCACCCAATCTGTCGCCGTTTCGCGCCGTCACCGAGAACATCAACTTCCTCTCGGCCGATCTCGTGCTCTGGGCCATCGCCAACGTCGTCACCTGGGTGTTCGTGGGCTACAACATGCTCATCATCTACTCCGCGCTGCTGGCGATCCCGACCGAACTCTACGAGGCCGCCCGCCTCGACGGCGCCGGCCAGCTGCGCATCGCCTGGTCGGTCAAGATTCCGCTGATCATGCCGGCGATCATCCTGACCGCCATTTTCTCGATCATCGGCACCCTGCAGCTGCTCGCCGAACCGCAGGTCTTCCGCAGCTTCAGCTCGGCCGTGACCAGCACGTTCACCCCGAACCTGACGGTGTACTCCACCTCGTCGATCCCGAACTTCAACCTGGCCGCCGCGTTCTCCGTTGTGCTGGCCCTGGCCACGTTCATCCTCTCCTTCACGTTCCTGAAGTTCACGCAGCGTAAGGAAGCCAAGTGAGCACCCTGACCCCCACCACCCCCGCCAAGCCGGCTCGCGGCATCCGTTCAACCGAGGCGAAGGCACCGCGCGCCCAGCGCGAGAGCCCGTTCGCCCGGGTCAGCGCCATGGTCGTCATGGGCGTCTTCACGATCTACTTCCTGGTGCCGATCTGGTGGCTGCTGGTCGCGGCCTCGAAGAACCGATCCCAGTTCAACAGCACGAACCCGCTCTGGTTCGCCGACTTCTCCCTGTTCGAGAACATCGGAAACCTGGTGGCCTACCGCGACGGCGTCTACCTCAAGTGGATGCTCAACAGCGCGCTGTACGCCGGTGGCGGTGCCCTCGTGGGCACGATCATCGCCGGAATGTGCGGGTACGCACTGGCCAAGTACAACTTCCCGGGACGCGAACTGATCTTCAACGTCGTGCTCGGCGGGGTGCTCGTACCCGCCACGGCGCTGGCTCTGCCGCTGTTCCTGATCTTCAGCCAGATCAGCCTGACCAACACGTTCTGGTCGGTGTTCCTGCCCAGCCTGGTCAGCCCGTTCGGGGTCTACCTCTCCCGCATCTACGCGTCGGCCAGCGTTCCCGACGAACTGATCGAGGCCGCCCGCCTCGACGGCGCCGGCGAACTGCGCACCTTCTTCACGGTCTCGGTGCGGATGATGGTGCCGGCCCTCGTCACCGTCTTCCTCTTCCAGTTCGTCGCCATCTGGAACAACTTTTTCCTGCCGCTGATCATGCTGCGCGACGAGACCCTGTTCCCGGTCACGCTCGGCCTCTACGCCTGGAACTCGCAGGTCAACCAGATCCCCGTGCTGCGCGATTACGTTCTGATCGGCGCCCTGCTGTCGATCATCCCGCTGATCATCATCTTCCTGCTGCTCCAGCGCTTCTGGCGAAACGGCCTCAGCGCCGGTTCGGTGAAGTAGCCGGCCTCACCCCCCTTAGCTGCACCACCTCCACCCCCAAGAGAAAAGAAGAACAATGCAGATCAAGAAGAGAGCAGCCGCCGTCGCCTTGCTCACCGCAGCCACGGTCGTTCTGACCGGCTGTGCGTCGGGCTCGAGCACGTCCGGCGGTGGCGACGCCGCCGCCTGCGAACCCTCCGAGGGCAAGGTCGACCTCACGTTCACCACCTGGATCCCCGGGATGGAAGACGTCGCCGCAGTCTGGAATGAGGAGAACCCCGACGTTCAGGTAAAGGTGCAGACCGGCCCGAACGGCAACGGCGGCACGTACCAGAACTTCTTCAACCAGCTCAAGGCCGGCAACGCGCCCGACCTCGGCCAGATCGAATACGACGCCCTCCCGAACTTCCGCGTGCAGGACGGCCTGATGGACCTCGCCGCCTGTGAGGGTGTTCTCGACGCCAAGGACGACTTCGTGGACTGGACCTGGGGACAGGTCAACTTCGGTGAAGAAGACGCAGCCTACGCGGTGCCGCAGGACGCCGGGCCCATGGCGATGTTCTACCGTGCCGACCTCTTCGCCGCCAACAACATCGCGATCCCGACCACCTGGGAAGAATTCGCGGTTGCCGCCGAAGCCGTGCGCGCCACCGGCGGCTACATCACCAACTTCTCGCAGAGTGACATCAACCAGTTCGCCGGATTCGTCTGGCAGGCCGGGGGAAGCTGGTTCGAGAACGACGGCGAGAACTGGACCATCGACCTGACCAGCCCCGAGTCGGTCAAGGTCGCCGACTACTGGCAGGACCTGATCGACCGCGACCTCGTCTCGACCAACCCGCCATGGACCGACGAGTGGAACAACGCCTACAACACAGGATCCAACTGGACCTGGAACTCCGCAGCCTGGGGTGCGAACTCCATCGCCAGCGGCGCTCCGGACACCGCCGGCAACTGGTCCGTCGCCCTCTCCCCGCAGTGGGCTGCCGGCGAGAACGCCGCCGGCAACTGGGGTGGCTCGTCCACCGCAGTCTTCAAGGGCTCCGAGCACCCCTACGAGGCGGCCCAGTTCGCGCTGTGGCTGAACACCTCTGACGAGGCGCTCACGATGCTGAACAAGTCGGCCAACCTGTACCCGGCCGCCAAGAGCGGCCTCGAACTGCCGGCCCTCAAGGAAGGCGTCGAGTTCTACGGCGGCCAGGCCATCTACGACGTGTTCGCCGAGGCATCCGATCACGTCTCGCCCGACTTCATCTGGGGCCCGACCATGACACAGGTCTACAACGACACCTCCGACGGCTTCAAGGGTGCCGTCACCGGTAGCGGAACTCTGACGGATGCTCTCACGAGCGCCCAGCAGAGCACGATCGACGCTCTCGAGGCTCAGTCGATCCCGGTCACCAAGTAGCATCAGCTCCACTGTGTCGATTCCCTACCTCCGTGCCGCGGGCACCAGCCTTGTGCTGGATGCCCGCGGCACGGGCGTGCCCGTCATCGTGCACTGGGGTGCCGACCTGGGTGACCTGAACGGTGAACTGCTGGAAACGCTGGCCGACGCATCCGTGCCGGCCATCTCGCCGAGTTCGATCGACGTGCCCCTGCGGCTCTCGCTACTGCCCACCCTCGCGGCAGGCTGGAGCGGGCGTCCGGGCGTGAGCGGGTTCCGGCCCGGTGGGTGCGGCGGCGTGGCCCTCGATCTGCGCCTCACCGAGGTTCAGTCGGGCGGTGTACGGGCGGGCGTGCCGTCTGCCTCCGGCCGCACGCTGCCCGGCACACAGGCCCTGACGATCTTTCTGACGGATGCCGCGGCCCGGGTGACCGTGCGCACCGACCTCGAACTCTCGGTCGAGGGTGTGCTGCGACTGCGCCACACCCTCACCAACACCGGTGACGACCCTGCCTCCGCACCCTTCGAGCTTGGCTCGCTCGACGTCATCCTGCCGGTGCCCGACCGCGCCGGGGAACTGCTTGACTTCACCGGGCTGTGGACCCACGAGCGTCGGCCGCAGCGCAGTACGCTCGGCCACGGCGTGTGGAGCCGGGAGTCCCGTCACGGCCGCCCCGGCCACGACGACTCCTATCTGATGGCGGCCGGAACGCCCGGGTTCGGCTTCCGCACCGGCGAGGTATGGGCCACCCACTTGGCCTGGAGCGGCGACAAACACGTCTGGGCCGAGAACAGCGCGCTGGGCTACTCGGCGCTCGGCAGCGGCGAGCTGCTGGCTCCCGGCGAGCTGAGAGTGGCCCCCGGTGCGAGCCACACCACCCCGTGGACGGTGGCCGTGTACTCGGCTGCCGGGCTGGACGGGCTCTCGGCGCGGCTGCATCCGTGGGTCCGTTCCTGGTCGACCATCACCGGGCACCGCCCGGTCGTGCTGAACACCTGGGAGGCCGTGTACTTTGACCACGACCTGACGACTCTGGCCCGCCTGGCCGACGCGGCGGCCGTGGTCGGGGTGGAGCGCTTCGTGCTCGACGACGGCTGGTTCACCGGCCGCTCGGACGACCGGCGGGCCCTCGGAGACTGGTTCGTCGACCCGGTCACCTGGCCCGGCGGATTGCACCCGCTGATCGAGCATGTGCACGCGGCCGGCATGGACTTCGGTCTCTGGGTCGAACCCGAAATGGTCAGCGCCGACTCGGACGTCGCCCGCGCGCACCCGGAGTGGGTGCTCGGCGGGGTGGACGCGGCTGGTGTCGGGGGTTCCGGGGCCGGTATTGGTTCGGCATCCGTCGGTGTTTCGTCGCCGGCGCTGACCTGGCGGTTCCAGCGCGTGCTCGACCTCGGCAACCCGGATGCCTTCGGCTGGGTGTTCGCCCGCCTCACCGCCCTGCTCAACGAGTACCCCATCGCCTACCTGAAGTGGGACCACAATCGCGACCTGCTGGCCGGCTCCGCCCACCGGCAGACGGTGGCGCTGTACCGGCTCATCGATGCCGTGCGTGCCGAGCACCCGGGCGTCGAGATCGAGTCCTGCGCGTCGGGGGGAGCCCGGGTCGATCTCGGAATTCTCGAGCGCGTCGATCGGGTCTGGACCAGCGACACCAACGACCCGCTCGAGCGGCAGCAGATCCAGCGGTACTCGAGCGTGCTCCTACCGCCGGAGTACCTCGGCGGGCATCTCGGCGCGGCCACCGCACACACCACCGGGCGCACCTCCGAGCTCAGTTTCCGGCTGGCGACCGCCCTGTTCGGCAGCGCCGGCATCGAGTGGGACCTGACCCGCGCGAACGAGTCCGAGCGGGTGCAGATCGCCACCTGGATCGCCCGCTACAAGCAGCTGCGGCCGCTGCTGCACTCCGGTGTCGTCGTTCGGGCCGACCCCAGCGACCCGGCCCTCGAGCTGCACGGTGTCGTCTCGCCCGACCAGAACTCGGCCCTGTTCGCCCAGGTGGCGCTCGCCGCCCCGCGCGCGGCACTGCCGGAGCGGATGCGGTTCCCCGGTCTCGCGCCCGAGCGGCGCTACCGGGTGGCACCGCTTTCGCTCGGCGTGCCCCCGCGCACGATCCAGGATGCCCCGCCGGCCTGGCTGGCGGAGCCGGGCTCGTCCGGTGCCGCCGGTGCTTTTGGTACCGACGGTTCAGTGACGCTGACCGGAGCTGTGCTCGCTCTCGTCGGGCTGCCCGCGCCGCTGCTCGCCCCGGAGCAGGCCGCGCTCTTCACCGTCGACGCGGTCGACGGCCGCCGCTGAGCAGTCACCGACCAGGCATCCGTCACCCGGGCCGAGCAGGTGGGCGGTGCAGGTCGTGGCAGGTTTCGCCCGGTTGCGGTCGGGTTGCGGCACCGAAAAACCAGCCTCGGGCAGTACTCTCATCGAAGCACTCGCCTCGGGGAGACCGCCTCCGCGGGGCACCCTCGCACCGAAGGAACTGTCATGAAAATCGAGAACATCGAACTGCGGCGCGTGCACATTCCCCTCGTGCGGCCCTTCCGCACCTCGTTCGGCACGTCGACCGAGCGGGCGGTCACGATCGTGCGGGTGACCACCGCGGATGCCGAGGGCTGGGCCGAGTGCGCCGCCGATACGAGTCCGCTTTACAGCTCGGAGTTCCTCGACGGCAGCGACCTCGTGATTCGCGACCACCTGATCCCGAGGCTGCAGGCGCTCGGCGACCGGCTCACCGCCGAACGCGTCGCCGGGGCCGTGGAGCCGGTGAAGGGGCACGCGATGTCCAAGGCCGCGCTGGAAACGGCCATCCTCGACGCGCAGCTGAAGGAGGCCGACATCTCGTTCGGCGGCTACCTCGGCGCCGTGCGCGACACGGTGCCGGCCGGTGTGTCGGTGGGCATCATGGACTCGATCGACGAGCTGCTCGAGGCCGTGGCCGGCTACCTGGAGGAGGGCTACCTTCGGATCAAGCTCAAGATCGAGCCCGGTTGGGACCTCGAGCCGGTGCGTGCCGTGCGCGAGCGCTTCGGCGAGGAGCTGCTGCTGCAGGTCGACGCGAACACCGCATATACCCTCGCGGATGCCCGTCACCTCGCCCGGCTCGACCCATTCGACCTGCTCCTGGTGGAGCAGCCGCTGAAGGAGGACGACCTGCTCGGCCACGCCAACCTGGCGAAACGGATCAGAACCCCCATCTGCCTCGACGAGTCGATCGAATCGGCCCGGGATGCGGCCACTGCCATCACCCTCGGTGCCTGCAGCATCATCAACGTCAAGCCGGCGCGGGTGGGCGGCTACCTGGAGGCCCGTCGCATCCACGATGTGGCGGCCGCGCACGGTGTGCCCGTCTGGTGCGGCGGAATGCTTGAAACCGGAATCGGCCGGGCGGCGAATGTGGCCCTGGCCGGGCTGCCGAACTTCGTGCTGCCGGGGGACACCTCGGCCTCCAGCCGATACTACGAACAGGACCTGACCGCGCCGTTCGTGCTCGAGAACGGGCACCTGCGCGTTCCCACGGGACCGGGCATCGGCGTGGAGGTGCTGACCGATGTGCTGGCCGGCGTCACGGCATCCGTCACTGACATCAGATTTTAGACCTGACGGCTGACGGATGTCCCGCAGCGCAGCGAGCTTGAGCGAGCAGCTAGCCTGAGGGAGAAAGCCTGCACCGCACCGGACCCCTGGAGGACACCAATGCTGTTGACCGCCGACCTGTACGACCAGCGCGGGGAAGACCTGCAATCCGTTTCGCTCCAGTTCCTGAACCTGGGTGGCCTCGCCCGGTTCAGCGGCCCGATCCGCACCGTGACCTGCTTCGAGGACAACGCCCTGCTCAAGTCGGTGCTGTCGACGCCCGCCGCCGGCGAGGTGCTCGTCATCGACGGCGGCGGCTCGCTGAATACGGCGCTGATGGGCGACATGATCGCCGACCTCGCGGTGCAGAACGGCTGGGCCGGCGTGGTGATCAACGGTGCGATCCGCGACCGGGTGGCCATCGGAGGGATGCCGCTGGGCGTGAAGGCCCTCGGCAGCAACCCGCGCAAGAGCTCGAAGGCCGGCGCTGGAGTCACGGATGCCGTCGCCCGGTTCGCCGGCGTGACGTTCACCCCCGGCCGCACGATCTACTGCGACGAAGACGGGATCCTCGTCGAGCGGTGACGCCCAGCGGACGCGACACAGCACGCGCCCGGGCAAGACGCGCGGCGCCACCCGAGGAACCTCACTCAGGTGGAGCCGCTGGTGCGGGGGGCCGACGTCATTGTTGTTCGTTCTGAGTACGCAATTTCAGACCTACTCGGCAACGGTACTTCGTCACCGGTCACCTTGTCACCATCTGCGAGCTAACGATTCGTACCGGCCGGGCGGCGCAGCGCCGCCCGGGCCGGCGACCTCGGCGCAGCTCGGCTCAGCGCGGCGCAGCTCGGCTCAGCGCGGCTCAGCGCGGCGTCGGGCGGTTGGCGCTCACGACCTGGCTGCGCTCGGTGAGCTCGACGACGCGCTGCGTGCCGTCGTCGAGGGTGACCTCCACCTCGAAGGCGTGGTCGAGCGCTCTGCTGCGGCGGAAGTCCGTCACGGTGCCACTGCCGACCTCGGCCAGGGCCGCCTGGCCGGCAGTCGTGCGGTCGACGCTTGCGAGTTCCGCAGCGGTCAGCACGCGGGGTTCGGCCACGGATGCCGCGTCGCCGCTCCAGCTGGGTGCACTCACCCACACGACGGTGAAGGTCTCATCGAGCTGAACCGCGACCTCGACGCCGTTCGGAAGTCGGGTGTCGACCGTGTAGGACTCGGAGGACTCGGAAAGCGCGTGAGACTCGGCGGGGCCGCGCTGGGCATCCGTCACCGTGGCTGGCCCGACCTCGGTCAGGGCCGCGCGACTCGCACGCGCCAGCTCGGTGTCGGTCAGGGTGGTCTCGTCGTCGCCGAGACCCGTGGCGGCCGCGATTCCGGCGGCACCGGCACCCACGGCGACCGTGGCGGCCACCGCAGCCGCGATCCAGGTTGACTGTCGGATTCCGGGCACCCTGATTGCATTCACACCCCCAGTCTGGGGGACTCCGGGCGGCTTGGATGCCACCGTTCCTGCCGCCGCGCCCTCCACCGTGTCAATTTGCCTTAGTGGCTAAACTAAATGCATTCGACGAAAGGTGTGACTCATGTCCGGCTCCTCTCCCACCCCGGCTCGCGATGACTCCACGGGCATCTGATGGGCAGCATCCTCGTCACCGGTGCCTCCGGAACCGTCGGCCGGGCCGTGGCCGCGGCGCTCGCGTCCACCGGCGAGAGCGTCATCTCCGCGGTACGGAACCCGGCCGGCTCCGAATTCGCCCTGGACCCGCCGGCCGGCACACCCCGTGCCTTCGATTTCTCCGACCCGACCGGGTGGGCCGGCGCCTTCGCCGGAGTCGACCGGCTGTTCCTGCTGCGCCCGCCCGCGATCGCGAACGTGGCGGACACCCTGATCCCGGTGATCGACACGGCGCTGGCGCACGGCATCCGCCAGATCGTCTTTCTCTCCCTGCAGGGTGTTCAGTTCAACCCGGCCACTCCCCACCACGCCGTGGAGAAGCACCTGCGGCGTCAGCGGGCCCCGTACACGTTTTTGAGACCGAACTTCTTCATGCAGAATTTGTCGACCGTGTACCGTGACGGCATCCGGGAGCGCGGCGAGATCTATCTTCCGGCGGCCAGGGCGCGCACCGCATTCGTCGACGCCCGTGACATCGGGCGCGTCGCCGCGCGGGTGTTCACCGAGCCGGGGCACCTCGGCAGTGCCTACACGCTGTCGGGCGAGCAGTCGCTGGATTACTACCAGGTGGCGGACATCCTCTCGGAGGTGCTCGGGTGGCGCATCGTTTATGCGCGGCCGAGCGTCGACGACTACCTCTCCCGGTTGGCCGAGCAGGGCGCAGAGGCCGACTTCATCGCCGTGCAGAAGATGATCTACCGGGTGGTGCGCCTGGGGGTTTCCGCGTGCCCGAACCGGGTGATCCGGCGGCTCTCGGGCGATCCGGCAACCACCTTCCGGCAGTTCGCCACAGACCACCGCGACGTCTGGTCGTAGGCCGCACCGGTACCCGCATCGGCACCGGCATCGCGGGCGAACCCGGTGCGCCAGTCGCCACGCCGTCGACACCCCCCTTCGGGGACTGCGTGCTCCCCGTCCCCAGTCGCTAGATTCGAGTCAGCAAAGGGGATTGCGATGACGGTGGACAGTGCCACGATGCAGGAGAGCCTCGCGGCGCTGTCAGTCACCGAGCAGCTGCTGCGGGTTCAGGGGAGCGTGCCCCGACGGTCGCGGTTCGCGGGGTTCTTCGGTCTATCCCCGCACGGCGCTGACAGCATGTCCTGGTATCTCGGGGCCAAAGGAGAGATTGTGGTGGGCTCCATCCTGGCGACGCTCCCACCCGAGTGGACGGCGTTGCGCGCCGTGCCCGTCGGCTCCGCGACCGCCGAGATCGACCACCTCGTGGTCGGACCCGGCGGAATCTTCACGATCACCACGAAGCACCACCCGAGCAATGACATCCGTGTCGCTCGGGACACACTGCGGGTCGACGGCGAGTCCGTGCCGTATTTGCACAACGCCGCATCCGAGGCCGAGCGCGTCACGAGCCTGGTGCGAGAACGGATGCCGCTGGTCGCGCCCGTGCAGCCCGTGATCGTGTTCGTAGACCCTCGGCTGCTCACCATCGAGCAGAAGCCCGAGCAGGTCAAAGTGCTCGACGCGGACGAACTGCGCCGGTGGCTGGTCAGGCTCCACCCCGTGCTGTCGGCCGGTGAGGTGCAGGAGGTGGCGGACCTTCTCGACAGCCCGCACGTGTGGCACGTGCTGCCGGACACAACCCCCGATGATGTGCGCGAGCGGTTCACGGCGCTCGATACGCGGGTGCGATCGGCCGGCATCCGACGGATGCTGTGGGTCCTGTTCGCCGCGGCGGGCGCCATCGCGGCCGGTTACGTCGTGTTCCGGCTCATCGAAGCCGCGCTCGCGACGGCCTGAGCCAGAACGACGCTCCCGAAGCGGGGGCCTACTCGGGCAGGCGGCGGCGGACCTCGTCCGTCAGCGCGTCGAGCGCGGTGCAGATGGCCACCAGAGACTCCTCCACCCCGCGGGGTGTCGCGGCATCCTCTTTGATCGTGTTGATGTGGGTTTCGAGCAGCCCGAGCTGAGTTTGCACGACCTTCATGTTGTTTACCATCCGACCATCGTAGGTGGCCGGTTCGGGCCCGTCCCCAAAGGGAGTGCCACCCGTTGGGGTGAGCCGTTACAATCGACGGTGGGGGATCAGAAAAGATGACGTTGGAAAGTACCAGAATGCGCCAGCGCTTCGCGGCCCAATTCATGATCGAAAAGCTGCTGCGCGAGCAGAGCGGCACTCCTCCACGAACCCTGTGGGCCCGGTTTCTGGGGCGTTCCCCGCTCGGCGTGAACTGTGAGGGCTGGTACCTGGGCGCCCAGGGCGAGATCGTGGTCGGCGAAAAGTTGGCGACGTTGTCGCCGGAGTGGGCGGTCTTCCACGCGCTGCCGATCGGCGGACACGGCTGGGACATCGACCACGTGCTGGTGGGCCCCGGCGGCGTCATCACCATCAATACCAAACAGCACCGCCGCCAGCGCGTGCTCGTGGAGGAACGCAGCGTTCTAGTGGACAGTCGGCCGGTGCCCTACCTGCGTCACGCGAAATTCGAGGCGGAACGGGTCACGACGCTGCTGGAAGACCGCCGTCCGCTCCCGATTCCCGTGATTCCCCTGGTCGTCCTCGTCGGTGCGCGCAGCATCGACGTGCGGTCATCGCCGGTGCCGGTGACGGTTCTCGATGCCGCCGAGCTCGTTCCGTGGCTGACGTCCCTGCCGATCGTGCTGGGCCCGGCGGATCGTCTGCGCGTCATTGAACTGCTCGACGACCCCGACATGTGGATCGATGTGCCGCTGGGTTCCGGCGAGGGCCTGATCGAAAGTTTCTCTCGGCTCGACTCCGAGGTGCGCGCCGCCGCTCTGCAGCGCACGGTGCTGTTGCCGCTCGAGCTGGCGGTGGCAGCGGTGGCCGCCTTCATCGTGCTGAACTCGGCGATGACGTTGGTCGTGGGGATACTCGCGTCCCCGTGAACCCCCGCGACAACCCCCGCGACAGACCCCGTGAGACCATCGAAAAAAACATGATTTCGGGCTCCCTACACCCTGAACCTTAACGCTCGGGGTCATTCTCACAGGCGACAGGCGTACCCTCGTCAGACAGCCTCTCACGAAGGCTGGAAGGGGAGTCAGTGGTGTACATCCGCGTGGAGACCAGCGTCGCGGTGCAACAACTCGCCAACGGTCTGCACGATGCGGGCCGAGATCGTCCTTGGGTTGTGGTGTCGTCGCCGTTCGGCACCAGCCTGCCCGAAATCGGAATCGACCAACTCGCCGGCCAGATCGGCGACGTCGCGCGCGTCTTCCTGATCGAGACGGGCGAGCTCACCCGCCAGCTCGGCGATCTGCTCCCGGCCCAGTTCCAGGTCTACGGCAGCGCCGGCCGTTCCTTCCCCGTCGGCGACGCGTTCGCCGACCTGGCCCGTTCCCGGCTTCGGTTCACGCACGGCGACCCGCAACACGCCACCGATCAGCTGGTGACGGATGCCCTCGCCCACGCGCATCAGGCCGGCCTCTTCGCGCTCGCCCCGGCATCCGTCATCACCGTGGACGGCACCGTCAAGGGGTTCATGCTGGGCGGTTCCCGGGCCCTGGTCGAACTCGACGGCGGCGGCATGGCCACCGTCTGGCAGGAGCTGACCTACCCGCCGGTACCCCTCGACTGGACTTTGCAGACCGGTCAGCGCATCCAGGGCGCGCTCGACGCACCCACCCATCGTCTCAATGTCGAGATCAAGCCGCCCTCCGTGGCCACGATCGCGAAGCGCTACCCGCACGGCAGCATCACGCTCGCTCTGGTGCAGAAAGTCAGTGCGCAGCGGGCGGTTCTGGCCCTGCACCCGCATCTGGCGCTCACGATCACCCGGGCCGATATCTCGGCCAACTCGCTTGACAAGGTCGATGCCCTGCTCTCCGAGGGTGACGTCGTGGCGGCCCGGGTCATCCACCTGCCGAGCGGTGCCCTGCACCTGTGCCTGAGCGACGTCGACGACGACGAAACCGTTCTGCCGTCGCTGTGTGCCGTGCGGAATGGACCTCCCTGGCTGCAGGAAAATCGTCCGCTGCTGCCTCAGGTCGAGGAAGACGCAGGCGCCGCCGCAGTGGTCGAACTCGACAGCCAGTCCGCGCTCGTGGGTGCCTCCGCATCGGCCCGCCGCGCCGCGGGGGTCGCCCGTATCGGCATTTCCGGTGGTTCCGGCGTTTCCGGTGCTGCCGGGGTCTTCGATGCGGCCGGCGTCTCCGGGGTCACGGTCCTGATCACAGCAGGCCCGACATCGGACCGCCTTCACCCGCGCCCATCGCCGGGGCCGGGCCGCGTGCACGCCCTGCGTCCGGTTACAACGGGGGCCACCCCGTTCCGGGTCACGCCCACGCCCATTCCCGCGCCACACTCCGCGCTGCAATCGACCCAGCTGTCCCTCGCCGAGGCGAAGTCCCGCATCGTGCGTCTCGAGAACCAGCTTTCCGAGGCCGGCGCCACCGATTCCGACCTCGCCAAACTGCGCGAGCAGGCCCGCTCCGCACAGTTGCAACTGCGCGATGCCCTCGTCGAACTCGCCACCCTGCGCCACACGGTCGCGGAGCTGCGCGACGACCAGCGGGCCCAACGACGGATGCTGCGCGAATCCCGCCGCACCGTCCCCACCCACTCCGCGGTCAGCGAATACGAGTCGCGGCGAGCCGCCTGGGAGGAACCCTCCGGCTGGGTGCGGCATGAGATCCTCCTCGCCTGGGTCGACCGGGTTCCGGAATCGGACCGCGAGGAATGGAAGCTGCCGCACAGTTACGTGCTGGGGGAGCGGTTCACCGAATCTCTCGCCGGGCTCGACGACGGCCAGCTGGCCAAGGCGTTCAAGGCATCCGTCGACGTGCTCACCGGCCGGGTGAAGACCCTCAAGGGGCGGCACCTGCACGCGCTGCGCCAAGGCGCAGGGCCGGCCGACCCGCACCTGCTGCGCTGGGACGGCGCCCGCTGCATGCGCGTCTCGATCGAGCAGAACACCCCCGCCGCGCGCCGAATGCACTTCTGGCAGCTCCCGGATGGCGGCATCGAGCTGGGCCGCATCGTCACCCACGACGACATGGAAGCCTAGGCCTCGACCGGGACGGACTGCATCAAGCCCATCGTCCGGACGGATTCCCACCCGCTGGTGCACTGGGGTCACTGCGTCACCGGCACTCTGGAAACGGTGTCGGATGACGGCACGGAGGCCGACGCGGGTCAACCCGCAGCAGGGGGTCAACCCGCAGCGTGAGTCGACCGCAGCGTGGTTCGACCGCAGCAGGGAGCCCCGAGCCGGCCTAACCCAGCGCCGCCAGCGCCGACCCGTATTTCACCGCGAGCCTCTTCTGCGCGCTCGCGTCCAACTGTTCCACCCGCCAGGGCTCCAGGTTGTCGGCGATGTCGGCGCGCTTCACGGCGAGAGCGATCGGGTTGGCGCGAATGCCGGCGTAGTAGTCGGCGTCGCTGACGGCATCCGTTCTGGTGAGCACCGTGACGGCCTCGACCATACCGCCCGGGATGCCCGCTTTGAGCAGGTCGTGGCGGGTGATGTTCGAGTCTTCGAGCACATCGTGCAGCCAGGCGGTGGCCTGCTCGAGGGGATCGTTGAGGCGCTCGGAAACGCGACGGGGATGGTCGATGTAGGCGGTGCCGAGCTTGTCGACCTGGCCCAGATGTGCGGTTGTGGCGATTGTTTTTGCCGCGGCGACGTAGGTACCGCCTGTGGTGACCGTCATGGAGACCCCCCTCTTAGCACTACAACAGAGCAGTGTGAGCGGCTCCGCCCACGACTGCAACGTTAGCCCGGGCCTTCGCCCGTTGCTAGGAGTTCGGCGCCGGGAAAGCGCGCTTCGGCATCCGTCACCCCGAGTCTGTGCCGGACGCACCCCTCGATTTGGGGGGCCCTCGAGCGGCGAAAGTTTTAGCCTCGCCGGTTGCGCGCCGAACCTGGCTGATAGGTTTCTTTCAGGTGACCGACTGGTCGCTGGAGTGACGGTCACCTTCACGTCAATCGCAAGGGCACACCCGTCGTGAGGCGGGGTCGCAAAGGCACGGAACCCTCGGGTCAGCCGGCCTACCGAATGAAAAGGAACCGCCCCAGATGAACCTCACCTCCCTCGAGGCCGACACCAGATGCGGCCGTTCAGCCTCGTCTCTGTCGTCTCGTGGCGCGGTGGACACACCTCCGTTTTGTCGTCCCCTTGGGTAGGCGCACGACTGCAACGGTGGAAGCCGGGCGAGATTAGGGATCTCGTCCTGATCTGGCAGTGCGATCGGGAATCGATTCGGGTTCGGTTCCCGATCGCATGCTTGTTTCACTCCCTGGCACGGCCCGCGCTGAGAAGCCCGGCTCGCCGAACCGAGAACGACTGACTCACCCGGGAACACCACTCTCAAGGACTGCACCGACGCAGGCACTGAACCGCACATATGCAGAATCAAGGACCGGTAACAGAACCCGCCGCCGAGCACCTCCGTGCACGCCGGGCCCCTCCCGGTCAACCGGGCCTCTTCGCCGCTCCGATCGCCGAGGCTGGAAGGTTGTGGCGGCCCCGCCGCTGACCAGGCGGGTCACCGCGCCCAGGCTCATGCTCGGACTGTTCAACCTGCGCTGCTGCTGCGCTGGTGCTGCTGCGCTGCTGCGCTGCTGCGCGGGTGCTGCGCCGCTGCGCCCGTGGCGCGCCTCCAGCGCAGCGGAGTAAACCCCGCGCGGGGTTCCGACGCCGCCCGTGAGCCGCCCATCGGCATCCGTCGTGAGCGGAGCCGGTGCGTTCGTGGCTAACTCAGGAGATGCGGGCGGATGCTGCCCGGCAGCCCCGGAAACGCGGGAAAGTTTCGGCCGCGGTGGCGGTTTCTCCTGAGTTGGCCACACTCGCGCGGGCGGCTGTGGACTGGTGCCCGAGAATCGGGCGACGACGGATGCCGCCGAACCGGTTCCCGAATACGGCCGACCGGTGGTTACAGGGCCGGCTTCGTCACAGAGTTGCTCTGCAACGTGACGGCGGTCTGGGCCAGCAACCGGCCGGTGATCGACGCGCCGGTCTTCATCGCGATCATGGTCTTGCTCAGGATCGTGCCCTCGAAGTGCGCGGTGGTGCCGAGCGAAACTGCACCGGCGGTCTGCCAGTACACGTTCTTGGCCTGCACTCCGCCGACCAGGGTCACGTTCTTGGCCGAGGCCAGGTCGATGTTGCCGGCGATCTGGAACACGAAGACGTCGTCCGGGCCGCCGGTGAGGCGCACATCACTGGAGATGGTCACGTCGGTGTTCCACTTGTGGAGGTCGGGCTTGAGCGTGAGACCGTCGATTTCGCCGGCACCAAGGTCGATGAAGTCAGGGTTCGTGCGCCCCGCCGCGTCTGAATAGGCGATTTCCATGTCACCGACGGATGTCCTCAGGAAGCTCGGGTCCGTCACCGCGCACGGCGGACCGGCGGCGTCGACAGTGAAATGGTGCCAGTCATGACCTCAGGGCAGGTCAGCAGCACCGCGTCGCCGGTGATCGGGCTGGCCCCGACGTTGCCGTTGACTGCGGATGCGTAGACGTTCGTCACGCCGGTCTTCGACAGGATCGCGAAGGAGTCCGCCGTGCCGAGCTCGACCGGACTCTGGGGGAGTGAGCCGGCGACGGCCGCTCCGCCCAGTCCGGCGCTGCCGACGCCGACCACGGCGACGACGACAAGCAGTGCCAGAACCCGCCTGCGGGCCGTGGATGCGCGGGCTAGGGAAGTGCCGACGGATGATTCGTAGAAGTGGAACATGGTGGTACTACCTGTCGCCAGTCCCGCACGATGCGGGTCTGGGACAGGGCCGCTGTGGGAGCGGTCCCCGACGCTACACGTCGGGTTTCTTCGCGCCGACAGGGCCTACCAGGGCCGACTTCACCCCGAATAGAGCCCCCGGTCCCACGGCAAGCGGGCGTCCTCCACGCACACCATCGCACGCCCCACGGGACCGCTTCCAACGAATCGAATCTGTCTGAATCCGGGACTAGGGGCAGTTTTCACGCACTCCGCCAACAGGGGTTCCGGCCTCCTGAACTTCACCCAATCGTTGCCTACACGCCATCACCTCCGGCTTCGATGCGCTCCTCGAAGGTGAAGCCGCGCTTCTCCTTCTTGCGCACATCCGTCACGTAGCGACCGAGGTTCGCGCTCATCGCGGCGACCTCACTCGACGCGGCAGCGAAGGTCATGGAGCTGGCGGAGTCGAAGCCGAGTGCGGCCCCGGTGAGCACGGCGTCCTGGTTGGCGCCGAGGAACACGAAGTCCCAGCTGTACGATTCGGTCTGCCGGTTGATCAGCGCGCGCACGGCATCCGCGGAGTATTCGCTGCTCGAGTTCTCGCCGCCGTCGGTCACGACCACGACCTGCACGGTGCCGGGACGCGCGTGCTCGGGCAGCACCCGCAGCGTCTCGCCGAACTCCGTGACGGCGATGCCGATCGCATCGTGCAGCGCCGTCATGCCGCGCGGGTCGAGCTCGACGGTGATATCGCTCGGGTCGGCGAGGGTGTGGGTGTGCTCGATTTCGTCGTCGAAGGTCACGATATCCACGGTGAGCAGGCCCGGCTCGGCGGCCTGTGCGGCAAGCATCGCGGTCAGGCCGCCGACCATGTCGTCACGGATGCCGGACATCGAGCCGCTCCGGTCGATCACGAGAAGCAGAGCGGTGTAGTTGGGATCAGTCATCTGTACCTCCTGGTTGAGGCTCCCTCGTGGGGAGTACTTCAGAGTCTCAGGAGCCACTGACAGTGCCGGCGGTGGTGCGGTGGTGCGGCGGTGGTGCCGGCGGCGGTGCGGCAGTGGTGCGGTGCGGCAGTGGTGTGGTGCGGCGGTGGTGCCGGCGGCGGTGTGGCAGTGGTGCGGTGCGGCGGTGGTGCGGTGCGGCTCTGGCCATCCGCTGCCGAGCTCGACACCTTCGGTCGAGTGCGACAGGTCTGCGGGCCGAACTCGACCGGAACTGTCGTTCCCGCGAGCCCGCAGGCCTGCCCAGCCTGGCAAGCACGGATGCTCGACGTCGAACCAATTCGACGGAGATTCTGGCGAAAATTCGGCTTTCCGGTGTGTTTGGGATGGATTTTGGCAAAATCTCCGTCGAATTCGTTCGGGGCGCGGTTCAACGAGCCGGAGACACTTTCGGGGGGAGTAGGTTGCCATCACGTGGCGCAATCCGCGTGACACGCGGCCACGCGGCCACGCGGCCACGCGGCCGTAGGGCCGTAGAGCCGCAGGGCCGTAGATCACCGGGTCGCAGAACTCACAGAGGGGTGGAAGAACAATGCTCGAGAGCAGTGTGGTGTGGTTCAACGAGATCGGACTGGGTGACATTTCGCAGGTCGGCGGCAAGAACGCGTCGCTGGGCGAGATGGTCCGTGCCCTCAGCGACGATGGCGTGAAGGTGCCCGACGGATTCGCGACGACCGCGAACGCCTATCGCGCGTTCATCGCGGCGAACGGGATCGAGCCGGCACTGCGGCGCCAGCTCGACCTGTTCCACGACGGCCGCGCCTCGCTGCGCGTCACGGGCGAGGCCCTGCGCGAACTGTTCCTGGGGGGTGAGTTTCCCGCGGACATTGCCGACGGCATCCGTGCCTCGTATCGGGAACTGTCGGAGAAGGCCGGGCATCCGAACCTGCCCGTGGCCGTGCGCAGCAGCGCCACCGCCGAAGACCTGCCCGACGCCAGCTTCGCCGGTCAGCAGGAGACGTTCCTCAACGTGACGGGCGAGCGCGATCTGCTCGACGCCTGCCGCCGCTGCTACGCCTCGCTCTTCACCGACCGGGCGATCAGTTACCGCGAGGTCAAGAAATTCGACCACCTCGAGGTGGCGCTCTCGATCGGCGTGCAACAGATGATCCGAGCCGACGTCGGCGGCTCCGGGGTGATGTTCTCCATCGACACCGACACCGGCTTTCCGGGCGTGGCCGTGATAAGCGCCGCCTGGGGGCTCGGCGAAACGGTGGTGCAGGGCACGGTCAATCCCGACAAATATCTGGTGTTCAAGGCGCTGCTCGACCAGCCCGACTGCACGCCCATCATTGAGAAAACTCTCGGCGAGAAGGCCCGCAAGATGGTCTACGCAAAGGGCGGCAGCGCCCGCACCCGCACCATCGACACCCCCGATCGGGAGCGACAGGCGTTCGTGCTGACCGACGCGGAGATCGTGAAGCTGGGCCGTTGGGCCGTGATCGTGGAGAACCACTACGGCCGGCCGATGGACATGGAATGGGCCAAAGACGGCCTGACCCGCGAACTGTTCCTGGTGCAGGCGCGCCCGGAAACCGTGCACTCGCAGGCGAGCGGCACCCGGTTCACGGTGAGCACCCGGACCGAGACGGGGCCGCTGCTGGTGACCGGGGTCGCGATCGGCGACAGCATCGCGAGCGGCGTGGCCTGCGTGATCAAGGACCCCGCCGACATCGAGAAGTTCGTCGACGGCGCCATCCTGGTCACCGAGATGACCGATCCGGACTGGGTGCCGATCATGACCCGCGCGGCCGGCATCGTCACCGACCACGGCGGTCCCACCAGCCACGCCGCGATCGTCAGCCGCGAGCTGGGCGTGCCAGCCGTCGTCGGCACCGGGATCGCAACCGACACGCTCACGGATGGCCAGATGATCACGATCTCCTGCGCCGAGGGCGACGAGGGCTACGTTTTCGAGGGCAAGCTGGCTTTCGAAACCGAGGAGATCGACCTTGGCACCGTGCCGAAAACCCGCACCAAGGTCATGGTCAATATCGCCAGCCCGGCCGCCGCCTTCGAGTGGTGGCGGTTGCCTGCCGACGGCGTGGGGCTGGCCCGGATGGAATTCATCATCAACAACCTGATCAAGATCCACCCGATGGCGCTCGTTCACCCGGAGCAGGTGACCGACCGGGCCGCCATCCGTCAGATCGAGGAGCTCACCCGGGGATATATGGACCCGAAGGAATACTTCGTGCAAACGCTCGCACTCGGTATCGCGAAGCTGACCGCGCCGTATCATCCTGACCCCGTGATCGTGCGGATGAGCGATTTCAAGACCAACGAATATGCGCACCTGATCGGCGGGTCGGTCTTCGAGCACTCGGAGGAGAACCCGATGCTCGGCTTCCGTGGCGCCTCCCGCTACTATGACGAGCGCTACCGGGAGGGCTTCGCCCTCGAGTGCCGGGCGATCAAGCAGGTGCGGGAGAAGATCGGCTTCGACAACGTGATCGTGATGGTGCCGTTCTGCCGCACCGTGACCGAGGCCGACCGTGTGCTCGCGGTGATGGCGGAGAACGGGCTGGTGCGCGGCGAGTCCGGACTACAGATCTACATGATGTGTGAGATTCCGGCCAATGTGATCCTGGCGGAGCGTTTCGCCACCCGGTTCGACGGCTTCTCGATCGGCTCCAACGACCTTACCCAGCTGGTGCTGGGCGTCGACCGCGACGCCGAGGACCTCGCCGCCCTCTTCGACGAACGCGATGACGCCGTGAAGCAGATGATCCGCGAGGCCATTCAGAAGGCCCACGCCGCCGGGATCAAGATCGGCATTTGCGGGCAGGCGCCGAGCAACTACCCCGACTTCGCGGCCTTTCTGGTGGAGGAGGGCATCGACTCCATCTCGCTCAACCCGGACAGCTTCCTCAAAACCGTGGGCCGAATCGCGCAGGCGGAGCGGGACCACGACACGGCGTAGGAGGGATGCGCCGGACTAGGGACACGCCGTCGGAGGGGCGCGGCGGCAGAGGGCGCTTTGTCGCGCAGGAGAGGCGGCAGCAGAAGACGGATGCCGGTGCGCGGCATCCGTCTTCGTGTGACGTGTTCGATGTGGTTAGCGCTCGGCCTCGTCGAAGTCGTCGAGCACGGCCTGCTCGTATGCGGCCTCGGCGGCTTCCGCCTTCTCACGGGCGTCGGCGACGCGCACGCTGATCTCGTGCTCGGATGTGCGCAATCGTGCGGCCGCCCGCGGGCTGGCCGTGTCGAGCAGGTCCTCGAGGGTGTCGGGGTCGAGGTGCACGGCAGCCAGCGCGTCGACTTCGGACCGGGCGACGGCGGCCGTGCTCCGAAGGATGCGAAGCCTCGATTCCTGCACGAACTTCCGCGAGAGGCGGTCGGTGGCCTCCGCGGGGGTCCGTTCGACGGGAACCATGCTCTGCTCGGACCCGTTCTGGTTGGTGTTGTACCGCTCGGCCCCGTCGCCGCTTTCCGTGTTGCTCATCGTGTCTCCTTTTTTCCGCTGGCAGCCTAGCGCGGCAGGTGTCTGCGGCAAATGGGAGCGGCGGGCGGGGCCTGCGGGGTGCGTGTTGGCGTCGGCGGGGCCACTCCCTCGTGACACTCGACCGCACGTGTCGGTTTCGGCACCGGAGACCCGCTGCTGCGCTGAGAGTCGCCGTTGCTGCCCAGCGTCGCCGGTAGAGCGGCGTCATTGGGCAGAAACGGCGACGCTGGGCGGTTCGCGGACGAGACGGACCGCCGAGTGATCGGAACGCGGCCCGAGGAGACGGCCCGCGCCGCCCGCTCAGCGGCTAGCGCCCGCCCGGGGCGGCGCCGGACCAGGCATTCCGCAGCAGCAGAGTCAGGTCGTCGGGGGTGACCGCGCGCGGGTTCGACGCGGGAACGGCCGGCAGGACCAGTGCCACGGCCCGGGCGATGTCCGACTCCTGAAACCCGAAGTCCCGCAGCGCAGTCGGTGCGTGCAGGCTGTCCCGCAGGGCGAGTAACCCTTCGACGGCGGTGCGCGAGCCCAGGGCGGCGGCTATCCGCGCCTCGGCCTCGGTGGCGGCGGGCGCGTTGAGGGCGACCACATGCGGCAGCACGATGGCGTGCGTCTGCGCGTGCGGCAGCCCGAAAGTCCCGCCCAGCACGTGACAGATCGTGTGATGCAGGCCCGAACCGGCGCTGGAGAACGCGCTCGCCGACAGATACGCGCCATAGAGGGCATCCTTCCGGGCGGCCAGGGCTCCGTGGATGCCGCCGCCCCCCAGAACCGGATCGCTCCCCGATGTGTCCGAGCCGGCCGCCTCCGCGGTGTGCGGTCCGACCCCGGGAGCCACGGCGATTCGCGGCAGGGCGTGGGCCAGCATTCGGATTCCCTCAGCGGCGAGCAGCGCGCTGACCGGGTTCGCGCCCGGGGCCCAGAAGGCGTCGACGCCGTGGGCGAGGGCGTTCAGCGCGCTGGACACGCTCAGCTCGCGAGGGAGGGACAGCGTGAGGTCGGCGTCGTAGATCACGGTGCCGGGCAGGACCCTCAGATCGAACCCGGTGGTCTTCACCCCGTTTTCGACCAGCCCCCAGACCGCGGTGGCCTCCGAACCGGAATAGGTGGTGGGCACCGCCACGATCGGCAGTCCGCCGGTCCGCTCGCTGCGCAACGCGAGAATCTTGGCCAACCCGATCGCCGACCCGCCGCCGAGGGCAACGATCACGTCGACGCGAGCCGCCTGGGCCGCCCGATGGGCGCGCTCGGCCGACTCCGCCGGAACGTGCTGCACGACCTCATCGAACACCAGCACCGAACGGATGCCGGCGAGCACCGCCGCGGACCGCTCCAGTTCCCGCCGGGTCGCGATCATCATCACGCGCGGGGCGCCGGGGGTGCCGCTGGCGCCCAAGGTGCCCGCCGTAGCGATTACGCTCGCCGTGCTGGTGCCGGTGCCGCCGGCCTGCCCCGTGGCCGGCTGCTCGCCGAGCACCTTGCCGAGCACCTCGCCGAGCAGCTCGCCGGCCCGCCCGGTGCCGAAGAGCACGCGCTGTCGCTGCGTTCGATACTCGAAATCGAGGTCCGGCTCGACGGGCTGCTCCCTCACGGCACGCCTACGCGCGCGTCTGCATGGGGCGGGCCAGCCAAGCTCGGGCGGCGGCGACATCCGTGGCGGCGATGCCGTGACCGCCATCGCGCAGCTCGCGGTCGACCTGGGCGCCGCGCCCGATGAGGGTGGCGACGGCCCGGTCGGCGCTCGCGAGCGGGGCCATCAAGTCGGAGCGTCCGTTGAGCATCAGCACCGTCGTGTCGGCGAGGTCCGTGGCGAGCGCGCGATCGTCGAGCGGGAACATGCCGGAGAACGCGACGACCCGGTCGAGAACGTCGGGGTGCAGCAGGGCCGTGGCCAGGGCGATGTTGGCCCCGTTGGAGAAGCCCACGGCGATAATGCGGCGCCCGTCGAGGTCGTAGTGCTGCCGGGCTTGGGCGATGAAACCCGCCAGTTCGCCGGCCCGCAGCACCACGTCCTCGACATCGAACACGCCCTCGGAGAGGCGGCGGAACCAGCGCAGCATGCCGCCCTCGGTGACGCGACCGCGCGGGGCGAGCACGGTCGCGCCGGGGTCGAGCGCGTCGGCAAGGGTGAGGATCTCCTGCTCATCGCCGCCGGTGCCATGCAGCATCAACAGCACGGGGGCGGAGACATCCGTGGGGTCTGAGCCGGGCGGGCCCGAGTCGCCGGATGCCGTCGGCGAACCCGCCCGGAAAACGTGCACCCAGTCGAGATCGGTCTGTGGGGAGTCGCGTTGCTCGGTCATCGAGGGTCCTACTTCTCCGCGACGAGGGCCGGGTTGTTCTCGCTCGGCAGGGTGATCGGAACGACGGCGCGCTCGATCTGGTCCCGGCTGGGCTCGAGCCACGGCGGCAGCTTGAGCGAGCGGCCCAGTTCCAGCAGTGGCTCGTCGATGTCGAAGCCGGGGGTGTCCGTCGCGATCTCGAACAAGACGCCGCCGGGCTCGCGAAAATAGATCGACGTGAAGTACTGCCGGTCGAGGATCGCCGTCACGCCGTAGCCGCGCGCGACGAGTTCCTGGCGCCACTGCTCCTGCGTGGTCTTGTCCGGCACCCGGAACGCGATGTGGTGCACGCTGCCGCCGGCGGTCAGGCCGACCTGCCCGTTCGGGTCGGCGAGGATGTCCACGATGTTGCCGGGGGCTCCGTCGCCGGCACCCACCCGGATGCGGTCGGTTGTCTCCTCGATCACGTGCATGCCGAGGTCGCGGGTGAGCACCTCGACGGTGCCGGTCGGGTCGGCGACGGTGAGCACCGAGGAATGCTGGCCGCGCACCGCGTACTCGGCGGGCACGGATGCCGAGTCCCACGGATTGCGCGGATCAACCGTCGACGAGGCCACGAGGTCCAGCTGCAGGCCGTCGGGGTCACGCAGGGAGAGGCGTTCCTCGTCTGCGGAGCGGCGCACGAATTCGGATTCGACGCCGAGTTGCCTGAAGTGGCCGGCCCACCAGCCGAGGCTGCCGGCCGGCACCGAGAAAGCGGTGGACGTGGACTGGCCCGAGCCGGGGCGCCCGCTGGAGATGCCCGTCCAGGGGAAGAAGGTGAGCAGCGAACCCGGGCGGCCCGCGTCATCCCCGTAATAGAGGTGGTAGGTGCCGGGGTCGTCGAAGTTGACCGTTTTCTTTACGAGCCGCAGGCCGAGGCCGGTCACGTAGAAGTCGATGTTGCGCTGCGGTGCACCGGCAATCGCGGTGACGTGGTGCAGTCCGGAGGTGTGCGGAGTCACGGGGTCCCTTTCTGGCGGGAAGCTGGTCGGTGTGCTGTTGGCGTCGAGTCTGGCATGCGCTTTCTGAGCTGCGCAGTCCGGCGTGATGCCGACTTCTATGCAAACACATGTTTCTGTGGATTCATTCCCAGGCACGTGCAGCTCCCGCGCGAGGGCGAATGCGCCGCTCGGGCCGCCTCGGGCCGGGCCGACGGGACTACTCTCCCGGGCCGACATCCCAGGAACGCTCCGGCAAGTCCTCGAGCCAGTTCCCGACCGAATCGTCGTTCGCCAGGGAGATGCTGCTCTCAGCGGGACACGCCAGCCCCGGCGGAACCGAGCACGACGCCTCGGAGATCAAATCCCGGCCGTCGACATCCTTCGGCGGTTGTGCACCCGCGTTCCCAAACATCGAACCCCCTCAGTCGGCTTTTCCGGTGCGGTCGCCGGGGTCCGGGGCAACAGTTTGAAGCTACGCTCGCGGAGGATTCGCCGTCAAGCACTTCGAGAAACGGATGCTGCCGCGATTCTGCCGCCGCCCCGTTCCGCCGTCTCCGCGCTGGCGCTGACCCGCGCCCCGGGAACCCGCCCGGAGGCCAACGGAGACCGCAGCCGGGCCAGGGCCTGCAGCTCGATCTGCCGCACCCGGTCGTAGGACACACCGAAGTGCGCTCCGATCTCCCGCCGGGGCTTCGGGATGTCGCCGCCAAGGCCGTACCGCATGCTCAGGACGCTGGCTTCGCGGTCGGGCAGGAGGGAGAGGTGGCAGGCGAGGCGCTCCAGCAGGAGGATGCGGCCGGCGGCGTCGCACGGGTCGAGCGCCGCGACATCCGCAATGGTGTCGCCGAAGGGCACGTTCTCGAGGCCGCTGCCGAGGTCGGCCCAGACCGGGGCGTCGATCGACCGCGGCTGGCCGGTGCGGTTCCGCAGCGTCAGGATCTGTTGCGTGGTGAGCCCGCTGGCCTGGCCGAGTTCCGCGATGGTGCCGTCGCGGCCGAACTGCTGCCGCAGCCGGTGCTGCACCTGGTTGAGGGCGGTGAGCGCCTCGACCTGGTAGGCCGGGAGACGGATGGTTCGGGCCTGGTCGGCCAGCGCGCGTTGAATGCTCTGGCGGATCCACCAGGTGGCATAGGTCGAGAACTTGAAACCGCGGGTGTGGTCGAAACGCGGGGCCGCCCGGATCAGGCCGAGATTGCCTTCCTGGATCAGGTCGAGGAGGTCGAGCCCGCGGCCGGTAAAGTGCCGGGCCACGGACACCACCAGCCGGAGATTCGCGCAGATCAGGTGATTCATGGCCCGCCCGCCGTCGGCCGCGAGCCAGCGGAGCTCCTCCCCGAGGTCGGCGGCCCCCTCGCCGGAAGCATTCGGCCAAAGCCGTGAGAGTCTCTCCGCTGCGAGCAGCCCGACCTCGATGCGCTGGGCGAGCTCGATCTCATCCGTCTTGGTCAGGAGCGGCACACGGCCGATCTCGTGCAGGTAGGCGCCCACGGAATCGGCGGAGAAGCGGTGACGGGAACGGGAACGACTCGCGGCGATGGTCATGCCGGTACCGTAGGCGCGGGCCGGAATCGGGACCTCGGGGCCGACACAGCGTGTGCAGAATCACCGCACGGGTCCGGCTGTGCAGGAACCCCGTGCGCCGACCGACCTCGAACGGGGAGTTTCGCTCGGGGCCCGGATCGACCATGATGAGCGGGCAGAGCCGCATCGAGTGGAGGGACGCGACTATGAGTGATGCAGAGTCAAACGATTCCGGCGAGAACTTTCTGCCCGGCCGTGACGGCGACAGCGGCGGCGGCAGCGGTGACGACAGCGGTGATAGCGGCGGCGACAGCGGCGACAGTGGCGGCGTCAGCGAGAGCGAGGTCGACGGCTACGAGGTCTACCACCCGCCGGCGGACCGCTTCCTCACCGCCCAGATGTGGTGGATCGCGAGCGAACTGGTGCGGCGGCATCCGCATCTCCGCATCTCCGGGGTGGAGGTCGACGAGGCCGACCGCCTCCTGATCGTGCATGACGAGCAGGACGGCATGAGCGTGCAGTGGGACCTCGAGGGCGGCTGCAAATTCCTGGTCGACGGGGTGGTGCAGAAAATCAGCTGGATCCAGATGCTGGCCGCGCTCAACCCGCACACGATCGTCAAGCGTATCGAGGTGGCGACCGGACTCGGCATCCCGAAGACCACACCGGCCACGTCCGCCCGGGCGCTGACCTACCGGGTGATCGCCAGCGCGCTGGCCACCGCGACCAACGACCGGTACGAGTGGTACGCGGTTCCGGCGCCCATGCTGCACGACGAAGATCCGGAAAACCCCGGATGCGAGTTCTTCCGCGACTTTCCGTCCACCGTTCGGGCGCGGGCCGAGTATGTCGCGATGACCCTCGATGAGTTCGAGGCGGGCGGTCGCAGCGTGTACTTCTACCAGCCGTTCTGGGCGCTGCTGCGCGACCTTGAGCCGATCGCGATCTTCGACTCTGCCGGGGTGGTGCACACGACCTCGGGCGCCACGGCACTGATGCCCCTGTATGAGAGGCTCGACCGCAAGCTCGCGCTCGTGACCGCGCGCGTGCTCGCCGACTACTTCCCCTGAATTGGGCGCGGGCACTCGGGCAGGCGAGCTGGCCTCCGCTGCGGAGAGGGCGAGCGAGCCGGTTAGCGGATGCTGCCGAGCTGGGTCAACTTCGCGTGCAGAGTCGAATCGCTGGGCTCCACCACGTGGGTGCCGTCCGGGAACAGGATCACCGGGATCTGGGTGCGGCCGCTGATCGCGTGGGCACGGTCGGCGCCGTCCCCCACGAGCAGGAGGTCGACGTAGTCGTAGTCGACGTTCAGCGTATCGAGCAGTTTCTTCGAGCGGCGGCAGTCGCCGCACCACTCCGCCCCGAACACGGTCAGGCGCTGGGCGTCGGAAACAGGGGGAGCGGCGAGGTCGGTCATGAACCCATCCTAGGTCGGCACCCTGAGTGCCCCGCGGGTCGGCGTGCGTGCGCCTCGTTTTGGGGCAGAGGGCCATCGTCGATGCCCTCGAGAACCGGGTTTTTGAGGCAGGCCGACTGCTAGGTTCAGTCTGAGCACGAACAGTTGGGGGACTGAACATGCATTCAGACCAGGATGCCGCACAAGACTCAGGGGGACAACCGGCCATCGACGTGCCACGACCAGCAGCGCCTCACGCAGCGCCGGCGCCAGAACAGGCGCCAGAACCAGCGCCAGATCCAGCGCCAGAACCAGCGCCAGAACCAGCGCCAGAATCCTCGATCGACGACCTCCTCGCCGACTGCGAGCGATCGAGCGCGAGCGGGAGCCATCTCGACGGTGTCGGGCAGGCCGAGGCGGTGCTGGCCCGGGCCGGCGCGACACTGCTGCAGCAGGCGAAGGCCCGTGAACTGCTGGCGCTGCATCGGCTGCGACTGGGCGACTATGAGGCATCCGTTCAGCAGGGACTGTTGGCGCTGGAGTTCCTGGACGGCACCGGCGATCTGCTGCGGCAGTCCAAGGTGCACTGCACCCTGGTGCTGGCTTACAGCGACACGGGGCTCTACGAACCGGCGCTGCGCCACGTGCTCGCGGCAGTGGAGACGGCCCGCGGCAGTGGCAGCGCCCTGGCCGAATTCTGGGCGCTCAGCCGTTCGTCGATGGTGCACGAGGGCATGGGCGAGTCCGAACGGGCGCTCGAACTGGGGCGGCAGGCGCTGGGCCTCACGCGCACGATCGACGACCCCGAGGCGCGGTTCGTGGGTCTCAACAACCTCGGTGACACCTGCCTGATCCAGGCTCAGAGGCAGAGCGCCCAGGGCATGAACGTGGAGATGGGCCTGAAGCAGGCCCTCCTGCTCGTGCGGGAGGCCGTGGCCGTGGCCCACGCCCAACGGCACAACTTCTACGAGAGCATCGCCCGCACCAACCTGGTCAGCATCCTGATCGAACTCGGCGAGCACGAAGAGGCCCGCGAGCAGGCCGGCCGGGCCCGCCGTCTGGCGAAGGCGCACGGGTTCCGCAGTCTCGAGGAGAACAACGACGCGCAGTTGGCCGAGGTGGCCAGGGCCGAGGGTGACCTCGATGGGGCAACCGCGATGATGAACGCCCAGCTGCTGGTCGCCGCCCTCGACGACGATCCGGCTCTGCACATCAAGCTGCAGCAGGCCTTGTTCGAGATGCACAAGGAGTCCGGCCGGTTCGAGCAGGCGCTCGGGCACTTCGAGAAGCTGCACGCCCTGATCCTGAAACGCACGACCGAGACGGCCGGCATCCAGTCCCAGATGCTGATCAACACCCTGGGGATCGAGCAGGCCCGCCACGAGGCGGAGCGGTCGCAGCTCGATGCGGCACGGCTGCGCATCCGTGCCGACGATCTGGACCACCAGGCGAACACCGACCCGCTGACCCGACTGCCCAATCGCCGGGCGCTCGACCGCCAGCTGCCGCCCCTGATGGGCCGCTCCCGTGACACCCGGCAACCGATCTGCGTGGCCATGATCGACATGGACCACTTCAAGCGGGTCAACGACGAGCACGGGCACGCCACCGGCGACGAGGTGCTGAACGCCATGGCCACCCTGTTGCGCGCCGTCACCCGGGACAGTGATATGGCCGTGCGCGTGGGCGGCGAGGAGTTCTTGCTCGTTTTCGCGGACACCACCCTGGAGTGTGCCGAGCAGGCGTGCGAGCGCCTGCTGGCCTCCGTTCGCGGCTACCACTGGGGTGCCCTGGCGCCCGATCTGGCCTGCACTGTGAGCGTCGGCCTGGCCGAACTCTCCCCGGGCGAGACCGTGGCGGACTGGCTCGCGCGCGCCGACGCGGCCCTCTACCAGGCCAAGGATTCCGGCCGGGACCAGATGGTTACCGCCGTGGTGCTGTCGGTGGCGTAGAACCCGAGGAGCCCCCCATTCAGAGCGCCGTGCCCGGCCTTGAACCAATTCGACGGAGATTTTGCCGAAAGGGTCGGTTTGAGGCCGAAAACAGGGTTTATGGGCAAAATCTCCGTCGAATTCGTTAGGGGCGGAGGTGCTGCAGGGCCGTGGGCGGGGAAACGAACGACCCCCGATTCACGGCCGGCACTGACCCTCGAATGCGGCGGCGACGGATGCGGCGTTTCGCCCGTAGGCTCGACGTGGGGGTTTGTGCCTCGGGGGGCCCGGAAAACGGGCCAGCCGGAGCCCGACTTCATTGACTGCACGATCGCACGATTGCACGGGGGAAACGCTTGAAACTGACGTCCGCACAACTGGACCGCGCCGCCGGCGTTCTGCTGGGCATGGCCTGTGGCGACGCCCTCGGCGCCGGCTACGAGTTCGGCCCGCCGCTCGCGAGCGACGCCGTGGTTACGATGAGGGGCGGCGGCGGGTTCGATTGGGCTCCCGGAGAGTGGACCGACGACACCTCCATGGCCGTGCCGATCGTCAACGCGATCGCGGCCGGTCAGGACCTCCGCGACGAGGCCGTGCTCGACGAGATCGTGGCTGCCTGGGTCGAGTGGGCCCGCACGGCACCGGACGTGGGCAACCAGCTGCGCGCGGTGCTCTCCCGAACCGAGCCCACGGCATCCGCGGTACGCGTCGTCGCCCGTGCCCATCACGACCGGCACGGCCGCAGCGGCGGCAACGGTTCGCTCATGCGCACGGCGCCCGTGGCGCTCGCCTACCTCGACGACCCGGTGGCGCTCGCCGGCGTCGCCCGCACGATCAGCACGCTCACCCATTATGAAACGGATGCCGGCGACGCCTGCGTGCTCTGGTGCCTGGCCATTCGGCACGCGGTGCTCGAGGGCACCCTCGACGTTCGGGTCGGCCTTGACGCCCTGCCCGCCGACCGCCGCGCGCTCTGGGAGGCGCGCTTCGTCGTGGCCGAGGCCGGCGTTCCCTCCGACTTCAGCCGGAACGGCTGGGTCGTGGAGGCGCTGCAGGCGGCCTGGTCGGCGATCATTCAGCCACGGAGCACGCCGGGTGGCGCTTCCGGCGCGGGAACCGTCTCCGCCACCCCCGCCGGGCACCTGCAGGACGCCCTCGAGATCGCCGTGCGCGGCGGCCGCGACACCGACACGGTCGCCGCGATCGCCGGCGGGCTGCTCGGGGCGCGCTATGGCGCATCCGCGGTGCCGGCCGCCTGGCGCCGCATCGTGCACGGCTGGCCGGGCGGATTGCGCGCCGACGAACTGGTGCGCCGCGGTGTGCTGGCCGCCCGCGCGAACGGTGGGCGATCCCGATGGTCGAGCGTGTCGGGGTCCCCGGTGCTGGCCGAGCGCCGAGACCGGGCCAGCACCGACCGGAACGAGCCTGGTGCAGCCAAGCGCCGCGGCGTGGCCGTACTCGACCGTCGGTCCCGCAAAGACCGTGTCGCCACCACCTGGCCTACCGCCGATCACCTGCCCTACTCCACCTCCGGCGACATTTCCACCTTCGTGCGGCACCCGCACGACGATGGTGTCTGGCTCGGTGCGATCGGCATCCTGGGTGACCTGCCGGTGGAAATCGACGCCGTCGTGTCGCTCTGCCGGGTCGGCCGCACACAGGTTCCCGGCCGCATCCGTGCGGAGAACAAGGTTGCGGTCTGGCTGATCGACGAGCCAGCAGAGAAGGCCAACCCCAACCTCGACTTCGTGCTCACGGACACCGTCGATGTCATCGCGGCCCTGCGCGCCGAGGGACGCACCGTGCTCGTGCACTGCGTGCAAGCGGTCAGTCGCACGCCCGCGGTTGGTGCGCTCTACGCTGCGAGACACCGGGGGATCCCGATCGAGCAGGCGCTGCGCGAGGTGACGGATGTCCTGCCGCACGCGCATCCGAACACCGCGTTTCTGCAGGCACTCAAGTCCGAGGCGTGAGCGATCGGCCTGCAAAAACAAGCCGGTCTCAGGGCCGATGGCCATCCGGGTCGAGGGGAGACGCGGCATCCGGTTGCAGGCCCAGGTCGATGCTCTCCGCGGTCGCATTCGTGAACGGGACCGCGCCCAGCGCCTCCGAGGAGGTGCGCACCGGCCCGACGGTGCGCTGGCGCAACGGGTCACGACGCAGATCCACATAGAGCGACACGCACAGCCCGATGATGATCAGAACGAACGGGGTCGCCGCCAGGATGGTGAACGTCTGCAGGGCACCCAGCCCGCCCACGAACAGCAGAACCGCAGCGACGGCGCCGGTGAGGATCGCCCAGAGGATCACCAGCGGCTTCCAGGGCTCCTTACGACCGCGACTCGACAGCGTCCCGAGCACGAGAGCGCCCGCATCCGCCCCGCTGACGAAGAACACGGCGGTGAGCACCATCACTACGAGAGCCGAGCCGATGAAGAACGGATACTGCTGCAACGCCGCGAAGAAGCCGGCCGCCGCACTGCCGGTGCCGGCGATGTCGACACCGTTCAGCTGCAGGTTCAATCCCATGCCGCCGAAGACGACGAACCACAGGATGCTGACCCCCGTCGGCACCAGAAGCACGCCGAGAATGAACTCACGTATGGTGCGGCCGCGGGAGATCCGGGCGATGAAGGTGCCCACGAACGGGGTCCAGGAGATCCACCACGCCCAGTAGAAGATCGTCCAGCTCGCCAGCCACTCCTCGCCGCCGAACACCGCCGAGTGGAAGCTCATCGGTACGAGATCGGCCAGATAGACGCCGATCGACGACGGCAACAGGTTCAGGATGAAGACAGTCGGGCCGACCACAAAGACGAACACGACGAGTAGGGCCGACAGCACCATGTTGGTGTTACTCAACCACTTGATGCCTTTCGCCACCCCGCTCGCCGCGGAGAACACGACCCCCACGGTCAGCACGCAGATAATGATGATCGGCACGACCGTTCCGGGTTCCTCCTCGAATTGCCCGGAACGAAGCAGTGAGACACCGGCCGCAATCTGCAGTGCGCCCAGCCCGAGCGACGTCGCCGAACCGAACTGGGTGCAGATGATCGCCAGGATGTCGATCGGCTTGCCCCAGCCCTTGCCCTCGATCCGTTCCTTGCCGAACAGGGCTTGGAACGGAGCGCTCATCAGGTTGCCGCGGCCCATCCGGTAGGTGGAGTAGGCCAGGGCCAAGCCGACCACCGAATAGATCGCCCACGGATGCAGACCCCAGTGGAAGAAGGTGTACGCCATGGCCGCGTTGGCAGCCTCCGGGCTGTTCGCCGGTGCGTCGACGAACGGCGGCGGCGTCGCCAGGTGGGTGACCGGCTCGTACACGCCGAAGAACATCAGCCCGATCCCCATGCCTGCACTGAACATCATGGAAACCCAGGAGACTGTCGAGAACTCGGTGCTCTGCCCGTCGCGGGAGAGCGGAATGCTGCCGTATCTACCGAAGGCCAGCACCAACGAGAAGATGACGAAGCCCGACGCCCCGAGAATGAACAACCAGCCGAGGTTGCCGGTTACCCAGCCGAGAACGGATGCCGAAACGTCGCCCACGGTCTCGGTGAACATCACCCCGACCAGACAGATCACCACGATGATGCCGGCGGAAACGCCGAAAACCGTTTTGTCGATGGTGCCCAGGCCCTCTCGGTGCGGTTCACTGACCGCGTCCCCGAGTTCCGACTCGATGCCATCTGCTGAATCCTTGGACATATCGCTCCTCGGTGATCGAACACCCGTCGATCGGACAGTTCCCGTCACGTCACTGCCGCGGGAGGTGCGAGAAGAAAACTGCTTGCGGCTCGCCTAAACGCTACGCGGATGGCGCGGCGATTACTATAGTGTCCGCTATGGCTGACCTCGGAGAATTCGCACCGGCCCAACCGGCCCTCTACACCGGCAAGGGCGATTCCGGCCGCACCACCTTCGGCCGGCACGGCGACGTGGCCAAGACCGACGTGCGTGTCGCCGCCTACGAAGCCTGCGACGAGGCCAACGCGGCCGTCAGCTTGGCCATGGCTGCCGGTGGCCTGCCCATCGAGGTGACCAGTACGCTCGCCAGCGTGCAGAACGACCTGTTCGATTTGGTGGCCGACCTGTCCGTGCCCCTCGACGACCCCGAGCCGGCGCCGGCACGCATCCGCGAGTCGCACCTTGTCCGGCTCGAGCGTGCCGTCGATCACTTTGCGCAGCAGGCCGCCGACCTGAGCGGCTTCGTGCTCCCCGGCGGAACGGTCGCAGCCGCACTGCTCTACCAGGCGCGTGGCGTCGTGCGCCGTGCCGAGCGAGCGGTGTGGGTTGCCATCGACCTGCACCCGACCTCCGTCGACCCGCTCACCGCGCGGTACCTGAACCGGCTGTCGTCCCTGATGTTCGTGCTGGCCCGGGGAGCCAACGCCGAGCACGGCGACGTGATGTGGGTGCCCGAGGCTTCGGCTCGGGCGATGGCGCAGGAAGAGGTCGGCGACGACCGTCCGGAGACGGGTGCCGGCGGCGCCTGACGGTGCTGCTCTCCGAGATCGGCGACGCGGCCTCCCGCGTAACCTCCGACCTGGCCGCAGGCAAGCCGCAAGCGGCAGCACGATGAGCACGAGTACCAGCACCAGTACCAGTACCAGCAGCAGCAGCAGCAGCAGCACCAGTACCAGTACCAGTACCAGTACCAGCGCCAGCGCCAGCGCCATGAATCCCCCGGCGGATGCGTCCGCGGTCGACGGTCAGCGGTGGACGCTCAGCGGGTGACGGTCAGGAAGACATCGCCGGACTCGAGTTGGGCGCCGGCCGTGACGGCATCCGCCAGCGTGATGTTCTCCGCCTTCTGTTCGAGGATGATCACGGGCACGATCGGGTTGCGCCCGGTGGCCTCGATGGCCGACACGTCCCAGGTGACGATGATGTCGCCGGCAGAGACGTGGTCGCCCTGCTGTGCGCGCAGGGTGAAGCCCTCGCCGTGCAGTTCGACGGTGTCGATACCCAAATGCACAAGCACACCCAGACCGTCGGGGGAGACGATCACGTAGGCGTGCGGGAATACCTTGAGCAGCGTGCCGCTGATCGGGGCGATGGCGTCGACCACGCCGCGGGGCGGGTCGATTGCGGCGCCCGGGCCCACGATGGCCTGGGCGAAGGTGGGGTCGGGCACCTCGGCGAGCGCCACAGCGCGGCCGGGCACAGGGGAAAGGACGATGACGGGGGCGACCACGGAGGCGCTCACGGGTGCGGCCGGGCTCATAGCAGGTCCTCGATGTCCTCGGCCAGGTTGTCGGCTTCGGGGCCCACGACGACCTGCACAATGGTGCCGGAACGGAAGACACCGTGCGCTCCGGCGGCCTTGAGCGCCGCCTCGTTCACGGCCGCGGGGTCGGTCACCTCGGTGCGCAGGCGAGTGATGCACGCCTCGATTTCGACGATGTTGGTTTTTCCGCCGAGGGCGGCCAGGATCTGCGCGGCTTTGCTAGTCATCTTCTGTTCCTTCTGTGGTGGGCACTGCGACGGGCTCATCGACTTTGATTCGATCGAAGGCCCGGGCCGCACTCGGTGTTGACAAGTGGGGTGCCCTGCCTTCATGATCTAACTATTGGATCGTACCAGTACGGACCACTCAGTGGAAGTGGTACTACACCACTCGGGCTCGACGCCGACCGAACCGATCAACAAGTGAAAGGCAACGCCATGAGCCAGACCCAGGAGGAGAGTTCAATGCTCGCAGCCGGGCCGGTGTCCAAGCAAACGCAGCTGCGCTCGATCCTGCAGGATCTGGTCGAGGAGACCCTGGCTCCACACGCCGCGATTGCGCCCGAGCGCAAGCTGATGGCGAAATACGGCGTCAGCCGGTCGACCGTGCGGGAGGCCATCCGTCAGCTGGTCGAGGAGGGTCTGCTCTACCGCATCCAGGGCAAAGGCACCTTCGTGGCGGGCGAGCGCGTGCAGAGCGATCTGCACCTGGCCTCCTTCACCGAGGACATGCGCCGCCGCGGCCTTGTTCCGGCAACACTCCTGCTGGCCACCGCGCTGATCGAGGCACCGCTCGATGTGCGGGCGGCACTCGGTCTGGGCGCGGGCGCCCGGGTGCAGGTCGTCGAACGGCTCCGGCTGGCCGGCGGCACCCCGATGGCCCTCGAACGCGGCTACTATCCGGCGGAGCTGCTGCCGAATCTTGGCGAGCAAGACCTCACCCGCTCCCTGTACGCGACGTTCGCGACCGAATACGGCCTGCGCATCGACAACGCCGAGCAGGCGGTCTGGGCGGATGCTGCCGGTCCCCAACTCGCGGAGACGCTGGGCGTCACCGCGGGGGCGCCGCTCATCGTCTTCCGGCGCACCTCGTCGGCGGGGTCAGCCGCCATCGAGTACGTCACGTCCTGGTACCGCGGTGATCGCTACCAGATTCACATGACCCTGAATCTCCGGCACCAGCTCTGATCTCCGGCCCGGCATGAAGCCGGGCCCACACACCACACCCATCACAGGAGGAATTCATGTCCAGCATCACCGAAGACGCCGGGACGCGACGAAAAATACCGGGCCTGGGCCAGGCTCAGCGAGTCGGCCGCAGCCTTATGTTGCCCATCGCGGCGTTGCCTGCCGCCGGGCTGCTTCTCCGCATCGGTCAGCCTGACCTGCTCGGCGCCATTCCGGGCTTCGAAACGGGCGGAGCCGTCATCGCCTCGGCGGGCGGGGCGCTGTTCGGGGCCCTCCCGTTGCTCTTCGCGGTCGGCGTCGCGATCGGCTTCGCGAAGAAGTCCGATGGCTCGACCGCCCTCGCGGCCGTGGTCGGCTATCTCGTCTTCTCCAAGGTCGGTGAGGCGATGTCGCCTCTCGTACTGGGGCTGCCGGCCAAGGGTGACCCCCAGGTTCTCGTCGATTACAGCGTGCTCGGCGGCATCCTGATGGGTATCGTCTCTGCGGTGCTCTGGCAGAAATATCACCGCATCTCCTTGCCCAGCTACCTCGCCTTTTTCGGTGGTCGACGCTTCGTCCCGATCATCACCGCCGTGGTGGCGCTCGCACTCGGTGTTCTGCTCAGCTTCGTCTACCCGGCCTTCGCCGGCGGATTGACTGCCTTCGGCGATGTCGTCACCTCCAACGACATCTGGGGCGGCTTCCTGTACGGCACCACCAACCGGCTGCTCATCCCCGTGGGGCTGCACCACATCCTCAACTCCGTGGTGTGGTTTGTGATCGGCGACTACAACGGCGCCAGCGGCGATATCGCGCGGTTCTTCGCCGGCGACCCCACCGCCGGAACCTTCATGACCGGGTTCTTCCCGATCATGATGTTCGCCCTGCCCGCTGGAGCCCTGGCCATCTGGCATGAGGCGAAGCCGACCCAAAAGAAGATCGTCGGTGGCATCATGCTCTCCGGTGCCCTCACCGCCATGCTCACCGGCGTCACCGAGCCCCTGGAGTTCTCGTTCATGTTCGTGGCGTTCCCCCTCTTCGTCATCCACGCCTTCCTCACCGGAACGTCGATGGCCCTGGTGAACGCACTGGGTATCCGCGACGGTTTCAGCTTCAGCGCGGGTCTGTTCGATTACGTGCTCAATTTCGGCCTCGCCGAGAAGCCGCTTCTGCTCATCCCGATCGGACTGGCGTATGGCGCGATCTACTACTTCCTGTTCCGCTTCGTGATCCGCAAGTGGAATCTGAAGACCCCCGGCCGCGGCGACGACGAGGTGCCCGACGCCAGTGCGCCGGACTCCGCCTCCTCGACGTCGGTCTAGTCCACACAATCCAGAATCTGGAGTACGAAAAATGGCTGAAGTAGTTTTTGTTGACAGTAAGGCCGCGGCGGGAACGCTCGCGGCGGCATCCATTCGCGCACTGATCACCCAGAAGCCCGACGCGGTGCTGGGCCTGGCCACCGGCTCGACCCCGCTCTCGGTCTATGCGGCGCTCGCCGCCTCCCTGGCGGAGAACCCGATGGACGTCTCCCGGGTGCGCGGCTTCGCACTGGACGAATACGTCGGCCTGCCCGCCGACCACCCGGAAAGCTACCGCTCCGTGATCACCCGCGACGCCGTCGTGCCGATCGGCCTCACCCCCGAGAACATCCAGGTGCCGAACGGCGATCTGGCCACGATCGAGACCGCGGGCGTCGACTACGAGGCAGCCATTCGCGCCGCCGGCGGCATCGACGTGCAGATTCTCGGCATCGGCCGCACCGGGCACGTCGGGTTCAACGAGCCGGGGTCGTCGTTCGCGTCGATCACGCGAATCAAGACCCTCGCCGAGAAGACCCGCGTCGACAACGCGCGGTTCTTCGCATCCCCCGACGACGTGCCGATCCATTGCATGACGCAGGGTCTGGGCACCATTCTGCGGGCCCGGCACCTCATTCTGCTGGCCTTCGGCGAGGAGAAAGCGGATGCCATCGCCGCCGCCGTCGAGGGACCGATCACGTCGAGCAAGCCGGGATCCGTCATCCAGCTGCACCCGCATGTGACGGTCATCGTCGACGAGGCCGCCGCCTCCCGGCTCGAGAACCTCGCCTACTACAAGTACGCCTGGGCCAACAAGCACGCCTGGCAGGGGATCTGACGCAGCACTCCCTGACTCGACCCTGACCCCCGTTCCCTGCAACTCGCTGACTCCTGGAGACACCCTCATGACCCCGCCCGCACCCATCCAGGTCGACTCGATGCTCCTCGCTGCCCGGGCCGTGATCGCACCCGATGCGGTGCACACGCCGGGGTGGGTAGACATCCGTGCGGGGCTGATTGTGGCCTGCGGCGCGGGGGAGCCGCCCCGCCCTCCCGACCAGGTCTTCGAGCAGAGCACCCTGGCGCCCGGCTACGTCGACATCCACACGCACGGCGGCGGCGGCAGCAGCTTCAACGACGCCGACACCGACGCAGCCGTGGCACGGATCACCGCGACCCACCGGGCCCACGGCACGACCACGATGATGGCCAGTCTCGTCACCGGTCCCCTCGACGAATTCGAGCGCACTGTGGCAGCCCTGGCCGGGCTGGTCGAACGGGGAGTGCTGGCCGGAATTCACCTGGAGGGCCCGTGGCTGAGTCCGGCTCACCGCGGGGCCCACGACGAGAGCTTGTTGCGCGAGCCTGATACTGAGACCGTCGACCGGTTGATGCGGGCGGGGCGAGGCACCGTGCGCATGGTCACCATCGCGCCTGAACTTAAGGGCGGGCTAGCGGCCGTGACGCAGATCGCGGGCCACGGGGCCGTGGCCGCGATCGGGCACACCGACGCGAACTACGACCTGACGCGGCAGGCGATCGCGGCGGGGGCCACGGCCGGCACGCACGTATTCAACGCGATGCGGCAGATCCACCAGCGTGAGCCCGGCCCGGCTCTCGCCCTGCTTGAAGACCCGAACGTCTTCGCCGAGCTCATCGCCGACGGCGTGCACCTGCACCCGGCCGTCGTGCGGTTCATCATCGAAAGCCCGTCGCGGCCCGTCTTCGTCACGGATGCCATGGCCGCCGCCGGCGCGGACGACGGCGCCTACAAGCTCGGCGGCCTCGACGTGAGCGTCGCTGACGGCGTGGCGCGCCTGGCCGACGGCACGATCGCCGGCAGCGTGCTCACCCTGAGCGAAGCCGTGCGCTACGCCGTGCACACCGCCGGAGTGCCGCTGGCCGTCGCGGTGCGGGCGGCCACCCAGAACCCGGCCGACATGATCGGCCTCCCCGACCGCGGTCGGCTCGCCGCCGGCCTCCGCGCCGACCTGATCGTGCTCGACGCGGGCCTATGCGTCACGGCGACGATGCAGGCCGGGGTGTGGTGCGCGGAGTAGCACCCGCTCCCCTCCAAAGCCGCGCCCGCTCCCGCCCGCCCTCCCCCGTCCGGGTCCCACCCTCTCCCGTCCTCGTCCGGGTCCCGTTCGCTCCCGTCCGGGTCCCGTCCGGGTCCCGTTCGCTCCCGTCCGGGTCCCGTCCGGGTCCCGTCCGCTCCCGTCCGGGTCCCGTCCGCTCCCGTCCGCTCCCGTCCGCTCCCGTCCGCTCCCGCTGCCGTTCCTTCGCCAAGCCCCGAACGAATTCGACGGAGATTCTCATGAAAAAGTGCCTGGGAGGCCCATTTTCGGTCGTTTCAGGCAAAATCTCCGTCGAATTGGTTCGCGCAGGCTGAACAGAGGGCTCCTGAGCGGAGGGCTCCTGAACAAAGGTTCACTGAGCGCGGATGTCCCGCGCCACCACATCCCACTTCGGCTGACTTCGCCCGCGCGGTGGCGCTCGGCCTCGGTTGGGGGCTGCTGCCCGAGCAACAATGCCTCACCGAGCTCGGCGACGGCCAGCTCGTGGAACTGGCACCCGGGCACCCGATCGACGTGGTGCTCTACGGGCAGCGCTGGCACATTGTCTTCCGGCTGCTGGGCGAGGTGACGGATGCCGTGGGCAGGGTCGCAGCGGCCAGTCTGCACCCGTCGGGTCCCGCGCGGACCCGGGCAGTATTGAGCATGTGCGGCGGTCAAACCTGGGGGAGGTGGATAGCTCGCGGTCAGTCTCTCGCCCACACCTCGACTTCGCTGATTGAGGTGTCTGCCGCCCGGTCGCCGCCCACGCCGCCCACCGCGATGGCGATCGTGAGCACGATCTCTGTGGTGCTGCCCTTCGGGATTGCCAGGCTTTGATACGCGGCATAGTCGGCGACCGGCTTCTGACGAAGCATGGAGGGTTGGATGCTCTGGTCGGTCTTCACGGTGAACTGCCTCACCCGGGCATTGCGGAGGAACAAGGCCTCCGACTTCGCATAGCCATTGATCACGCAGACGAGCTGCACATCGGGTGTGCCAGGCAGAGTCAGAGTTAGCGTCTCGTTCTTGCCTAGTCCGTCAACGCCCTCCACCCACGACGTGCCGAGATCCCCATCGATCGCCAAAGCGGCTGGATGCTCGACAATAATGGGGTCGGATTCCGTCAGGGCACTGGAACTCTCGGCGCCGACCCCTGACACCAGGTGCAGCCCGCGGGGATCATCGCAGTCGGCCTCGGCGAGCGCGCTCTTGAAGAGCGGAGTGAGCGCAAGGAGCAGCAGGGACGTGGCGACAGCCGTAAGGATGCCGATTAGCAGCCCACCCACAACGCCCGGCCAGCGGCTTTGCGGCGGTTGCACGACGCCGACCCACATCCTCGGTTCGTTGGCGTTTCCGCGAGAAGCCATCTCCGCTCCAGTTCACTTCGTGTGACACCGGTATTGACGATTCCAGGAAGTCCAGAACACGCGGGATCGCATGTGTCAGGACGAATGCAATGCTTTGGCCGGAGCCTACGCGCAGGAGCATCGCTTCGGTCGGAAGCCTCGAGGGGTGTCGCCAAGCCGCTTCTGGTCGGCAAACGGATTGCCGAATGGCCACCACGGCTGCCCCTCGGCCCTCACCGCACACCCCCGACTACTCCTCCACAAAACCACTTTGACCAGCTCATTCACACTCCTGTGCCACGGCCGTCGAATGTCAGTGGCACCCCGTAACGTGACTGCTATGACCACCTCAGTCAGCACCTCGCAGGCCCAGCTCGGCTCGCGTTTCGACGCGATAGCCGCCGTCGACCGCAGCCTCGCGCGGGGCTTCGCGCAGCGGGCCGACCTGATCGATGACGCCCGCAGGTTCAGCGAAGCCACGGCCGCGAGCGCTCCCCGCAACACGAGCTCCCGGTGGGACCCCGACGAGATCGCCCGGCGCGAATTCTCGAGCGAACTGGCCTGCACCTTGCGCATCCCCGCACCCACCGCCGAGGGTCTGATCGCCGAGTCCCGGGCCCTGGCCGAAGACCTCCCCGGCACCCGGGCGGCGCTGCAAGCCGGCGAGATCAGCTACCGGCACGCCCAGGTGATCATCGGGCAGGCCCTCTCGGTGCCCGCCGCGGCCCTGTCCGATTTCGAGGAGGCGCTGCTGCCGGCCGCGCGCGCTCTGACGGCGGCCAAGCTCAAGCACAAGGCCCGCGTGCTCCGCGAGCGACTGCACCCGGAGTCCATCACCGCCCGGCGGGAGAAGTCCTTCGCGGAACGCACCTCCTGGGTGCAGGCGGAGCCCGACGGAATGGCGACGCTGAGCCTGACCACGAGCGCCGACGTCGTGCACGCCATCTTCGCCCGGGCAAACGATGCCGCGCGCAGCCTGCAGGGGCCGGGGGAGCCGCGTTCCCCCACCCAGATGCGCACCGACGTGATGACCGACCTGCTGATCGACGGGGTGACTCCGTCGGGAATCGGCACGGGCATCCGTGCCACGGTCCAGATCACGGTCCCGGTGATGACCCTCCTCGGCCACAGCGAAGAACCCGGCTACCTCGAGGGCTACGGGCCGATTGACCCCGACACGGCCCGCGACCTGGCCTCGCGAGCACCGAGCTTCACGCGCATCCTGGTTCATCCCGAAACCGGGGTCGTGCTCTCGGTCGGCCGCACACGCTACAAGGTGACGAAAGAGCTCCGGCGGTTTCTCCGCCTGCGCGACGAAACCTGCCGCTTCGCCGGTTGCAACCAGCCCGCGCGCGGCGCCGATCTCGACCATACCCATGAATGGCAAGACCTCGGCCACACCGCCCACGACAACCTTGCCCATCTCTGTCCGGGCTGCCATGCGTTGAAGACGGAGACCGGGTGGACGGTGAAACAAGAGCCAGGCGGCATCCTCACCTGGCACTCACCGACCGGACGCCCATTCGTGACGGAACCGGCCACCCCGATCGCCACTCCGGGTGCACCCGCGGGTGCGTCTCGGGCCGGCGCCGGGCCGCCGAGACCCGCCCGGCCACCGCTGCCCGATGAGGCCCCGTTCTGACCGGCATCGTTTCGATGCAAACGGATGCCCGACCGCCGCTACCAGGTGTCTGGACCACCGCTACCATCAAGCGCTACTCGCCACAGGGCTTGCCCGGGATTGACGAAGGCGCGTCGTGGCAACTCGATGGTTTGCGCGCGACCGTGGGAGAGCGCGTACGTTTCCGGCAGTGACCGTCTGCGTCGTTTTAGCCGTATCGAACCTGGTCGACCAGCCGCTTCAGCGAAACCTGCAACGGCGCGAACCCCTCCGGCTTGCGAGTCACCGTGGCCTCGTCCAGGTAGACGTCCCGGCGAATCTCGAGCATCACCGAACTCACCCGCGCATCGCTGCGGTAGTGCTTGAGCGGCACGTACGAGCCCGCGAACGGCGCATTGGCGTGCGCGTCGAGGTCAGGGAAGCATCCGCCAACCGTGGCCAGAAGGTCGACGGATGCGTGGAACGGCTCCGACCCGACGCAGAGCGGTGCCCGGTAGCCGCCGCCGTGCAGCTCATCCGACAGCTCGGCCTCCGGGTAGGAATGAACGTCGAAGATCACGGCTCGCCCGTGCACGGCCAGTGTCGCGTCCACGCGCTCGGTGAACCGGGCCGAGTAGGTGGTGAAGTAGTCCATCAGGAGCTTCTCGTCGGCGGCGGACACCCGCCGGATCTCCTCGCGCCGTGGGTGTAGAGCACGCCCATGCCGACCGCGTTCATCTCTTCGGTGTCGCCAGGGAACCGCTCGACGTCGACCGCGAACCGCGAGAGCCCGTTGATGACCGCGCTCGCACCCGTGATGGCCCCGACGAGTTCGTCGGTGAAGTGGTCGGTCATGATGTCTTTCTCCGCCTCCGACTCGGCCGGTGAGATGACGTAGGAGTGCAGGTGCTCCGCCGGGATCGCACGCCCGCCGTGCGGTGCGTGCAGGATCACGGGTGACGTCGCCGAGTTGTCGATCAGGCGGAACAGCGCGGTTTCGGTGTGGGTGGTCATCGGGTGCCTCCAGGCCGTGGCGCTCCCGGTCGGAAGGAGTTCAGGATCTCAGGGGCCACCGACATTCGGTCACTGATGCTCCGTGGCCCCTGCTCTAGGGTGAAAGGAATGCACCACAGGAGACGTTCCGAGCAAAGACAAACTCCTGTTCTGGGCCTACCTTGGCGCGCAAGCGGGGTCATCTCGGGCTGCGATTGGAGCAACAAACAGAACGAGGGGGCCGCATGACTCGTGCGAATGGCAACTGGAATCAGCCGATGAGTTCCGGAACGGACCCCAGGCCAAGGTGGTCGACTTCTGGCGTTTCGGGATGGGAGATGCGCGAACGAACAATCTGCGCGGCTGCCTGGCCGAGTACGTGGTTGGCCTCGCCGTAAACGCAATTCCCGCGAGTCGAGTCGAGTTGGACGCGTACGACGTGCTGGCGCTCAGCGGCACCCGCATCGAGGTCAAGACCTCAGGCCTTGTTCAGGCCTGGAATAAGTCTGATCCGCGTTCTCAAATAAAACCGCGTTGGAAAGTGCGAAAGGGAAACGCCCACACTGACATTGGTGGGAAGCCGAAGCGACTTCACGCCGATGTGTATGTCTTTGCCTTGGTTACGTCGACCTGTTCGGCCGATTACGACCCGCTCGACCTCGATAAGTGGGAGTTCCGGGTGGCGAGCCGCTGGCAGATCGACGAGTTTGATCGGTCCACATTCACGCCGAGCAATTTGACCGTCGATGGAATTCAACCGGTTCGTTGGGCCGGACTCAAGGATGCCATAGCCGCGGCTGGGCCCCAGTCCGTGACCGACGAGATGTCGCTATTCGTTGCCATCAAGTTGGCCACGGAGCACCTCGGAGAGCGTAGCCAGGCTGGAATTGGGTCTTAGCACATGGAATCAAAGCTTTTCTGGCAACCGCGCGCGCTTCTGAAGGAGTTGGAATCAGCAGGAGATTGGCCGCGTCTTGCGACAGTTTTCGTGACGCTCGAGTAGTCATCGATTCTGTAAGGGCGGCCCGCCCGTTCTGGGGCTGTAGTCAGCGTTCCCCGCCCGCTAGATTCGGCCCAGGGAATCGGGGGATCCATGAGTATTGAGGCGCCATCGATGAGGCAGCCTTCCACGCTCTCCCGATTAAACAGTGACGTAAAGGCGCCGTGGCATTCAGGACGACGGGTTGTTGAGACCGCTCTCGTTTTGTGCCTGATCCTCCCTCTTTCGGCGTGCTCAGGTTCGCGTCCGAATATACGAGAGGAGGCAATGTTTGAGGCCAGGATCACCGTAGAGAAGGTCTCCGCCCTAGCCATCGAAAGCGCCATTGGCCACAACCTCGACAGCTACTTGGATGCGGTGTCCACAGGAGACGTCTGGCCCAAGCCGGCGTTCGCCACAATCCGCGAAGACACAGATGAACAGACACCCGGTTGGGCTCGCGGAGCGGCGTTCGGCGCGGTAGTCGATCGATCAATGTCCTACCCGAAGGTGCTGGTTAGCTACGCCGCATCGGGGCAAAGCTCCACCGGAAGTGGATTCAATTCGAGGGTTGCCAACGTGTTGGTCTGCGTCAGCATCGAGGTCGAGTTCGTGGGCGACCGGGTTGATGTCTATATGCCCCCTTCTATCGCTGCCGTGGAATGTCCCGCCGACGTACAAAAATACTTCGGCGGGAACGAATTGGTCACGCTTGACGAGGTGTTCGCCGCATCTCCATGACGTTAGCGGCGGCCCAAAGTCACCGACTTTCGATAGCGCCAACCGCCACGGTGGCTGAAGACGGCTGTGAGGGGTCGCAAATCGGCCTTCCTGAGTCGATTGAAGGTCGATTTGTGACCCCTCACGGCTTCGGTAGGGCGAATCAGGAGCCTCCGAATCGGTGTGGAGTCTGTTCCAGACCTGGCGCAGGCATCCATATTCACTGCCGGGACACCCCCACTGGGGACAAAAAAGCAGGCCAAAGCCCTCTTTCGCGGCGCGCCCCCACCTAGGCTTGAACTTTGCAGTAAAGCCAATCAGTTGGGGGACTGAAGCGTGAGTTCGGATAATGTGTTGCTCGCAACGGGGGCGCTGGTCGCGGCGCACTGCGGGATCCTGATGGGCACGGTGTGTCTGCCGTTCGCGGCGTCGTTCCTCCTGGACGGAATCGTGCAGCTTCTGCGAGGCGACGGCCCGAAGCTGTTCTTGGGCAGCCTGGGCCTGGTGGTTCTGCTTGCCGGTGCCGGATACGCCCTGTGGCAGTTCGGAGCCGGCTACCCCGGAGTGGAAATGGAGAGGCCGGCCCTCATGGTCACGGTTTCCCTCTACCTGGTCGCGGTCTCCACTGTGCTGGCGCTGATCGGGTTCGTGCTGCGAACGGTGAGGCTCCTCCGGGACGCCCGGCGGGAGGCGGACAGGCTGCAGTACATGCAGATGTCTCCCCTGTGACGCCGGCTGAGCACCGCGCTGCCTCGGATTGACCGGCTCGTCTCGACCCTCAGTCGCGGAAGGTGAGCGCCAAAGCCCGATCGGCCTCGACACTCGCCCGGTGAAGTTCTTGATTAGCGGCCATTTCGGGGCGACGGCGGATGATGAGCCAGGCGATGCCGAGCCCGATGAACCACACCGGCGTCACGACCAACGCCTGCAGCGTATCCGTCTTCTGGGTGAGCGCCCAGATCAGGAATACGAAGAACGCGAGCAGGACATAACTCATGTACACGCCGCCGGGCATTTTGAACTTGGATGCTGCGTGCAGCGCCGGGCGGCGCTTGCGATACACGATGTAGCTCACCACGATGATGGTCCACACGAAGATGAACAGCACCGACGCCATTGTTGTCACCACGGTGAACACGGCCATGATCGATGAACTCGAATACAGCAGCACAGCCGATATGAGCAGGAACATGCACGAGAACAGCAGGGCGTTGGCCGGCACCTTGTGGCGGGTCAGACGTTGGAACCGCCCCGATGCCGTGCCCTCGACCGACAGCCCGAAAAGCATTCTGGATGTTGAATACAGACCGGAGTTCGCTGAGGATGTCGCGCTCGTGAGCACGACGAAGTTGATCACGGCCGCGGCCCCGCCGAGCCCTGCGAGGGCGAACATCGCCACGAACGGGCTCACATCGGCGCGGACCTCACGCCACGGCGTGACCGTCATGATCATGATCAAGGCGAGAACGTAGAACAGCATGATGCGAATGGGAATGGAGTTAATTGCCTTGGGAAGGTTCTTCTCCGGGTGCTGCGCTTCGGCGGCCGTGGTGCCCACGAGCTCGACCCCGAGGAACGCGAATACGGAGAGCTGGAAACCGGCGATGAACCCCATCGGGCCGGTCGGGAACATCCCGCCGTCATTCCACAGGTTGGTGAAACTCGCCGGGGTGCCGTTGGGGGACTGGAACTGAGTGAACACCATCACGAGGCCCACGACGATAAGCGTGACAATTGCCACGATTTTGATCAGCGCGAACCAGAACTCGGTCTCGCCGAACGCCTTGACGCTCGTGAGGTTGAAGCCGAGCAGAATCGTTACCGCCACGAGCGCCGGAATCCATAGCGGCAGATCGGGCCACCAGAAGCTCGTATACAGCGCGATCGCGATCAGCTCGGCGATGGCGGTGACGATCCAGCACACCCAGTACGTCCAGCTCGTGAAGAAGGCGGCCCACGGCCCGAGCAGGTCACCGGCGAAGTCGCTGAACGACTTGTATTCGAGGTTGGAGAGCAGCAACTCGCCCATGGCCCGCATGACGAAGAACAACATGAAGCCGATGATCATATAGACGAAGATCACGGACGGCCCCGCGAGGGAGATCGTCTTCCCCGAGCCCATGAACAGGCCCGTTCCGATCGCACCGCCGATGGCGATGAGCTGGATATGACGGTTCGAGAGCGATCGTGCCAGGTGTGGTTGCGCGTTCGGGGCTGGATGCGTGCTGGTTTTCACTTGCGACATCGGAGATACTTCCTTGTAGTCCAGGCAATGGGCACAGTGTCGGGGTCACCGATCTCTGCAGAAATTGTGGGTCGCGGATGCCGGGGCCGACCGATCAGGCCGTACCCGGCATCCGCGACCAGTGCTGCTAGACCAGCGCGAGCTCGACCTCTGAGACGAGGTCGGTCCAATCCGTGAGCGGTAGGTCGAGGGCGACGCTGACCGAGCGGTTCGCGACCTTTCCGGCGGCGATGTTCAGGCCACCGGCAAGGGCGGCGTCCCGCTCGAATGCTGCACGCACGCCACGGTCGGCAATCGACAAAGCGTAGGGCAGAGTCACGTTCGTCAGCGCGAGGGTCGACGTCTGCGGGACGGCGCCGGGCATGTTGGCGACGCAGTAGAAGATCGAACCGTGCACGGGGAAGGTGGGGTTCTCGTGCGTTGTGGCGTGTGTGCCCTCGAAGCAGCCGCCCTGGTCGACCGCGATGTCCACGAGCACGGAGCCCCGCTTCATGCGCGACACGAGCTCGTTGGTGACGAGCTTGGGGGCCTTGGCGCCGGGGATCAGCACGGAGCCGATCACGAGGTCGGCCTCGGTGACGGAACGGTTGATCTCGTAGGCGTTCGAGGCGATGGTCTTCAGACGTCCGGCGTACTGGGCGTCGAGTTCGCGCAGGCGGTCGATGTTGATGTCCAGGATGGTGACGTCAGCGCCCATCCCGATGGCCATGGCGGCGGCGTTGGAGCCAGCGACGCCGGCACCGATCACAGTCACCTTGGCGGCCCGCACCCCGGGCACCCCGCCCATCAGCATGCCCGGGCCACCACCCGGTCGGGTCATCGACGCGGCGCCGACCTGAACGGCGAGGCGTCCGGCAACCTCGCTCATCGGGGCAAGCAGCGGCAGTGAACGGTCAACCTTCTGCACGGTCTCGTAAGCGATCGCGGTCACGCCGGACTCGAGCAGGGCGCTGGCGAGGGCGGGCTCGGCGGCGAGGTGCAGGTAGGTGAAGAGGATCAAGCCCTCACGAAAGTACGAGTACTCGGCCGCGATCGGCTCTTTCACCTTGAGGATCATGTCGGCGCTGGCCCACACCTCGAAGGCGGTCTTGACGATGGTTGCACCGGCGGCTTCGTAGTCGGTGTCAGCGAAGCCGGAGGCGATTCCCGCGCCGGCCTGTACCAGCACGGTGTGGCCGTGAATCTTGGCTTCGTGCACTCCGGCGGCGGTGATGGCCACGCGGAACTCGTTGTTCTTGACTTCGGTTGGAACGCCAATGATCATGGGGAACTCCTGCTTCTTGTAGACGCCTGCTGATCGACTTTGGTCAGCTTTAAAATGATAAACCCGGATTTAAAAGCCGCCCCGGCTCCGCCATGGGGACAACGGAGGCCGAGGGCAACTCCGTCGCGCGGTGCACAAGGCATAAAATTGCCGTTTACACAGGTGTTTGTCTTTCCCGAGGCCGGTGGCCAGGGGCGGATTCATCGTGCAGACACCCCGCAGTCGGCTCGACATCTGTAGCGCCCAGGTGCGTCGATCGTCTCCTGACGTCCACGCTGCTCCGTTAGATTGAATCTATGAAAACGGCCGATATTGACCAAGCAGTGGTCAACATCGCCGCGCGAATTGACCGGGCTCTCTCGCTTGAAGACCTCGACGGCGGGCTGCTCGCGTATAGCGCGCATCAACCCACGGCCGACCGAGTGCGCACGAACTTTCTGCTGAGCAAGGTTGTTCCGCCCGATGTCAGCGCCTGGCAGCTCAGCCACGGTATCGCCTCGGCAGTGAAGCCGGTTCCCGTGCCGGCCAACGCCGACCTCGGAATGTTGGGCCGCGTGTGCGTGCCGCTGCTGGCACGTGGATTCCGGGTGGGGTATCTGTGGGTCCTCCAGCTCGACGACGAGCAAACGCCCGAGGTGATTCTGCGTGAGCTGCGGCTCATCCGCCCGGAGATGGACGCCCTCGCAGAGATGCTGCTCAACCGTTCCAGCGCCGATTCTAAAGCGCGGCGCACCGACGAGGCCCAATTCCTCGCCGCGTGCTTGGGGGACCGCAATGCCGGCGTGGCGGTGGACGGTTGGCCTGGTGTGCACGGGCGCGGACCCTGGCGGCTCGCCGCGCTGCTCGAGCGCGGTGACAACGCGCAGCGCGATCCCGCCAAGAGCGGCCTGCTGCACCGTCTCGCCGCACTCTATGCCACGCTTGGCATCAATACCGTGCTGTTCTCGGCCGGCACCGAAACGCATGCCGTTCTGCTGCTCCACGACGAGATTGACGGCTTCGACCTGTCCGAGGTTCGAATGCGCTTTGAGTTCGAGGTGTCCCGCCGCGGTGGGCAGGTGGCTGCACCCGCCCTGATCGGGCTGAGCGAGCCCTTCACCGACCTGCGACGGCTGCCCGGTGCCTACTCCGAGGCGCGGAGCGCCGTGCAAGCGGCCAGGGTTGATACCCAGCTCGGCACGCTCGTATCGTTTCGCGCTACCGGGGTCTACCAATTCCTGGCCGTCGCAAGTCGAGACGTGTTGCCGTCCGAGTCAGCGCTCTTCTCCGAACTCCGGGCACTCGACCGAAACGGGGAACTGCTGCCCGTGCTCGAGATGCTCTACGACAAGAACGGGTCCGTGGCCGAGGTCGCAGAGCACCTGCATTTGCACCGAACCAGTATTTACAACCGGCTGGCACGCATCCGTTCCGCATTGGGCGTCGACCCGCTCGGCGGGCAGGCGCGCCTTGAGCTGCACCTGGCCCTCAAGGCCGACCGCTGGGCTGGCCGTCCGCGCCTCTGACGGGCCTGCCCGGATTGGTCTTAGACGTTTCGGTAGACGCGGGGAACGCGGGGACTGATGCGGGTGACCACTTCGTAATTGATGGTGCCGGCGGCCGCCGCCCACTCGTCAACGGATGCGTCGTCGTCGCCGGGGCCGAACAGCACCGCTTCGGCACCGATCACCGACGAGCCGGAGGCCACGAGTGCGGCCTCACCGAGGTCGATGACCATCTGGTCCATGGCGATGCGCCCGACCACGGGATAGGTCACGCCGTTGACTCGCACCGGGCCTCCCGTGGCGATGCGCGGAATGCCGTCGGCGTAGCCCAATGGAATCAGGGCGAGCGTCGTCGGGGCCGTGGTGCGGTAGTCGAGCCCGTAGGAGACGCCCTGTCCGGCGGGAACGTCTTTGCACACCGATACGAGCGTGCGCAGGGTCATCGCCGGGCGCAATCCGAGGTCGTTCGAGGTCTGGTTGGCGAACGGCGACAGGCCGTAGATGGCCAGCCCCGCCCGCACCAGATCGAAGTGCGTGTCGGGGCGGGACAGCGTGCCGGCGCTGTTGGCGAGGTGCCGCACCATCGGGCTCAGCCCCGCCTCCTGCGCCACAGCAACGGCCGTCGTGAATGCCGCAACCTGTTCGTCGGTCTCGACGCGGTCGGGTTCATCGGCCACCGCGAGGTGCGAGAAGATGCCCACGACGGTCACAGATCCGCTGGCTTCCGCCTGTCGGGCGCGGGCCACGAGGTCGGCCCACTCCGTGGGGGTGCTGCCGTTGCGGCCCAGACCGGTGTCAATCTTCAGGTGAATGCGTGCGGTTTTTTGCTGCTGCTGCGCAGCCAGGGCGATGAGCGGCAACTCCCAGCCGGAGTATCCGAGATCAATGTCCGCGGCGATTGCCGCGGCGAAGTCGCTGTCTGTGGTGTTCAGCCAGGCCAGTACCGGCACCGGGATGGCCGCAGCGCGCAGTGCCAGTGCCTCCGATATGTGTGCCACGCCGAGCCACTCCGCTCCCGCCTCGAGCGCCGCGCGAGCGACGGGGAGAACCCCGTGACCGTAGGCGTCCGCTTTGACGACCGCCATCAGCCGGGCTGGGGCGGCGAGCGCAACGAGGTGGCGAACGTTGTGTCTGATCGCGTCGAGGTCGATCACGGCTGCGCGCTCCGGCAGCCGTTCGGTGGCGGTGGGCACGGCTGCTGATTTCACACGTTGCAGCCTAACCCTCGGGTGCGAAGGCCAACTCTTGGCGGAGTGGCACGACCCAACGGTTGCCGCTGGCCGATCATGCAGCTTATGCGCCCCCTACGAAGCCAGGTCGCGCAGCAGAAGCTCAACCAGCAAGCGCTGACTCCGTTGTGACGGCAGTGCGTGGACATACTCGCTGATCCGAGCCTCGGCTTCGACCTCACCCGGCACCAGGGGGAGCAGCTCACCCCGTGCGGCCGCCCGAAGCTCAGGCCCGGTCATTGGAGCGGGCAGGTCAACCTTGAGCGCCGGGAGGGGTTTGAGCCCGGCGTGCCGCATCGCTTCGCGATAGACCTCGCGCACCCTTTCTAGAGCGATGGACTTCTCCGGCTCGCGCAGGATGAAAGCCCGGTTGCTGGTGTGGCGGGTGTTCCAGGTTTTCAACCCACGGGCATCCGCGTAGTCGCCGAATCGCATCTTCTTCATGAACTGGTTCACGCTCCGGTGAGCGTCTCCGCCATGGGCAACGATGGAGCGGATGTTGGGGTGCAGATCAAGAACTCGCTTGAGCACATCGAGCCCGTCGTCAATCAGATTGTTCGGCAGGCCGTTCGGGTGTGTTTCGTGCACGTGCCACGGGTACGCGTTCCAGGGCACGATCTGGGCGTCGGTGAGGCCAACGGTCTCGTAGATGTCGCCCATCCGAGCGGCCGAGCCGTCATTGTTCTCTCGGGACAGCATGCCGGAGCCCTTGGCTCCGCCGGCCTGCGGCCCAGGGTTCGAGGAGAGGGCAAGGATGACGGCGGTTGAAGCACCGTAATGGGGCGCGATGTACGGAACAGAGAAGCCGGGCAGCTCCATCATCAATTGATCGCAGAGTGCGTTGATCGCGGCCACCTGCGGCTCGCGGATTCGGTTCAGCTGGTCGTCGCGAAATTCTGGGTCGGCCATCCGTCGGGTCATGCCTGAAGCCTAGAGGCGTCTGTCTCACCTCCAATTCGCGGCGCCCCCAACTGGGGTCAGCAGGGCAGATCACAGGCGTTCTTGGTGATGTCGGCGCACCTAGGCTGGCACTGGAAGTGATCGGCAAACAGTTGGGGGACTGAACAATGAGCCCGGATTCTTTTGGAGCCTTGTTAGCGGCATACGGCGGGATCATCGTGCTGACGGTGTTTCTGCCGTTCATAGCCTCCTTTATTTTGGATGGCGTTGTTCAGGTACTGCGGAGCAATGGTTTGAAGTTCTTCCTTGCCGCTCTCGGCCTGACCGGGGTCTTCGCGCTCGCCGGCTACCTTCTTTGGCAGTACGGGATCAACAACCCGCCTCTGCCGTCGTCGACCCTGGAGAGCATGGGGACCATGGCTCAGATGCTGCTGACATTTTCGACAGTCCTCGCGCTGGCCGCATTCGTGAGTCGCACGGTGAAGCTGCTCTGGAAGACTCGGCGAGCGGCATAGTTATGGTCTGTTCCGCCCAGCGCAGTCGCCCGTGACCATCCCCAACCGAGCCCAGACCTGGCACCCGTCGGCCCTCGGCAAGCGCGTCACGAAATCCCGGGACTGGCGACTGACCCTGACCGGCCCCGAACTCACGATCACCCTCGACGGTGAGCCCGTCGCCCGCGACATCGGCTCCTTCGGCGGGCTGACCGTGACCCCCGGTCGCCTCTGGTCACACCTCGAGCTGGAGCATCCGGACCGGCGCTTTCGGTTCCGCGGCATCCCGAACCGGCGCGCGGCATCCTTCGCGACGGCCTTCACAGCGGCACAGGCCGAGGCCGTGCGCGTGCTCAGGCTGCTGCAACTCGTCGACGAATTCGATCAGGCCGCCAAACAGGTGCGGCTCTTCACCGAAGCGCTCGGCACCGCCGTCGCCGTGCAGCTCAAGACGAAGGGCTGGCTCACCACAGAGTTCTCCGCCTACTGGGCCGCGCGCAAAGCCGCCGTCGGCTTCGGCCAGCTGCTCGACGACCCCGATCTCCGGCCACACATCACGGAACTCTCCGCGGTGTCCCGGGAGACGGTTAATATCTGGCGCGACGACCTGCCCGAGTTCGTCGCCGCCCAGAACGAGCGGCACCTTGCCGCCGAGCTCGACGACTGCCAGGACTTCTTCGACACGGTCGAGAAGTCACCGCTCACACCCGAGCAGGCGCGCGCGGTCGTCTGCTTCGACAACCGGATGCTGGTCGTCGCCGCAGCCGGATCCGGCAAGACCTCGACGATGGTCGCCAAAGCCGGCTACGCGCTGCACCGCAACCTGATTCCGGCCGACAAGATCCTGATGCTGGCCTTCAACAATGCCGCGGCGAAGGAGCTGGGCGCGCGCACCCAAGAACGGCTGGCGCCTCTGGGCCTCGATGCCGGCAAGGTCGTCGCGAAGACGTTCCACGCGTTCGGCCTCGAGATCATCGGGAAGGCCACCGGTCGCAAGCCGTCGCTGGCGCCCTGGCTCGAGGGTGGGGGAGACATCAAACAGCTGGGGCGCATCGTCGATGTTCTCCGCGCGACAAACCCGCCGTTCCGTCTCCACTGGGACTTCTTCCGGGCAGTGCTCGCCCGTGACTACCCCGACCCTGACGCAGAGCTCGGTGAAACGGACAAGCCACCGGCCTTCCGCACGGCGCAGGGCGAGCAGGTCAGAAGCACCGGTGAGCGGATGATCGCCGACTGGCTCTACTTCAACAGCGTCGAGTACGTGTACGAACGCTCCTACGAGGTCGACACGGCCGACTCCGAGCACCGGCAGTACCACCCGGACTTCTACTATCCGCAGATCGACGCGTATCACGAGCACTGGGCGGTCGACGAGAACGGGCAGGCGCCGGAGGAGTTCGTCGGCTACCTCGACGGCATGCAGTGGAAGCGCGAGACCCACCGCCGCCACGGCACCACGCTTCTGGAGACGACGAGGGCACAGCTCTGGAGCGGCGAAGGCCTCAGTCATCTGGAGAAGGAGCTGACCGAGCGCGGCATCCGTTTGCAGGCAAACCCCGAGCGGCTCCTCGCCGGGCAGACACCCACAGATTATGGGCGCCTGCTTCAGACGTTCCGCTCGTTCCTCACCCACGCCAAGAGCAATCGCCTCAGCGACGACCAGCTGCGGCAACGCCTCGAGGAGCAGTCACACGGCGAGGTGCGCTTCCGCGACGCCGCGTTCCTGCGCCTGTTCGCCCCGATTCGGCGGGAGTGGGACAAGAAGCTGGCCGCCGAGGGCTGCATCGACTTCGAGGACATGCTCAATCTGTCAGCGGATCACCTGGAGGCCGGCGACTGGGAGAGCCCCTACGAGCTGGTCATGGTCGACGAGTTCCAGGACGCCAGCCACGCTCGGGCCAGGCTCACCCGCGGCCTAGTCGCCCAGCCCGGCTGTCACCTGTTCGCCGTCGGTGACGACTGGCAGAGCATCAACCGGTTCGCCGGCGCCGACCTGTCGGTGATGACCGACTTCGAGCACCTGTTCGGGCCCAGCGAGGTGCTGCGGCTGGAGCGCACGTTCCGGTTTCCGCAATCGATAGCGGATGTCTCCAGCCGGTTCGTGCTGCAGAACCCCACCCAGCTGATCAAACGCGTCGTGTCCTCGACCCCGGAATTCCCGCCGACGATCGGGGCCGTCTCTGTCGACACCGACAAGGCCGTGAAGGCGGCCATCCACCACCGGCTCAAGGCGCTGCACACCCAGATCGCCCGGGGCCGAATCCCTCAGCCCGTGGGCGTCAAGGTCACCGTTTTCGTCCTGGGGCGGTACCGCCACCAGAGCGACTGCCTGCCGGACTGCCGCGACCTCGCTGACCTTCTGGACGTGGAGTTCATGACCATCCACGCCTCGAAAGGCGCCGAGGCGGACTACATCGTGATCCCGGGTATGGTCTCGGGCAAGTGGGGCTTTCCAAGCACCATCCCGAACGACCCAGTGCTGCGCATGGCGATGCCCGCGGCCGAAGACTTCAAGCGGGCCGAGGAACGGCGACTGTTTTACGTGGCCATGACCCGTGCCCGGCGGGGCGTGCTGCTGGTCACCGTCAAGAACAGGGAGTCACCCTTCCTGATGGAACTGATCCGGGACCACGGGATCGTGCGCACCAACGCCATCGGCGAGGCTCTCGATTCCACCGTCTGCCCCCGGTGCGGCCGTGCGTTCATGGTCGAGCGCCCGGGCAAGCGCGGGCCGTTCCTGGGCTGCCGGCGGTATCCGCGGTGCAAGAGCACCCTCGCGCTGACCTGAGCGCGACCGTGACGGGGCGTAAATGACCTCAACCGGGGCGCCATCCCGGTATCCAATCGGCTGGGGGCGGCCTAGCGTTCGCACTGTACTCGTCAACCCCGCTGTCCCCGCACTAGGAGGAGGAATCATGACCGCGAACCCACCAGCCGGGGTAGCTGGCATCCGCGTCAAGACTGCGCGCGACATCGAGTCGACCGGAGACATCACCGCCTCGGACCGCTACCTCATTGACAGCTCGGACTCGGGCGGCGTGATCGCGGTCGTGGAACACCTGCTGGCTCCGCGCACCCTCGCGGCCCCGATCCACCGGCACAGTCGGGAGGACGAGTACAGTCTCGTGCTTGCCGGGCGGCTCGGCGTCTTCGAGCAAGGCGACGAAATCGTCTCCGTGCCGGGTGAACTGGTGTTCAAGCCGAGAGGGCGCTGGCATACCTTCTGGAATGCCGGCGACGAGCCCTTGCGGGTTCTGGAGCTGATCGCACCTGGCGGAATCGAACAGCTCTTCCGCCAGCTGGCCGAACCTGGTGGCGAGTACGACCCGGCGACGCTCCCGGCGCTGGCGGCCGAGTACGGCTGCGATGTGGACTTTGAGGCCACGATGCTCCTGGTGCAGCGGCACGGGCTCGTGTTCTGAGGCGCTGGCGACCACGCACAGCGCAGGCGCACGATTCTCGCCCAGCCCCGGTTGTCCCGGTTCGGGGCGTCGAAGATGGGTGCGTTGGACCCGGCCTAACATGACGCCGAGTGACGCCCGGCCGTGGGCTCGCAAACCGGACTCACCGAGCAAGCTCAGGCCTCTCTGCCAGGCTCCGGACGGAGTGCTCGCCGACAACCGCATCGCCCGCGGCCGAATGCGGGGCATCGCGCCGCACGACATGACGCCGGTGAGGCCAACTGGGGCACTAGGCTGACGGCTGCAGCAAACGCAGGTCGCTCGACATGCCACGTGGCCCCAGCCAGAGGGCTCGATGATAGCCAGCATTCGAAGCTGCGACGACGTGATGTTTGCGGAAGGAAAGGCTGGCAATCGGGGTCATCGTTCGTGTTTCAATGGCCTCCATCTGGTCTGTCAAAACGAGTCCTCCCAGATCAAACTGAGAGTGGTGATTCGGGCAGAGGCACAGGATGTTGCTCAGAGCATCATGGCCAAGATGGGGTCGCCCCAACGGCCGGACGTGAGCGCCCTCGGCGTAGAACGCGTTGTTCGCGGTCGGGATTGCCTGCTCGCAAACCTGACACTCATAGTCATAGAGCTTCTTCACTACACGCGACAGCTGCGAGTCTCGAATCCGGCGAGACACAATGGTTGTGGCAAATTCCGGGTCGGGTAGATTCAGTGTTTGCGGCTCAAGCGGGGCTTGTTCATCGATTCGCTCAAGTCGGAAGCGAACGATTTGGAAGCCATCCCGACCCAGCTCCATCCACCATTGGGTGACCAAGTAGAGCCCCGAATAGACGTAGCCTGCCGGGGGTGCAAATGGAGAACCCTTGTGTTTTCCTCGCACGACACGAACGGGCAGAGCCTGGGCATGGCTCGTGATGAGACCAGCATTGCCTGAAGCGTTTGGAGACTGGTCCGCGATTTGGCGCGAGCTGTTGGGGTCTTTGCCGCCGTGACCGGAGTAGATGATGTAGTCGCCATTGTCCTCGTCGTCGATGTAGCCGCCAGAAATGACGATTGAGTCGGAGCCCTCCAACTTTGTGCCACTGATACCGGCTTGCGTCGGGCGATGGACGAATGCTTCGTGAAGTTCGCGGCGGTCGATGAAGAATTGGCCGACTGTGACCCCTGTCGGTGTTCCAAAAAACCTACTCATTGTGTAGCCCCCTTCTGTCACTCTATCGTTGAGATCGAGGAAATTGTGCAGGCTAGAGGCTAGTTATCTGGCAGCAGGGATGATTGCAGACATCGGGAACCATTCCACCCTCGCCCGCGTTACCCCTGACATGAAGTCAATTGTGTACAGCCAGACCGGTGACCCGTCCGTGCTTCAGCTCGTTGATCGGCCGGTGACCGAACCCGGAGCCGGCGAAGTGCGGGTGCGGATCGTGGTCAGCGGCGTGAATCCCACCGACTGGAAGTCGCGCCGCGGCTCGGCACCGGGCCAGGCGCTCGCGTTCGACGACGTCGTACCTGGCCAGGACGGCGCCGGCATCGTGGAGGCGGTGGGCGCCGACGTGCAGCACGTCGGCGTGGGCGACCGGGTGTGGCTAGTGCTCGCCGCGTACCAGCGCGCGAACAGCGGCACGGCCCAGGAGTACGCCGTGCTGCCCGCGGAGCGCGTCTTCTTGCTTCCCGCGAATGCGAGTTTCGACCAGGGCGCGAGCCTCGGAGTGCCGGCGATCACGGCGTACCGCGCGTTAACGGTGGCCGAAGACGGACCGCGGCGGCTGCACCCGGGTGCCCTCGCCGGGAAGGTCGTGCTCGTGGCCGGCGGAGCTGGTGCGGTCGGGCACGCGGCGATCCAGCTGGCCCGGTGGGCGGGGGCATCCGTTGTCACGACCGTGAGCGGACCGGCGAAGGCGGCGCTCGCCACGGCCGCCGGCGCGCAGCACGTGCTCACCTACACCGACTCGGATGTCGTGGCCCAGATCCGGGCGATCGCGCCGGAGGGGGTGGATCTGATCGTGGAGGTCGCACCGGCCCAGAATGCGCGGCTCGACCTGGCCGTCATCCGTAATCGTGGGTCGATCGCGGTCTATGCCAACAATGGCGGCGACCAGGTGACGCTCGATGTGCGCCAGCATTTCAGCCTCAACGTGCGTTACCAGTTCGTGCTGCTCTACACGGTGGGTGCCGACGTGATCCGGGCGGCGGCCGAGGACATCACCGCGGCCCTCGTCGATGGCGCACTGACTGTGGGGGAGGCGGCGGGGCTGCCCCTGCACCGCACCGACCTCGCGCACACGGCGGATGCCCATGCCCTGGTCGAGAGCGGCGTTGTCGGGAAGGTGCTGATCGACGTCTCGGCGGGCCGGTAGGAACTTGCGCGCCGGGCTTACACAAGATGGAATGTGCGAGCCCGGCCGGTTGTCAGTAGCTGCCAGCGCCTTCGGCCGAAGACGCACCGGAGAGCAGTGCCGCGCTGCCCGAGACACCAAGCCGGGTCGCGCCGGCTTCGATCATGGCCAGGGCATCGTCGAAGCTGCGTACCCCGCCCGAGGCCTTGACTTCGGCTCGGTCGCCCACGGTCTGCTTCATCAGGCGCACCGCGTGCACGGTCGCTCCGCCGGCGGGGTGGAAACCAGTGGAGGTCTTGACGAAGTCGGCTCCCGCGGCGACGGATGCCTGGCACGCGCCGACGATCTCGGCATCGGTCAGCGCAGCGGATTCGATGATCACCTTGAGTACCTTCAATGCCGGAACGCTCGCGCGCACGGCCGCGATGTCAGCCTGCACGTCTTCAAAACGGCCGGCCTTGACGGCACCGATGTCGATGACCATGTCGATCTCGTCGGCTCCTTGCTCGATGGCGAGGGCGGCCTCGGCGGCCTTGATGGCGGAGTGGTGCTTGCCGCTGGGGAAACCGCAGACGACCGCGACCTTGAGGTCGGTGCCGGCGGGGATGCTGAGCGGCAGCATCGACGGGGACACACAGATCGAGTAGGTGCCGAGCCTGACGGCCTCCGCGATGAGTGCGGTCACGTCTGCTGCCGTGGCCTCGGGCTTCAGGAGGGTGTGATCGATGTGCTGGGCGACCATGGCGGCGCTGAGGGGGACGGTGGGGGTCGAAATCATGGTGTGTCCTTAGTTGGTGACGGGTGCGGGTTCGGGTTCGCCTCGGCGCTCCAGGACCACGACGAAGACGCGGTAGAGCACCAGGCCGAGGGCGGCGACCGCCGCGAGAATCAACAACACCGTTCCGTAAGAGGCCGCCTGGTCGGTGCCGGCGATGCCCCCGAGCAGGTTGGGCTTCAGGTCCATCAGGGTTGCGGTGTAGGCGATGCCGATCGGCACTGCCATGTTGATGGTGAGGTTGTAGAAGCCGATGGCGATACCGGATTTCTCGACCGGCACCCGCCCAATGGCGGTCGATACGAGGGGGCCGTACATCAACGCGAAGCCCATGCCGAACAAGACCATCGAGATCACGAAGATCCCGATCCACTTGTCCACCACCAGAGCCGGGATCAGCATCGAGGCGGTGATCACGATCAACGCCGTGGTGATGGCCTGCTTGGATGTGAGGAACCGGGCGATTTTGCCGGTGGCCGAGCCGACGATCACAGCGGCGATGTAGCCGGGGATCAGCAGCAGGGAGACCTCACCCAGGTTGTAGCCGTAGATGTCGGATACCAGGAAAGGGAAGAGGAAGGTGTAGCCGAGCTGGACCGAGTAGATGACGAATACCACGATGATCATCAGCGAGTATTGAGCGTTGGCGAAGAACGCGATGGTGATCACGGCGTTGTCGTTGGTTCGGATGTGCCAGATGAACAGGATCAGCCCCGCGACGACTGGCACCAGGTACCAGGGGTTGAAGTTCTGCATGAACAGGATGATGCCGGTGGCGAACACCGCGATCAGGAAAAGCCCGAGCACGTCCACGTGGCTGTCGTTCGTTTCCTCCGCAGCAACCGTGCGGAGCACGAGCGGGATGGTCAGCAGGGAAAGCAACGTGACCAGGAAGAAGGCCGCCCAGCCGATGTAGGTGGCGATGAAGCCGCTGCCGACGGTGCCGATCAGTAGCGACAGTTGGAAGGCTGCGGTGCTGAAGCCCAGGTACTTCTTCTGCTCGTCGCCCCTGAAGTGCTTGGTGACGTAGATCACGTAAAGGGTCTCGGCGGCCGCCAGACCGGCGGTCTGGATCAGCCGGCCGATTAGGACCAGCCAGAAGTTGGCCTGGAAGATGAAGCCGACGATCGACCCGATCGTCATCACGAGGATCGCGAAAATGATGAGTTTCCGGATACTGATCGAGTCGGCCAGCGCGGCGTACACCACGGCACCGATACCGATCAGGATGCCGGTCAGCGTGGCTTGCAGGCTGACAGTGTTGACGGGCAGGTTGAGATCCAGCGCCAGCGCCGGCGACATGAACTTGAAGCCATTGTCCAGCACCAGCGAAAACACGAAGAGGAACAGCAGGATGGGGACGGCCCGGGTCGGGTTGAAGACCGGAGTTGGACGCTTGGCGTGAGTCGCGTTGCTCATCAGATCAGTTCCAGCGCGATCTCGATCATTCCTGTGAAGGCGGTCTGCCGTTCCTCGGGGGTGGTCTTGGCGTTGGTGACGAGCTGGTCGCTAACAGTGAAGATGCCAAGCGCATCGACGCCCCCGGCCGCGGCGTTGGCGAACAGACCTGCCGACTCCATCTCGGCGGCCAAGATGCCCATCTTCATCCACTTCCCCATGGCGTCTGGATCGGCGCCGTAGAACAGGTCGGACGAGAGCACATTGCCCACGTGGGTGCGTTGACCGCGCTCGTCGGCGATCCGTTTGGCGTGCTCGAGCAGCCTGTACGACGACAGCGGCGCCCATGAACCGGGCAGGTTGAACTGGTGCAGGTAGTTGGAGTCGGTCGACGCGCCCTGGGCGATAACTACGTCGTAGAGCTCCATGTTCTTCTGCATGGCGCCGCAGGTGCCCACCCGGATCAGGTTCTTGACCCCGAAAAAGTGGATCAGCTCATAGCTATAGAGCGAGATGGAGGGGATGCCCATACCCGTGCCCATTACGGACACGGGACGCCCGCGGTAAGTGCCCGTAAAGCCCAACATGTTACGAACCTCGTTGAAGCACCGGATGTCGTCGAAGTAGGTCTCGGCGATGAATTTTGCTCGTAGCGGGTCCCCCGGAAGGAGGATCGTCTCGGCGATGTCCACCCCTTTCGGATCAATGTGCGGCGTGCTGCTCGTGGGGGGATACAGACCCTTCATCGTTGACGGTGATCCGACCCTCGTGGTGGTTGAACTCATGTTGACCCCTTCGTCTGAATAGTATGAAGTTATACCTCTCAGGTAGCATATCAAATGTGATACGTTCGGGGTGACAAGGAGGTCTCGTGACGACCCGTTTGGAACCGCACCCGTTCTTTCACCAGCAGCTCTACCTCACCGTCGGCCAGCCGATTCGAGTCGCCGTCTACACGCGGCTCGCAGATGGAATCCGCTCTGGTGTGTTCCGGCTCGGCGAAATGCTGCCGAGGGAAACAGAGCTCTCGGCAATGCTCGGCGTCAGCCGCACACCCGTACGCGAGGCGCTGATGCTCCTCGAAGAAGACGGGTTACTGGTCACCCGTCGCGGAGTTGGACGATTCGTAACGGACTTCATCCCGCACGGCGGACTGGAGCAGCTGCGGCCATTTGAGATCGCCTTAGCCGACCCGAACATGACGTTGACTGTCCAGCCGGTGCGCTTCGAGTTGGAAGGGGTTACAGACTTCGTGTCCCACCGACTCTCGCTCGACCCGGCTGCCAACGCCTGGATCCGCGAGAGCGTCTTGCTGCAGGATGGCGTTCCCGTTGCCACTGTTCAAGAGCATCTCCCCGCTGGGCGCTACCTCAGTGATGTGAGCGCGCGAATCGCATCCGAACTCTCGGAGATCGCCGCCGAACCACGGACACTCCTCGCATCCATGCAGGCCAACGGCCACGTCTTCACAAACAGCGTGTGCCAGATCGTCGCAACCGACGCTGGCCCCACGCGAGCGAAACTGCTGAACATAGGGCCGTCAGCGGCGGTCCTCATCCTCACCCAGACAGCGGAGCACGGCGGAGTTCCGATCTACGCCGCAAAATGTGTCGTCGCGCCCGGCCACGGGTCACTGTCGGTAAGGCAACACAACCCGAACTAGGGGTGCTTTTCGGCGACTGGGCTTAGTCGCGGGCGATGCGCAAAGCTGCGGTCTCTATCGCGCAACAGTGAACCCTTATCGAATGTCGACGATCTGCTTGCCGAGCGACATCAGCGCCACCGGAATCAGCTTGAAGTTGGCGATCCCGAACGGGATGCCGATGATCGTGAAGCAGAGCGCGATGCCCGAGAAGAGGTGCCCAAGGGCGATCCAGAAGCCGGCCAGAATCACCCACACGACGTTGCCGAGGAAGGACCCGACGCCCGCGTTCGGCTTGTCGACCACGGTCTTGCCGAACGGCCAGAGCGCGTAGACGCCGATCCGGGCCGCTGCGATGCCCCAAGGGATGGTGATGATCAGCACGAACATGATCAGCGCCGCCAGCATGTAGCCGAGGAACAGCCAGAAGCCCGAGAACACGAGCCAGATGACGTTGAGGATGGTTGTCATAGTGATTCCATTCTCTCCCTGGTGGCCGGGTCGCCGGGCCGACAGTGTGGCTCACCGAGCGCGTGATCCTGCCGATTCCCTGAGCCGGGTGGCGGCGAGGGTGGCGTGCGCGGCGGCGATGACCGCGTCGAGGTGGATGCCGCGGCGGCGGAGAACCTGAGGGCCGCTGCCCGACTCGCCGAACTCCTCGATCGACACCACGCACCCGTCGAGGCCCACCCAGCGGTACCAGGCATCGCCGCGGCCCGCCTCGACGGCGATCCGGGCGCGCAGGGCCGCCGGCAGCACCGACTCGCGGTAGTCGGCGCTCTGCTCGGCAAACCACTCGACGCACGGCACCGACACCACCCGGGTGGAGATGCCCTCCTCGACCAGCCGGGCGGCGGCGTCGATCGCGAGGTGAACCTCACTGCCGGTGGCGAGGATGGCCAGGTCGTCGCCGTCGCCGTGCTGCCAGCGCACGTAACCGCCGGCCGTGACCCCCGCGGGAGTGGTGTCGTTGCTTTCGAGCACGGGCAGGTCCTGCCGGCTGAGGATGAGGGCGACCGGCCGGTCGGGGGAGGCCAGAACACGGCGCCAGGCGGCGACGACCTCAATGGAGTCGGCGGGGCGCACCACGTCGAGGCTCGGAACGGTGCGGAGCGACGCGATCTGCTCGACCGGCTGGTGGGTGGGGCCGTCTTCGCCGACGGCGACGGAGTCGTGGGTGAAGACGTACACCGCGCCGAGGCCCATCAGGGCGCCGAGACGGATGCTGGGCCGCATGTAATCGCTGAAGACCAGGTAGGTGGAGGCGAACGGGCGCCACGGCCCCTGCAGTGCGATGCCGTTGAGAATGGCGGCCATGGCGTGCTCGCGGATGCCGAACCGGATGAACTCACCCGCCGGATTCGCGGCGGAGAAGCGGTTGCCGTCGACCTCCACCGTGGTGGAGCCGGCGAGGTCGGCGGAGCCGCCCCACAGCGGGACGGAACCCTGCAGCGCGCGGAGCACGGCACCGTTGGTCTTGCGGGTGGCGATCGTGTCGCCGGCACGGCCGACGTTCACGGTGTCGAGGGCGGAGCTGTCAAACTCGCCGCCGCGGAACGCGGTCCAGCGCGCCGCCGCCTCGGGGTCGCCGGCGCTCCAGGTGGTGAGGTCGGCCTCCCAGCTTCGGTGCAGTTGCTCGCCGCGGGTGAGTGCACCTCGGGTGTGCTCGAGGGTGTCGGGGTCGACCAACTCGTGCAGGGGCGCGTCGGGGGCGAAGCCCAGTGTCGTCTTCACCGCGGCGAGCTCGTCGGCGCCGAACCCACCCGCGTGCGCGGCCGACCTGCCGCCGAACTTTGCGGAGGGGGCACCGATGACCGTGCGGAGAGCAACCAGGGTGGGGCGGCCGGTGCGTTCCGCCGCCGCGCGGAGGGTGGCCTCGAGGGCATCAAGGTTGTTGGGGGTGTCGATCTCGAGCACGCGCCATCCGTAGGCCCGGTACCGGGCGCGCACGTCTTCCGTGAAGGTGTCGGCGGTGCTGGAGTCGATGGTGATGCCGTTGTCGTCCCAAATGAGAACCAGGTTGTCGAGACCGAGCGTGCCGGCCAGGCTCGACGCCTCACCGGAGACGCCCTCCTGCAGGCATCCGTCGCCCGCCAGCACCCAGGTGGTGTGGTCGAGCAGGGTGGAGCCGGGGGTGAACACGGCGCTCTCGTGCCGGGCGGCCATGGCCATGCCCACGGCGGAGGCGACGCCCTGGCCGAGCGGTCCGGTGCTCATCTCCACGCCGACGGTGTGGTGCACCTCGGGGTGTCCGGGCGTCTTGGAGCCGAGGGAGCGGCTCTTGGCGAGGTCGTCGAGGGTGAGGCCGTAGCCGGTGAAGAACAGCTGGGTATAGAGCAGAAGGCTGGCGTGACCGGCGGAAAGAACGAAGCGGTCGCGGGCGGGCCAGTCGGGGTGGGCGGGGGAGTGACGCAGAACTCGGGAGAACAAGACGTGGGACAATGGCGCCAATGCCATGGCGGTGCCGCCGTGTCCATGTCCTTTGGCCTGCACGATGTGGGCGGCCAGGGCTTGGGCACTCGCGACAGCGCGGGTGTCGAGCTCGGGCTGCGTCGTCGTTGACGTGGGATTTGTTGATTCGGTAGCCATGGGAGACACTTTGGTATACAAATGTACTTAAGTCAATAACGGATCCGGCGAGTGTGCAGTGCACCCGCGGATGCGTCGGAGGGGTAAGGATTCGATGGCTCACACTTTATCTACGGGCTCGGGCGTGGTGCTCGGTCTGATCCGGTCCGGCCTCGCCACCACCCGCAGCGGCCTCATCGACCAGCTCGGCTGGTCGCGGATCACCCTGGCGCGGCGCCTGGACGAACTGCTGCTCGCGTCGATCGTGGTGAGTGTGGGGCAACTCGATTCCCGCGGCGGCCGCCCGCCCGAGGAGTTCGCGGTCAATCCGCACGCCGGCCTGCTGTTCGCCGTGGACATTGGTGGATCGCACACCCGGCTGGCCATCACCGACCTGGTCTCCACCATTCTCAGCGAGGATGAAGCCGACATCGGGCTGAGCGAGGGGCCGGCCAAGATCTTCGAATGGGCCGGCCAGGTCTTCGACCACATGCTCGATCGGCTCGGCAAGACCCGCGCCGACGTGGTGGGGATCGGCGTGGGCGTGCCCGGCCCGGTCGATTTTGTGACCGGGCGGCTCGCCACCGGGCAGGTGGACGCGCAGTGGGACGGCGTTTTGGTGAAGGACTACTTCGCCGGCCGCTTTGACAATGCCGTATTCGCCGTGGACCGGGACGTGAACATCATGGCGCTCGCCGAGGCGCGGCGAGGCTGGAGCGAATACCGAGACGTGGCGGTGCTCAAAGCCGGCATCGGGGTCGGTTTGGCGTTTGTGCTCGACGGCTCGATCTACCACGGCTCCCGAGGAGGCGCGGGCGATCTCAGCCCGGTGCGCTCCGGCGGAGCCCGCACCGAACGGCTCGAGACGAGCGCCAGCGGTGCGGTGATCCGCCGCGAGCTGCAGCGCCGGGGCTACCGGGTGCGCACCAGCAACGACATCGTCGGCCTCGCCAACCAGGGCGACCCCGAGGTGCGGCGGCTGCTCAGCGAGACCGGCACCGCCATCGGGCAGAGCCTGGCGCACGTGGTGGGTCTGCTCAACCCGCAGGCCGTGGTGGTCGGCGGCAACCTCGCCCAGGCCGGCGAGCCCTTCCTCGGCGCCATCCGCGACGCTATCTTCGCCGGCGCCCGGGACTTCGCCCTGCAGGGGCTGGTGGTGGAGAAATCCCGGCTCGGCCACATCGCCGGCATCACGGGAGCCTCGCTCATCGCCCAGGACGCACTCTTCGAGGCCGACCGCATCAGCCGGTTAACCCGTGGCGCCCTGCCCGGTCTCTCCCCGCTCGTTCCGTCGATCTAACTCGCGCTGGAGCCTCGGCAGTTCCCACACTGGCCGCGCCCGCCATTCGTTGCCCACGACGCCATTTGGCGACGCTAGAGAGTCAATTTCAAAAACTTTAGTACATTTATAGACAAAAGGTCGCTCAGGCTTGTACAATCATCCCAATCGCCCTCGCAATCAGGGGTGGATCGAATCCAAACAACGGAGTTTATTCGTGGCACTCAACCTCGCCGAAGCACTGTCGTCCATCGTGACCCAGGCGGATGCAGCCGACTGGCGTGCCGCGATCCGTCTCGCCGGCGACGGCCTCGTGTTGGGTGGAGCAACCACGGATGCTTACACCGACGAGATGATCGACGCTGTCGAAAAGCACGGCCCCTACATCGTCATCGCCCCGGGCATCGCCCTGGCGCACTCCCGGCCGTCTCCGGCGGTTCTCACCGGCGGACTCAGCTGGGTGAGCCTGGCCACCCCCGTCAAATTCGGCAACAAGGCCAACGACCCCGTCAACCTCGTGATCGGGCTCGCCGCCGTCGACCACGACGCTCACCTCGCCGTGATGCGCGCACTGGCCGGTGTTCTCTCCGACAGCTCGGCCATGGAGCGCCTCACCGCGGCCACCAGTCCGGCCGACGTTCGCGCCGTGCTCGGCGGGTTCGCCGCAGTCGCGTAACGCGCGGCACACGCATCCACCCCACTCTTCTACTCTCTGATCTCACCCAATCGAAAGGCACCCCATGAAGATCGTCGCCGTCTGTGGAATGGGCATCGGTACGTCCGTGCTCCTGAAAATGAACGCCGAGAAGGTTCTCGCGAAGCTTGGTATCGATGCGGATGTCGAGGCCGCCGATATGGGCGTGGCTCGCGGTGCCGCTCAGACGGCCGAGATCGTGCTCACCTCGGCGGAGCTGGCCGAAGAACTCGGCGATGTTCCCGCCGAGGTCATCGTCATCAACAACTTCTTCGATCTCGAGGAGATCACTGAGAAGCTCACCTCCGCCGTCGAGTAACCCCTTTCACCTTCCCTTCTCACAGAATATGGAGCTCCCACAATGGAGTGGCTCGTCGTCGTACTGAACTTCATCGGTCAACAGATCCTCAACGTTCCGGCTTACCTGATCGGCATAATCACCGCCATCGGACTTATGGCACTCAAGCGCAACGCCGGACAGGTGATCGGCGGCTCCCTCAAAGCGGCCCTCGGCTTCCTGATCCTCGGTGCCGGCGCCGGCGTCGTGGTGGGCTCCCTCGACCCGCTGGGCAAACTGATCCTCGCGGTCACCGGCGCCCAGGGTGTTATTCCCACCAACGAGGTCATCACCGCCATCGCGCAGGACGAGTTCGGCGCCCAGAGCGCCTACGTGCTCACCCTCGGGTTCCTGGTGATGCTGGCCCTGGCCCGCTTCACCCCGCTGAAGTACGTCTTCCTCACCGGGCACCACATGGTCTTCATGGCCACGATGCTCACCGTGGTGCTCTCCGTCGGATTCGGAGACGGCGCCGGCTGGCTCGTGGTCGTCATCGGCGCTCTGCTGCTCGGCGTGATCATGGTGGTCATGCCCGCGTTCGCGCACCCCTGGACCAAGAAGATCACCGGCAACGACACCATCGCGATCGGCCACTTCGGCACCCTCGGCTACATCGCTGCCGGTGCCGCCGGCCAGGCCGTCGGTCACCGCAGCAAGTCGACCGAAGAGATCAAGTTCCCGCAGGGCCTCAAATTCCTGCGCGACTCGATGGTCGCCACCTCACTGTCGATGGTTCTCATCTACCTGGTCTTCGCCATCTGGGGCCTCATCGCCCTGCCGCTGCAGGAGGCGCTCGACATCTTCGGCTCCGCCGACGCCGGCGCGTTCATCATGGCGGCCTTTGCCCAGGCCCTGCAGTTCGGTGTGGGTGTCGCAGTCATCCTCTACGGTGTGCGCACGGTGCTCGGCGAGCTGGTTCCCGCGTTCCAGGGGATCGCCGAGAAGGTTGTGCCCGGTGCGCGTCCCGCGCTAGACATCCCGATCGTGTTCCCGTTCGGCGCCAACGCAGTGCTCATCGGCTTCCTGAGCTCGTTCGCCGGTGGCCTCCTTGCGCTAGGTGTGCTGGCAATCTGGCTGAACCCGATGTTCGGGCTCGCACTGATCCTCCCCGGCATGGTGCCGCACTTCTTCACCGGTGGTGGAGCCGGTGTCTACGGCAACGCGACCGGCGGACGCCTCGGTGCCATGCTCGGTGGCTTCGTCAACGGCGTGATCATCACCATCCTGCCCGCCATCCTGCTGCTGGTCCTCGGCGACTTCGGCTTCGCCAACAGCACCTTCGGCGACGCCGACTTCGGTTGGTTCGGCACCCTCGTGGGTGTCAGCGTCGGCGTGGGCGGCGGACTCGGGGTCGTCCTTGCGATCCTCATCGCCGTGGTGCTCGTCAGCGTCGCGATCGTCTACCAGATCCACGTTGTGGACAAGGGCTGGGTGCCCGGGGCCAAGCGTGACGTCTGGATCGCCGAAGAGAAGGCGGCCGAGAAGGCCGTTCTCGACGCCGAGAAGGCTCGTCGCAAGGCGGAAAAGGAAGCGGCGGCCGAGGCCGTTTAGGTTCACCGGCTCGACGTTTCGCCAGAGGGCGGCCCCGCGGTGCGGGGTCGCCCTCTGTTCCTGTTCGGAGTGCTTCGGGGCTGGGTTCTGACACCTGTACCGGCTGGGAGCACGGTCAACGTATTCGACCTGGTCACGCCGATCGGCGTGAATCGTTCCAGGTGTGCTCGCTCAACCGCGCGTGCGAGTGCCGCGTTCAAGGCAGCGATGTCGAAACTCGACGGATCATTGATATCTATGCCATTTTCCGCTCAGAGCGGTGCCATCTCCTGAAGAAGGTCATTGGCCATGCTTGGCCGGTGGACCATGCCGGCTGCGCCGAATGCGCTTCGGAAATTGGGGTCGTCTAAGGGGGTGGACATGCTCCGAGCTTGGGCGCGGGGCGGCTGCGGAGTCGCGGTGAGGAAGGCGGTTTCGTGCGATTTTCGGTATGCCTGCGCGATCGGTGATGCCGCACTGGTGCGCGTCGTAGGGCCGAAGCCCGAGAAGAGAGCAAGGCGAGAACCTTTCCACTCCCACCCGCGTTACCCCTGACATGAAGTCAATTGTGTACAGCCAGACCGGTGACCCGTCCGTGCTTCAGCTCGTCGATCGGCCGGTGACCGAACCCGGAGCCGACGAGGTACGGGTCCGGATCGTGGTCAGCGGCGTGAATCCCACCGACTGGAAGTCGCGCCGCGGCTCGGCACCGGGCCAAGGGCTGGCGTTTGACGACGTCGTGCCCGGGCAGGACGGCGCCGGCATCGTTGAGGCGGTCGGCGCCGGCGTGCAGCACGTCGGCGTGGGCGACCGGGTGTGGCTGGTGCTCGCCGCGTACCAGCGCGCGAACAGCGGCACGGCCCAGGAGTACGCCGTGCTTCCGGCGGAGCGGGTCTTCCTGCTGCCGGAAAATGCCAGCTTCGACCAGGGCGCGAGCCTCGGAGTGCCGGCGATCACGGCGTACCGGGCGCTGACGGTGGCCGAAGACGGGCCGCACCGGCTGCACCCGGGTGCCCTCGCCGGGAAGGTCGTGCTCGTGGCCGGCGGAGCTGGTGCGGTCGGGCACGCGGCGATCCAGCTGGCCCGATGGGCGGGGGCATCCGTTGTCACGACCGTGAGCGGTCCGGCGAAAGCGGCGCTCGCCACGGCCGCCGGCGCGCAGCACGTGCTCACCTACACCGACCCGGATGTCGTCGCCCAGATCCGGGCGATCGCGCCGGAGGGGGTGGACCTGATCGTGGAGGTCGCACCGGCCCAGAATGCGCGGCTCGACCTGGCCGTCATCCGTAATCGTGGGTCGATCGCGGTCTATGCCAACAACGGCGGCGACCAGGTGACGCTCGACGTGCGCCAGCATTTCAGCCTCAACGTGCGTTACCAGTTCGTGCTGCTCTACACGGTGGGCGCCGACGTGATTCGGGCCGCGGCCGAGGACATCAACGCGGCCCTCGTCGATGGCGCACTGACTGTGGGGGAGGAGGCGGGGCTGCCCCTGCACCGCACCGACCTCGCGCACACGGCGGATGCCCATGCCCTGGTCGAGAGCGGCGTTGTCGGGAAGGTGCTGATCGAGGTCTCGGCGGGGTTCGCTCCGGCGGCGTGAGCAATGTGCACCGTGAACCGTGCGCCCTGAGCAGGGAGTGACGGCCCGCGCCCGCCGAACGCTCTATCGCGCCAACGCTCACCCCCAGTGTCGCCGGAGCTTCAGCCCATTGAATGGCCAACCGCCGACCTGCGCCCATCGTGTGCGCTCTTGGGGGAGCGAGCGCCGAGTAAAACCCGGGTATTTCTGCATCAGCTGCGTGCGCAAGACATCAACTGCGGCATCGCTTCCAACGGCGTCAGTACAGCCAGTTAACGCCAGACGAACTTTCGTTCAGATGGCCTGGAGCTGGATTTGCTGCGCCTTAGTGTGAACGAACCGTTGCTAAAACTTGATTCGGCCGGTGAGTGGCCATCTGCCCTCTCGCGGCCCAGAAAAGGACTGACTCTTGCACAAGCGCACCCTCACCGCGGCCACCCTTGCGACCGTGCTTCTCAGCACCGTTGCGTTGACGTCATGCAGCAGCACGGCAGGCGAGGCGTCGTCGTCGGGGGAATCCTCCGGAACCCTCATCGTCTACACGAACTCCAATTCGGATGGGCGTGGGGAATGGGTGACGGCGAAGGCGGCCGAGGCCGGGATGAAGATCGAGATCGTGGGGCTGGGCGGGGCCGACCTCGCCAACCGCATCGTCGCCGAGAAGAATAACCCGGTGGGCGATGTTGTCTTCGGCCTGAACAATATGTTCTTCGAAACGCTGAAGGCAGCGGATGCCGTTGCCGCCTACACGCCGGAGTGGTCCGGGGATGTCGACAAGAAAGCCGGCGACGCCAAGGACGGGGCGTTCTGGCCCCTGGTCGAACAGGCCATCGTCACCGTCTACGACACCAACACCGTGAAGAGCGCAGACGCCCCGGAACAGGTCAGCGACCTGTGGGACGACGCCGAATACGACGGCCGATACGAAGTGAACACCAGCCTCGGCCAGGCCACCCCGCAATTGGTGCTCGCCGGCATGCTCGCGCCCTATGCCGACGAGAAGGGCGACCTGGGCATCTCGGATGCCGGCTGGAAGCAGGTGCAGGACTACTACAAGCACGGTTCGCCAGCCGTCGAGGGCACCGACCTGTATGCGCGCCTGACCCGCGACGAGGTCGACTACGGCGTGCTTCCGAGCAGCGGAATCACCAGCCGCGACGCCGAATACGCCACCAAGACCGGCGTGATCAGCCCGGAAGACGGTGTCCCCTACGTCACCGAACAGATCGCGGTCATCAACGGCACGCCGCGCCAGGAGCAGGCCGAGAAGTTCATCGACTGGTTCGGCGGCGCCGAGGTGCAGGGCGAGTTCGCCGCCGAATTCGCGTCCTACCCGGTGAATGAGAAGGCTCGCGCAGAGGCGCTTCCCGCGGTCGTCGAATTGATCGAGTCCCTCCCCAAGCAGGACATCGACTGGTCGCTGACCCGCGAACGTATTTCCGAGTGGGTCGAGAAGACCGAGCTCGAGTACCTGCCCTAAGTCTCGGCCCGGGCACGAACAGTCATGATCAGATTCGAGAATGTCGAAGTGAGCTTCGGCGAGAAGATCGCCATCCCCGACCTGACCCTCGAGATCGAGCAGGGTGAGTTCTTCACCCTGCTCGGGCCCTCCGGGTGCGGCAAGACGACGGCCCTGCGCACGCTCGCGGGGTTCATCGAACCGTCCCGGGGTGAGATCTACATCGACGGGAAGGTGGCCACCCGGCTGCCGAGTGAAAAACGCAGCGTGGGCATGGTCTTCCAGAACTACGCGCTGTTCCCCAGCATGAGCGTGTGGGAGAACATCGCGTTCGGCCTGCGGGTGCGAAAGACCAGGAGGGCCGAAACGGCGCTGCTCGTCGACGAGATCGCCGCGCAGGTCGAGCTCACCGAGGAGCAGCTCGCGAAGAACGTGTCCGAACTCTCCGGTGGCCAGCAGCAGCGGGTCGCCATCGCCCGGGCTCTCGTGCTCAAGCCGCGCATCCTGCTGCTCGACGAGCCCCTCTCCAATCTCGACGCCAAGCTGCGCGTGCAGCTGCGCGAACAGCTGAAAAACCTGCAGCGGGAACTCGGCATCACCACGGTGTACGTCACGCACGACCAGGAAGAAGCCCTCACCATGAGCGACCGGATCGCCGTGTTCAACCACGGCGTGGTCGAGCAGGTAGGCACCCCGGAGGAGATCTACAACCGCTCCGGCACCGAGTTCGTGTGCACCTTCGTCGGTGCGATGAACAAGCTCTCGGGCGACGTCGTGCACCAGCTGCGCCAGCGCGGTGGCACCGGTCTCGCACCAGCGAAAACGTCGTACCTGCGCCTGGAGAAGGTGTCGTTGCAGGCGCCCCCGGGCAACACGGATGCGATCCGGCTCGATGGCGTTGTCGCCGGCCGTTCCTACCACGGCTCGCACAGCACCTACACAATCGACAGTCATGGCAGCAGCATTCGTGCTCTGGTGCCCGAGGGCGGCGGATCTGCGCTCGAACCGGGTTCTGCGGCGCGACTGTATATCGACCCGTCGTCGATCCTGCAGTACTAGAGGGGAACATCCGTGCGCACTTCGTCGTGGGCTTCAATGTTCCGATCCCCGTTCGTCGTCATCATCACCCTGGTGACGCTGTGGTTCGTGGCGACGTTTTTGGTCTTCCCGAACGCCAACCTGCTCATCAGAACCTTCTTCCCGGAGGGTCAGTTCAGCTTTCGGGCCGTCGAGAAACTGGTCAGCTCCGAACGTGCGATGAACAGCCTCTGGCACAGCTTCGCGTTGGCCGCCACGCTGGCCGTCACGGTGAATACCGTCGGCATCTTCATCGTTCTCGTCACCGACTATTTCAAGATCCGGGGCGCACGGATGCTGTGGCTCGGCTACGCCACCACCCTTATCTACGGGGGCATCGTGCTCGCCGCCGGCTACAACTTCATCTACGGCCGCTACGGATTCGTCACCAACGCCGTGCGCAACTGGTTTCCCGAGATCGACCCGAACTGGTTCTCCGGTTACTTCGCGGTCGTCGTCGTGATGACGCTGGCCACGACGACGAACCATATGCTTTTCCTGGGATCGTCGCTGGCGAAGATCGACTACCAGACCATCGAGGCGGCACGCAATATGGGCGCGTCGACCATGGGCATCCTCTGGCGAATCGTCTTGCCCGCCCTGCGCCCGATGATCTTCGCCGTGACAATTCTCACCTTCCTGACCGGTCTCGGCGCACTGACAGCGCCGCTCGTGTTGGGCGGCACCGATTTCCAAACGATCGCCCCGATGATCCTCACCTTCTCCAAGAGCACCGGGTCGCGTGACCTCGCCGCGCTGCTCGCCGTGATCCTCGGCCTGGCGACCATCGTGCTTCTGGCAATGATGAACCGGGTCGAAAAGTCGGGGGTGTACTTCTCGGTGGCGAAGGTGGCGACCCCGCTGCAAAAACAGAGAATCCCGAACCCAGTGGCGAACGCTGCCGTGCACGTGGCCGCCTACGCTCTCTTCGTCGTCTACGCGACGCCGGTGCTGCTGATCGTGCTGTTTTCCTTCGTGCACTCGAGTGCCATTGTCACGGGGAGCATCAGCTGGAATTCGTTCACGCTCGACAACTACGCCACGGTCTTCGGCACGCCCGCGGTGCTCCGGCCGTTCGTGGTCAGCGTCGTCTACAGCGCGCTGGCGTCGGTGATCGTGGTCGGCGGGATGCTGTTCGTCTCACGGTTGCTGCAGAAACACCGCAACCTGTTGACCGCCACGCTGGAGTACCTGCTGCACATCCCCTGGATCCTGCCGACGATTCTCATCGCCCTCGCCCTCGTCATGACGTTCGACCGCCCAAACCCGATGGTCGGCGGCCAGGTGCTCACAGGAACGACGAGTCTCCTGTTGATCGCCTACGTGATCGTGAAGATCCCGTTCACCCTGCGATTGCTCAAGGCGGCTTTCGCATCGGTGCCGGAGTCGCTCGAGGATGCCGCCCGCATCCTCGGTGCCGGGTCGATGTTCACCCTTCGCACGGTTCTGGTTCCGCTGGTTCTTCCTACCGCGGCTGCGATCACGGCACTCAACTTCAACAGCCTGCTCGACGACTATGACGCCGCGGTGTTCCTGTATCACCCGCTCTACCAACCCCTCGGTGTTGCGATCAAGGCCAGCACGGAGGGGGAGAACAACCTTGACTCCATGTCGATCACGTTCGTCTACACCGTGTTGCTCATGATCATCATGGGGTTCACCATGTACCTGGTCTACGGGCGAGGAGGCTCGTCGACGAAGCGCCATACGCGCCGCGCCCGCACTGTCGCGGCGAAGTAGTCGGGGCGGAGTCCTCCCTGCGCCTGAACATCAGCCCGAGCGGTCAGGCTCCGCGTGCAGCAGGGCAAGCACCTTCCCCGCGTGACCGAAGGTCGATCTGCGACCCGGAGTCAGACTGCCGACTCCGCGGCATCCGTCACCGCGTCGAGCACGGCACGCACGGCCGCCGGGTCACCGAGGATGCGGAAGTGCCCGCCGACCCTGAGCTGGATGTTGCGGGCGCCGACGAGTTCACTGCCCTCGGGGACATGCGGGTCGAACACCCCGTAGATAGACGTGATGCGGTCGTTGACCCGGTGGTCCAGGCCGAGGTCGTGCAGGGCCACGTTGGCGGGAGCGAAGGCACGGATGCTCGGCACGACCCAGTAGCGCGCATAGCGGGAACCGCCAAAGGGAGCACTGATCGCGGTCATTCCGCTCACCCGGCGGCCCGGGTCATCCGTCGTCATGAGCAGTTTGCCGATCAGGCCGCCCTTGCTGTGCGCCACGATGACGACGCCGTTCAGGTTCTCCCGCTCGAGGTAGGCGGCCACGGTCGCGGCGGCATCCGCCAGAGAACGCCGGTTGCGGCCGAGCTTCGCCACCACGTGCACCGGATGCCCGTGGCCGTGCAGTATCTCAATCAACGGTCGCATGAACTGCCAGGATTCATACACCCCGGGGATGATCACGATCGGGGCTTTGGTACCGGAGCGGAAGTCCGTGGGCCGGGCGTGGGAGAGGAACGCACGGGTCTGGCCGGCCGCCGCATAGACATAGTCGAGCAGCCACCACCAGGCCTCGCGCAGATGGCGACTCAGCAGACGGGGGTTCAGGAGACCGCGAATCATTGTGCCGGGTGCGCGACCGCCGGAAGCCGCAGGGCGTGCCCCTCGATGATGGCGGCGGTTTGCACGGCGGCACTGTGGTGCACCAGGTGGCGGTGCCCCGCGACCTCGAACACATGCCCGTCCGGCGCGGCGGCGGCCAGCGATGCACACCAGGTGCTGCCCGAGACGGGGTCGTTGGTGCCTCGGATCACGAGGATGGGGGAGTGCACCTCGCCAAGGGCCAGGTCGGTGCGGTAGCCGAGCATGGGGACGAGCTCGGTGGAGAACCAGCGCGGGCCGCACTCGAGGTAGTCACGGAACACGATCAGATTGCCCGACGGCGACTCCTTGGCCACATCCCGGGTCAGGCCCAGCGCCTGTTGCACGGCTGTCGACCGGCGGGGATCGGTGACAGGGCCGATCAGAACCAGGTGGGAGACGGCATCGGGGCGTTGCCGGGCCACCTCGGTGACGAATTGGGCGCCCATCGAATGGCCGACCAGGACCGCCCGCGGCACCTCGAGTCGATCAAGTAGCCGGCCGAGCAGGGCGCCGTATTCTTCGACAGCGAGCGGCCGAACGGGCCGGCGGGTGCCGCCGAATCCGGGCAGATCGAGCGAATGGGTATGCCCGATGGCGGCCAGGCTCCTCTGCACCCGGCGGTAGTAGCGGTGCGACGCCCCGATGCCGTGGACCAGCAGGTAGGTCGGCGCGTCCGGCGAAGGCGAGGTGCTCTTCAGGGAGTGCACGGTGAATTGATGCCCATCAACCTCGATGCTGCGGCTACGGGCAGGAACAGCGGCTGCGCGCCATCGTTCGACACGCGCTCGGTCGGTGCTCGTCACGGGATTTCCTTCGGGTTCAGGTGCAAAAATCCTAGCCTCCGGCAGTGTCGGGTGGCCTGGGCGCTCACGGGGGCTGAGACATCCGTCACTGATAAGACGGATGCGGGCCGAATTCGTCACGCCCGCGGCGCCGATGGGTCGGGCGCGCCCTGCCTGGCGGCCTGCCCGGCGCCCTGCCCGGCGCCCTGCAGCCCCGAGAGTCGCCGATTCTGCCGAGAATCGCCGCTGGAACGGCGACGCTCGGCGCAAACGGCGACTCTCGGCGGCTCTCGGCGACCCGCGCCATCCCGCAGGATAGAAGGCATGGCCCACCGTCAACGAAAACCCGCCGATTCTGACCCCGCCCGTGACCGGGCGGACAAGACGTGTGCCTCGTGTGGGCGGCGCATCGAGTGGCGCATGAAGTGGGCCGACAACTGGGAGTCGGTGAAGTACTGCTCGACCGCGTGCCGCGCACATGGGGTCACGGCGACCGACCTCAAGCTGGAAGAGGCTATCGCGACACTGCTCAGTGCGCGGGCGACGGATGCCACGATCTGCCCGTCCGAGGCGGCGAAAGTGGTCGGCGGTGACGGCTGGAACGACCTGATGGAGCCGGCCCGACGCGCCGCACGCCGCATGGTCGCCCGCGGTGACCTGCAGATCATGCAGGGCGGGGCCGTGGTCGATCCGTCGACGGCGAAGGGTCCGATCCGGTTGCGGCGGGTGCGGACATAGGCGCAGTACCCGCGCTCACCGAGTGCCGTGGCCCGAGACCCTTGCCCGCATTCTGGCCGCCGCCACCGCGCGGCCGTCGGTCGTGCTGCGGCGCGAGCGTGAGCAGGTGCTCAAACTGGCCGGTCGCCGCCGCACGGATTTCCCCCGGCTGCTGGTGCAGTCGGGGATTGCATAGGGCGAGCGGCGGTCGCCGCTCGTCACCTAACGGATTGATTCACCCCGAGCCGATAATCGGCTCCGTGGTGCTCCTCGGGCAGACGGTTGCCGCGCCCGTGCAACTTGTTGCGTAGAGTGCCCTCGACGTACTCCTCCGGGTAGGCCCCGCGACGACGCAGCTCGGGAATCACGAACTCGACCACGTCTTCGAACGTTCCGGGTGTGATCGCGTAGGCGAGGTTGAACCCGTCAACATCGGTATCGGCGACCCACTCCTGCAGGTGATCGGCAACCTCTTCCGGTGAGCCGACGATGAACGGCCCCAGGCCGCCGATTGCGCCGAGCTTCGCGATGTCACGCACTGTCCACTCGGAGCCGTCATCGTTCGCGGCCTGAAAATTTGCCACCGCCGACTGGATCGCGTTGCTCTTCACGTTGCCGATCGGCTCGTCGAGGTCATATCGGGAGAGATCGATGCCCATCCAGCCCGACATGAACACCAGGGCGCCTTCTTCGCTCGCGTAGGAGAGGTAGTCCTGATGTTTTGCGTGCGCCTTCTCGCTGGTCTCGTCGGTGATGATTGTCAGCAGCGTGTAGATCTTCGCGGAGTACCGGTCTCGACCGGCCTGCTCGAGCGCATCCCGGATCTTGCTCACAGTCGCGGTGAGGCCGGACTTGGTCGAAGCGGCCACGAAGATCGCCTCGGCGTTGCCGGCGGCGAAGGCGATACCGCGCGGCGATGCCCCGGCCTGATAGATCACCGGCGTGCGCTGCAACGACGGCTCGGACAGGTGGATCCCCGGCACGGTGAAGTTCTTGCCGTAATGCCCGATCTCATGCACCTTGCTCGGATCGGTGAACACCCCGGTCTCCCGGTCGCGGATGACGGCATCGTCTTCCCACGAGCCCTCCCACAACTTGTACAGCACCTCGAGATATTCGTCGGCGACGTCGTAGCGGTCGTCATGCTCCAACTGGTCTTCATGCCCCATGTTGCGGGCGGCGCTCGGCAGATAACCGGTGACGACGTTCCAGCCGACGCGACCCTTCGTCAAATGGTCGAGCGTCGACATCCGTCGTGCGAACGGGTACGGATGCTCGTACGCTGTACCCGCGGTCACGCCGAACCCGAGGTTCTCGGTCACCGCCGCCATGGCGGAGACGAGCAGAATCGGGTCGTTCACGGGAACCTGGGCCCCGTGCCGGATCGCTGCTTCGTTCGAACCGCCATAGACGTCGTACGTTCCGAGCACATCGGCGATGAAAATGCCATCGAAAGTGCCTCGCTCGAGCAGCCTGGCCAGGTCGGTCCAATAGGAGAGGTCCTTGTATCGCCAGGACTGGTCAAGCGGATGCCGCCACATTCCTGAGGACTGGTGCGCGACGCAGTTCATGTCAAAAGCGTTGAAGCGAATTTGTCTGGGCATGCCACCCATCCTGCGGCGCGGTCGTTGACGGCGCCACAGCACTCGCCATTTGGCGTAACACACGGGGAGCGACGGGCTGAATCTCGCAGATCCGCCCGGAGCGGCGCGGTTTGAATCCCTCGCCGCGAACGAGACCGCCACGCTGCCGCCGACGCTGCTGGCCGCCTGGGTCGTACGGGCCACCGGCACGACGACCATATTCGCGCTGCTGTTGACCATCGTCTTCTCGGTCGCCCTTGTATCGGCTCCAGCAGTTCGGGCGCCATTCTCAGCGTGCTCGGCTGGCGCTAATTGTTCGACCTCGTGCTCCTGATCACCCTCAGTGTGCTCGTCGTGGGCGGCTTGGGGCTGAAGAACGTCACCACTCCGCGCAAGACGCCGATCGACGTGGTCTTGGTCATCCTCTCGGCGCCCGGCTTCGGCAAGCTCGTCTACGGCCTCAGCAACCTGAATGCGGAATCCGGTGGCATCGGCTCGGTTGCGGGCTGGCTGCCGACCGCTCCGGGCCCATTCGTCTGCTGATCGCGGACTCCAGCCGCGTTCCTGTGCGGCGCCGTGATCTCGCTGTTCGCGATCCCCGCGGCGTTCTTCATTCGCCGCGCGGCAGCTGCGCCGTTCCGCGCGTGGCACGCCATCGGCGCAGCGGCGCAGCACGCGCGCAGCGAGACCAGGGCCGCCGCGCGGGGCCCGCCGAATCCGGTGTCCCGGCCCGGCTACCCATGACTTTCACAGAATACTGAGCGTTTGTTCAGAAACATGAGACAGAGTATAAGTTTCGTCTGCGCCGTCCCCCGAAAGCGCAGGCCCGAGGCTCAGTGAGTTGGCGCGCGCACGCGTGCGAGCTTGCGTAACACGGAAGTCAAGCGCACATACATGCCCGAAACACCCGAAGAAATCCGCATCCGATTCGCTGCCCAAAATAAGCGAAGCAACAGCATTCCCAGCAGCAACAGCACCACCGGCCCCACCAAGATCAACCGCCCGCACCGCATCGTGCTCATCGCCACCAGTGTGCTCGCCGTCACCGGCCTCGCAGTCGGCGCCGGCTTCGCCGGTCAGTCCGCCTCCGCCACCCAGGACCGTGTCTCGGCCACAACCGAACTCGCCGACAGCACCGGCCTGCACCGTGAACAGCTCGGCGCCTACAGCGCGGTCGCCAAGGCGCACGTCGACAACTCGGCATCCATCACCCTGAACGAGGCCAATCAGGTCATCGCCGCCACCCAGGACAAGGTGGATGCCTCCAGCCTCGCCGCGGTCGCCAGCTCGCTCGCCAGCTACGAGATCCTCCCTCTCGACGAGATCACCTCGCTGACCGCCCAGACCAAGGCCGAGACTGCCGCCGTCACCGCGGCGTCGATCGAAGCCGATCGGGTCGCCGCCGAGGCCGCCGCCGCTGAGGCCGCCGCTGAGGCCGCCGCCGCCGCTGAGGCCGCTTCTCAGGCCGCCGCCGCTGAAGCCACCCGTGCCCAGTCGCTGGCCTCCGGCAACACTCCTGCCGGCGCGCGCGCCACGGCTCAGGCCATGGCCGCGTCCCAGTACGGCTGGGGCGCCGACCAGTTCTCCTGCCTGAACCAGCTGTGGCAGAAGGAATCGGAGTGGAAGTACGACGCCGTGAACTCCAACGGCGGTGCCACCGGCATCCCGCAGGCGTTGCCCGGCAACAAGATGGCGACGGCCGGCAGCGACTGGGCCACCAACGCGACCACGCAGATCGCATGGGGCCTCGGCTACATCAAGGCCTCCTCCTACGGCACCCCGTGCGCCGCCTGGTCTCACTCGCAGGCCAACAACTGGTACTGATGCCCTGACTACCCGTAGCACCAAAGCCGGTCGTCCCCTCGTGGAGGGGCCGACCGGTTTTCTCGTTGCCGGGCTCTCAGCTGTCGGTTCGCATGCACCGAAGGGACCCGTGCTGCACTAGCCTTCGAAGGGCGGATGTTGTGGGGACAGCACGGCTCGGCGCGGTCGACGCCGCATCGAGGCTCCCGGCTCCGGCAGAAACAGGGAGCGGCAACATGCACGGGATCGCACCGGCCAGACATCCGTTACGTCGATTCGTGCAGGTCATCGCCGCGCTCGCGGTTTCGGCGGCGCTCGCGCTCGGGATGCCGGCGGTCGGGATGCCCCTGGCCGCGTCGGCAGACACCGGTGACTTCACATTCACCTCCTTCGAGGCCGACTACTACCTCTCCCGTGACAACGCCGGGCACTCCACCCTGCGCACGGTCGAGACGTTCGTGGCGCAGTTCCCGAACTTCGACCAGAACCGAGGCATGGTGCGCCTCCTCCCCAACGACTACAACGGGGTGCCGCTGAACACCACCGTCGAATCGGTCACCGACGCCACCGGAGCCCCCGTCTACTTCGAGACCTATGACCAGGGCTCCGTCACCGAGGTGCCGCTCGGCACCGATGAGTTCGTGCGCGGCCAGCAGACCTACACGATCACCTACACGCAGCAGAACGTGGTGCGCGCGTTCGCCGACACCGACGACGACGAGCTCTACTGGGACACCAACGGCACCGGGTTCGACCAGTCGTTCGGCTCCGTCACCGCGCGCGTGCACGTCGACCCGAGCGTCGCCGAGTTCCTCACCGGCGACACCGCCTGCTATTCCGGGGCCCAGGACGACGGCGCCCGGTGCGAGATCAGCCAGACCACGGATGCCGCAGTGCCCGGATCCACGGGCCAGCTGTTCACCTCGTCCGTGCAGGGTCTCGGTCCGCGGCAGAACCTGACCGTGGCCATCGGCTTTGCACCCGGCACCTTCGTGTCGGTGCCGGCCTCGGCCAGCTACAGTGAGAGCGATTCGGACAACGGCGGGGGAGAACCGGCGACCGGGCTGCTGTTCCTGGTGGCGGCTGTCGGCTTTCTCGGGGTCGTGCTCGCCTTCATCCGTCGCCGACTCGGCCAGCGCGACGCCCGCGGCCGAGGCACCATCATCGCCCAGTACAGCGTGCCGAAGGGTTACAACCTGCTGGAGGCGGGGGACCTTGCGAATCGGTCGAAGACGGCTATCGCCGCGCAGATTGTGAGCCTGGCGGTGCGCGGCACGGTGCGCATCCTCGACTATCCGGTCAGCGCCGGCGGCGGCGACTACACGCTGCAGCTGCTGACCGTGGCAGGCGTGGACGCTCAGGAGCGAAAGCTGCTGGAGACGCTGTTCCCCCGCCTGACGATCGGAGCGACGCGGGAACTGGGGGTCGCCGACAGCACACTCGCCGCCAAACTGAGCGCGTTCCTCCCCGCCGCGACAGCGTCGGTCATCGAGCGCGGCTGGCGGGCCAAGGTGACCGGCCGCGGCGGCAGGTGGATCGCCATCGGAATGGCCGTCGTGCTGCTGCCGGCCCTGGCCGTCCTCGGTGCGGTGGCGCTGATCGACGGCTCCCCGAAGTTCGGCGAGGTGATGACGGTCGCCGTCATCGCAGCGCTGTTCCTCTACCTGGCCCTCTACCTCGCCCAGGGCACGGTGCAGCTCACCGATTCCGGGGCCGATCAGCGCGACTACCTCAAGGGACTGAAGGTCTATCTAGAGCTCGCAGAGGAGGAGCGTTTCCGCATGCTGCAGAGCCCGGACGGCGCGCTGCGGGTCACGATGCCTGCCATGCCGGGTGTCGCTTCGGGGGCGCTGCCGAGCCCGGTGACGGATGCCGTCGGCGCACCCGACACCGTCGAACTGGTCAAGCTCTATGAGGAGCTGCTCCCCTTCGCGGTGCTCTGGGGTGTCGAACGGGACTGGGCGAAGGAGCTCGTCGTGCTCTACGAGCACGGGGCGCCGGCGCCGGGCTGGATCGTGTCGCAGGGAGGCTTCACCGCGAGCGGCTTCGGCGTCGCCATGAACGGTTTGGTCGCCTCGGTCCTCACCTCTGCCACGGTTCCCGTCAGCTCCAGCAGCGGCGGCGGATACTCCGGCGGCGGAGGAAGTTTCTCCGGCGGCTCCGGCGGCGGCGGCGGGTTCTCCGGCGGAGGCGGTGGCGGAGGCGGTGGCGGCGGCCGTTGACGGCTACCGGGTGTGCAGCCGTCAACGCATCCGTGGCCCGTCGTGCCGGCGCGGGTGCCGCGCCGCTTCGCTGGTGGCATGCCATCCGCAGAGCGGCGCACCTCCCGCCCGTCGAGCAGAGTGGAACGGGAGAGGGGCGACGGATGCCCCGCGCCGCCTACGCAGCGTCGCTCGGCACGCGCAGGGTGAGGCTACCGGCATCCACCCAGGTCTTGAAGGCCACGGCGGTGCCGAACCCGTCGCCGTCGAGTTCGATCTCTTCCGGACGGTTGAGCCGCAGCACGAGCTTCGTGCCGGTGGCGTAGTTGAGCGCGTCGACATCATTGGAGCGCAGTTTGCGGCCCAATACCGTTCGGCTGAGCACGCCGTTCTCCCACAGCACCTTAGACAGAATTTGCAGCCAGCCGCCGAAGCCCTCCGGCTTCAGTACGACCACGTCGAAGAGTCCGTCGTCGAGGGCGGCGTCGGGAATCAACTCGATGCTGGCCGGAAGCGACCCGCAGTTGCCGACCATGATGGTGTGCGCGCGCATCGCCTGCTCGGGCTTCGCGTTGAGCCGGTACCGGAACCGGAGATCGCTGTCGTCCTTGCCGACGGCGATCATGGCTTTCACGTAGGCCAGCCAGCCGGCCTTCGCCTTGAGGTCGTCGTCGGTGTTCGCGAGCATCTTGGCATCGAGGCCGAGCCCGGCCATCACCAGGTAGGCGTGCCGGTCGACCGACCGGTCGGCCCGCTCGATGTCGATCAGGCACACGTCGATCACCTTGTCCTGGCCGGCGAACGCGGCTTGCAGGGCCAGCCCGGTGTCGGCGAGGGGCAGCTGCAGGTTGCGGGCGAGCAGGTTGCCGGTGCCCGACGGCAGCAGCGCCAGTGCGCACTCCGTGCCGTGGACGGCTTCCGCGACGGCGCGCACGGTGCCGTCGCCGCCGGCCACGATGATCATGGTGGCCCCGGCTTCGATCGCCTTCCGGGCCGGTCCCTGCCCCGGGTCCTCAGCTGACGTCTCGAACCACAGCGTCTCCGGCCAGCCGGCGGCCGATTGCTGGGCCTCGACGGCGTCCCGGAGCTCGTCGACGTCAACCTTTATGGGGTTGTAGACGACCGCGGCGAGCCGGGGTGCGCTCACGTCATCGGTTAGGTCGTCGTGGTGCAGATCGGTGCTCGTCATGTGGGGTCCGTTCGATGGTGGAAGCTGGTGCCTTCCGTCAATGGGTTCTCACTCATCTAGACGGATGCCGCTGCCCATTTGTCACGCGACCCCGCAGTCGGGCGCCCCTTCCCAGGTGCAGACCCACTCCTTATGCTGGCACCACTTCGCTCGAAAATCACGTTCCTCTCGTTCGCTTCAGGGTGGGAAGACTCTCCTGAACCCCGGCCGATTCTGCCGGGACGCTTTCGGGGGTCCCGGGGCGCGGGTACTGTCACCAACGGTTCTGCGCAGCCGGCCACGCCAGAGCCGGTTGCTGCCGGGCCGATCGCTGCCGCACCGCTCTCTGCCGCACCGCTCTCCGCGGAGCCGGCTGACGGCATCCGGAACCGTCAATGAACGAAAGGGTCAATTCAATGCCCCCCGCGACACAAACACAGAATGTCACCGATGCGCGCACCATGGCTCGGCGAACGGGCACCCTCCTCGGAGGGATGCCCTATTTGAGGTTCGGCACGGGCTCGCCGCTGGTGGTCATCCCGGGCCTCACCCAGAACTTTGAACCGACGATCGGCGTCGAGCGCATGCTTGTGACCCGGATGCTGGCTCCGGTGGCGGCCCGGCACCGCGTGCTCAGGCTGACCCCGCGCCCGGGCCTCGACCCGAACGCCAGCATGGCCGACATCGCCCGGGACTACGCCGACGCTCTGCGCCTGGAGTTTCCGGGGCCCATCGACGTGATCGGCACGTCGACCGGCGGGAGCATCGCCCTGCAACTCGCCGCCGACCATCCCGATGTGGTGCAGCGTCTCGTCGTGGTCTGCGCGGCCTACACCCTGGGGCCAAACGGCAAGAAGGTGCAGCGTCGGGTCGCTGAAGAGGTTCTTGCCGGGCGCCCGCGGCAGGCCGGCCGGAAGATGTTCAGTGTCCTCGGCGACAAGCCCCCGAGTCGGCTGGCAGCCGGCATGGGCTGGATGCTCGGACCCCGCACGTTCGGCAAGGCCAGCCCCGACCTGATCACCACCATTCGCGCCGAAGACGCCTTCAACCTGCGCGACCGGCTCGGCGAGATCGAAGCGCCCACCCTGCTGATCGGTGGTGACCGGGACGGTTTCTACACGCCCGAGCTGTTCCGCGAGACGGTGGCGCGCATCCCCAACGCCCGCCTCATCCTCTTCCCCGGCAAGGGGCACATGGCCGCGATCTCAGACCCACGCCTCCTGCCGGACGTCCTCGAGTTCCTCGACGGCTCCGACGCGGGCGGCCGCGCTACGGGTGCCCACTCCCCGAGTGCGCGCTCTGCGGGCACTCGTCCGTCGACGCTGTAGCCGTCGCCTGGCGGGGTCGTTGTTGACCCGGAACGTCGGTGAGACGACAGCTGTCCCTGGCTTCGCCCGGGACGATTACGAGGTGGCGCTGCGGACCAGCTTCGAAGCACGGGGGTGGTGCTTCTGCCGTGCCCGGCACCAGCTTGGGCCCGAGCTGGTCGGCTAAACGATTGCCCTAGGTGAGTGCCGGGATGATCGCGCCGGAGAACACCTGCCAGGCCAGCGCGGTCTTGGCGACCAGGCTCAGCGTGATGTAGGCGCGCTCGCCGCGGAGGTAGTCGCGCCAGCCGCCGACCTGACGGTACTGCAGCACCTGGTTGACGGCGAACGTGTTGAAGAACAGGAAGAGGGAAATAATGATGCCGTAGACGAAAGCCGGCGGTGCGGCCTCGGTGTTCGAGCCGGGGGCGATGAAGTAGGTCAGGATGACGACCCACGGCACCACGCCCACCATCGACCCGAAGATGAAGGGCAGGAACTTGCCGTTGCCGGGTGTCTCGTACTTCTCCTGCAGTGCCCCGAACATGATCATGGCGGCGTTGGCGGCGAAGATCGCGAACAGGGCCGCGATGTCGGTGATGCCGGTGATCTGGGCGATCAGCCAGATCATGATCGAGGAGCTCAGGGAATATTCGACCCAGCGGAAGTAGTTTCGGTTGGCTTTGAGCCCCGCCGCGTAGCGGGGGAAGAATTTCGGCGACGAGATCAGGAAATGGAAGAAGGCCGAGAGCGCCAGGAACGAGACGACGCCGATGCCCACGTTGACGTCGAACAGGGTCACCCGCTCGGGCGGCAGCGGCACGCCGGGAGGAGCAGACAGATAGTCGGCGGTGACGGCAAAGGTGACCTGGGTGCTGAGCAGGGTGAGCACGTATGCGAAGCCCAGGGCCTGCACGAGGTGCAGTGAGCCGGCCACGATGTTGTAGACGCGGAGGCGGGAAATTTTCTGATCGGGGGTGTAGTTCTTGCGTGCCATCGGGGCTCCTCCACAGGTCAGGTGAGGCCGAGACTAGCAGGGTCGCCGACTGCCGTTACCCAAGCGTCAGACCACGCCGAGCGGCAGGTGTTCCCCGGCCGGCAGCCGCACCCGAATCGGGTCCCCGGGAGCGACGCTTCCCCCGGTGACGACGATTCCCATGATCCCCGCCTTGCGGATCACCTGACCGGCATCATCCGTGTCGATCAGCGTCTTCATCAGCCCCTTCTGGTACCCGTTGATCAGTGAGCACGGGTTGCGCAGCCCGGTGATCTCCACGACCGCGTCGGTGCCGAGCCGCAGCCGGGCACCCCGCGGAAGGCCGGACAGATCCAGCCCGCGGGTCGTGATATTCTCGCCCAGCTCGCCGGGGGAGACCTCGAAGCCGGCCCCCCGCAGCTCGTCGAAGAGCTCGGCGGGCATGAAGTGCACCTGGGTGAGGTTCGCCCTGGTCGGATCCTTCACGATCAGGTAGCGGTGCTGCGTCGTGGCTCCGGCGTGAGCGTCGCCCTCCACCCCGAATCCCGCGATCAAACGGATGTCCGGGACCGTCGGCTTGCTGAACGCGTGCCGTTCGTCTCGGCTGACCGACTCCACCGTGGCCGTCACCGTTGCCGTCACTGTGGCCGTCACTGTGGCCGTCGCATCCTGCATCATGCCCCGAGTCTCGCATGAGGGCCGCCGAGAATTCACCCAGCCGATATAGCATTTCTGCGTCGCAAACGTAGGCTAGGTGGGTGTTCAGCGAGCCGAGTCGAGTCGAAAAAGGTCAGTCGTGAAAGTCATCAGCTATAACCTCCGCAAGAATCGCGCCAGTGGTGAGCTCATCGCCCTGGCCGAGAACTACGATCCCGACGTCCTGTGTCTGCAGGAATGCGACACCCTCGAGCTCCCCGAGGAGATCGGTCTCCTGCACCTGGCCGACTCCACTGTGCGCAACCGACTCGGCCTGGCGATCTACTATCGCATGGACCGGTTCACCAACGAGCGCACCCAGACCTTCGCGCTCAAGAAGTCACTGCACGACCGCGTGCTGACCCCCGCGCATGAGCGCCTGATCGGCACCCGACTGACCGACCTCGCCGCCCACCGCGAAATCGTCGTCGCTTCGTTCCACGCCGCGCCGCTCACCGCGCTCAACTCCCTGCGGCGCAACCAGATCCGCACCGCGCACGAAGAACTGCACGTGCTCGGGCCGGGCCTGCCGACCCTGATGGTGGGCGACTACAACTACCCGATCTTCAAGGGGCGCCTCGGTGACCACATCACCCAGTCCGGCTACGATCTCACCCTGAGCGACACCCGAACGTACACGCGCTACAAGTTCTTCCGCGGGCATTTCGACCTGGCAACCTCCATCGGGCTGACCATCGACAGTGTCGAGACGCTGCCCCTCGGCACCTCCGACCACCTGCCCATCCTGGTCACTTCCACCTACAGCGACGAGTCGGTGAACGCCACGAATGTGCCGGCCAGCCTCGCCGAGACCGAGCGCGCTCCGGGCGGCGAATTCGCGATCTAAGGGGCGGGGCCTCGACTACTGAGCGTCGAGGGCGGGGCCCCGTCTACTGGGTGTCGCCGCGCGTCCAGAGCAGGTGGGCACGCACCGACAGGGATCCGCCGATCAGGAGGGCCACGCCCGCCATCCAGAGCAGGACGGTGAGGAACGCGTTGGCCGTCACGGCGTTGAAAATGATCAGGGCCACCCCGAAGGCACTGAAACTGAACCCGGCGACGGCGCAGGTGGTGAAGGACCAGTTCTTCATGAGGGTGGTTCCAATCGGGTGGGGATTCGACAGCGTTTACGGTAGCAGGCCCGCGGGGCGCTCACCGTGCCCCGCCTGCCCAGAACTAGTGAGTCCGAATCGGTTGGTTGCATCGCTCCCGGATTGGCAGAGCTGACTGCACCGCGCGGACGCCGTTCAGCACGGGCGAGCGCCGGGTTCGGCGTCGAACCAATTCGACGGAGATTTTGGGTGAAATCGCCTTCCAGAGTGGGTTTAGGGCAGATTTCGGCAGAATCTCCGTCGAATTCGTTCGGGACGGATGGCTGGCCGACCTCGTGTCGCCGGAGGTCGCCGACAGAGTGGAAGCCGACCAACGTGGAGCAGCTCTGGATCCACGGCGGCATCCTCACTCGGTGTCGGAACTAGCCGTGGCCACCCACTGGCTCTCGGTGTGCCAGTTTCTCAGGTGATGCCGGCCCGCCGGCGCGACTCCGTGTGCTCGCGCATGCGCGCGTTCGACTCCCTGGTGAACTGCTTCCAGGCGTCGAGCTTGCCGGGCAGGATCGGCACGAACAGACTGATGCTGTTCAAAACTTGTCCTCCCATCAGACCGTTTTTCCAGCGCATGTTTCAGTCCCGAGTCCCGAAGGGCTCAATCACCGACCAGCAGAATCTTGCCCACGTGAACGGATGCCTCCAGCCGCCGGTGCGCCTCGGCGGCCTTCTCGAACGGGAAAATGCTGTCGATCACCGGGCGGAAGCGGCCGGATTCGAGCCAGGGCCAGACATCCGTCCTGAGGGCCCGCATGATGGCTGCCTTCTCCTCGAACGGGCGGGAGCGGAGGGTGGTACCCCAGTACCGGCCGCGCTTCTGCATCAGATGGAACGGATTGAAGTCGGCGTTCTCGCCGCTCTGGTTGGCGATCACCATGATGCGGCCGTCGACCGCCAGTGCCGCCACGTTGCGGGCCGCGTAGGAGCCACCGATGATGTCGAGGATCACGTCGGCGCCGCGCCCCTCTGTGGCGGCCTGCATTTCGGTGGGGAAATCCTGCTCGCGATAGTTGATCAGGATCTCCGCGCCCAGGCTGCGGCACACCGCCAGCTTCTCGGCTGAGCCGGCCGTCGCGGCCACCCGCGCGCCGGCGAGCACGCCCAGCTGGATCGCGGTGGTACCGATGCCGCTGGCGCCGCCGTGCACGAGCAGCGTCTCCCCGGCGGCCAGCCCCGCACTCAGGAACACGTTCGACCACACGGTGGCCAGCGCCTCCGGCAGGCCCGCCGCCTCGACGAGGTCCACGGATTCGGGCACGGACAGGGCCAGGTCTTCGTGCACCACGGCCTCGGTGGCGTAGCCGCCGCCGGCCAGCAGGGCACACACCCGGTCGCCGACCGCGAACCGTTTTGCCTCGGCGCCGACTTCACTGACGACTCCGGACACCTCCAGCCCGGGCCACTGCGGCGCCCCGGCCGGCGACGGGTAGCTGCCCAGCCGCTGCGCGACATCCGCCCGGTTCACGCCGGCCGCGGCGACCCGAATCCGGATGTCGCTGGCCCCGACGGGCAGGTCGCTCACCGTTGTGAGGGTGAGGGCATCGGGGCCGCCGGGGGTGTCTACGATGATCGCGCGCATCGGGTCAGCCTACGCGCGTGCACTTTGCGACGGATCCACGACTGCGCGGTGGTTCGGTCTGTGGAACCCGGCCACGGAATCTACGATGGTAGACAGGGGCGTGGCTGTTGCATGCCTTGGGTCGTACGCACGTGATCCGCAATGACGCGGAGATTTTCTGATGGAGGCTTATTTCAATGACGTCTGAGTCCACCCGCACCGGGAAATCACCGGCAGGCAGCACACTCGACGCTTTCCTGGGCGACTACTACGAGCACCTGGCTGGGGAAGACCGGCAGAACTCCGATGGGGGAACCCTCCGCGAGCGGGCCGTCCACCATTGGCAGGTCGCCCAGAGCCGCACCCCCAGCACCCCGAACATCGAGATCCGGAACGAAGCCGGCCGCAGCATCGTCTACATCGTCACCGACGACATGCCTTTCCTGGTTGACTCGGTGACCGCCGAGCTGGTGCGCCAGCACTCGGCCATCCACCTCGAAGTGCACCCGCTCCTCGTCGTGACCCGCGACCGGAACACCAACGAGCTCCTCGGCGTCACCCGCGTGCACGGCGGCGACGGCGCCCGGCCCGGTGACGTCGACGAGACCGTCACCCAGGTCGAGTCGTGGATCGCGATCGAGATCGAAACCGCCAACGACGAGGCGCGGGCTGCTCTGGTCGCCGGGCTGGCCACGGTTCTCGGCGACGTTCGCGCCGCCAACGAGGACTGGCAGGCCATGCGAACGAAGGCCGTGGAGATCGCCGACGCGCTCGGCGACGTCGCCCACGCCGAGGGCATCCAGGAGATCAAGCAGGCGCAGGACTTGCTGCGCTGGCTCGACCGCGACAACTTCACCTTCCTCGGCTACCGGGAGTACGACCTGGAGACCGTCGACGGAGAGGACGTGCTGAGCATCCGTGACCGCAGCGGCCTGGGGCTGCTGCGCTCCACCGAAGACGGGCACCAGATTCAGCACCTGACGGATGCCGGCCGGCTCAAGGCGCGCGAGCGCAGCGCCCTGGTGATCACCAAGGCGAACTCGCGTTCCAGCGTGCATCGCCCGGCGTACTTCGATTACATCGGGATCAAGAGTTTCGATGCGGACGGCAACGTGCGGGGGGAGCAGCGCTTCATCGGCCTGTTCGCCGCCACGGCGTATACGAGCTCGGTGCGGGACGTGCCGATCCTGCGCGAAAAGGTCGACGCCGTGATGGACCAGGCCGGGTTCCCGCCAGGGTCGCACAGCGGCAAGGAGCTGCTCGGTATCCTGGAAACCTACCCCCGCGACGAGCTGTTCCAGATCGACGTGCCCACCCTGTTCACCACCACGCTGGCCATCCAGCGTCTGCAGGAGCGGCGGCGCACCCGGCTTTTCCTCCGCCCGGATGTCTACGGCCGGTTCATGACCGCGCTGGTCTACTTCCCCCGCGACCGGTACACCACGGCCGTGCGGCTGCGGATCGAGAAGGAGCTGCGGGACACCTTCCACGCCGAGTCCGTCGACTTCGAGGCCCGGATGACCGAGTCCGCGCTGGCCCGGCTGTTCTTCCGCATCCGGTTGCAGAAGAACGACACGGTCGGCGCCGTCGACGCCGTCGCGCTGGAGCACCGGCTGGTGATGGCGGTGCGGTCCTGGCCCGAGGGGATCGGCGAGAAACTGCGCGAGAGCCACCCGCTGGACGAGGCGGAGCGCCTCTCCGAACTCTGGTCGGAGGCGTTCCCCGCCAGCTACCGGGTGGATTACGAGCTCGAGGAGGCCGTGCAGGACATCGGGCGATTCGAGGCCGGCGCCGCGGCCGCCGCCGCGGCGGCGGCCGCCGGGACCGGGCCGATCCGGCCGGCGCTGAACGTGTATCTCCCGACCGGCACGGGCGCCGGTGACACGGTCATCGACGCCGACGACGGAAGCACCGCGGGACGCGGCGTCACGGCGGAGGATGCCCGGATCAAGCTCTACATGATGGAGCCCAAGAGCCTGAGCCAGATTCTGCCGTTCCTGCAGAACCTCGGCATCGAGGTGCTCGACGAGGTGCCCTTCGAGATCGAGACCGCCGACGGCCGCGCGTTCTACCTCTACGACCTGGGCTTGAGCTACCCCGAGGGCGTGGACCCGGTCGCGACCGGCGCACTCCTGGCCGACTCCTTCGGCGCCGCCGTCAGCGGGGCCATCGAATCGGACGGCCTCGACCGACTGGTGCTGCGGGAGGGCATGCCCTGGCACCGGGTCGTCATCCTGCGCAGCTACGCCAAGTACCTGCGCCAGGCCGGAAACACCAACTCCTACGGCTTCATCGCCGATACCCTGCTGGCAAATCCGGCCGTCACCCGAGGGCTGGTGGCGCTCTTCGAGGCCCGGTTCGATCCGGAATTGGCCGAGCCGGAGCGCATCCGTCGCAGCCTGCAGGTCAAGGATGAGCTGACGGCGGCCATGGAAGCGGTCACCACGCTCGACGCCGACCGGGTGCTGCGCACCCTGATCAACCTGATCGAGTCGTCGCTGCGCACGAACTTCTTCCAGGACAAGCCCTACCTGAGCATCAAGCTCGACCCGACCACGATCGATCTGTTGCCGTTCCCGCGGCCGAAGTACGAGATCTGGGTGTACTCCCCGCGGGTGGAGGGCGTACACCTCCGCTTCGGCAAGGTGGCCCGCGGCGGGCTGCGCTGGTCGGACCGGCGGGAGGACTTCCGCACGGAGGTGCTCGGCCTGGTCAAGGCGCAGACGGTCAAGAACGCGGTGATCGTGCCGACCGGCGCCAAGGGCGGGTTCTTCGCCAAGCAGCTGCCCGATCCGGCGCTGGACCGCGCGGCCTGGATGGCCGAGGGCATCGGGAGCTACAAGACCTTCATCCGGGGGCTGCTCGACCTCACCGACAACCTGGTGACCACGGCGGAGGGGGAGCGGCTCGTGCCGCCCGCCCGGGTGGTGCGCCACGACGACGACGATTCCTACCTGGTCGTCGCGGCCGACAAGGGCACGGCCACCTTCTCCGACATCGCCAACGGCGTCGCCGCCGAATACGGTTTCTGGATGGGCGACGCTTTCGCCTCCGGCGGCTCGATCGGCTACGACCACAAGGCAATGGGCATCACCGCCCGCGGCGCATGGGAGTCGGTCAAGCGCCACTTCAGCGAACTGGGCGTCGATACGCAGGCCGAGGACTTCACGGTCGTCGGCGTGGGCGACATGTCCGGCGACGTCTTCGGCAACGGCATGCTGCTCTCGGAGCACATCCGTCTGCTGGCGGCCTTCGACCACCGGCACATTTTCCTGGACCCGAATCCGGATGCCGCGCGCTCCTTCCAGGAACGAGCGCGCCTCTTCGCCCTGCCACGGTCGTCGTGGGCGGACTACGACACCAGCCTGATCAGTGCCGGCGGCGGGGTCTTCCCGCGCCAGGCCAAGGTGGTGCCGATCTCCGCCGAGGTGCGCACCGCACTCGGGCTGCCGGACGGGACGGTGCGGCTGAGCCCGCCGGAACTGCTCCGCGCCATCCTGGCCGCCCCGGCCGACCTGCTCTATAACGGCGGCATCGGCACCTATGTGAAGGCCAGCAGCGAGACGGCCGCGCAGGTCGGCGACAAAGCGAACGACGCCATCCGGGTCGACGGCCGGGATCTGCGGGTCAAGGTCGTCGGTGAGGGCGGCAACCTCGGGATGACCCAGCTCGGGCGCATCGAGGCGGCCCTCACCGGCGTGATCCTGAACACCGACGCGATCGACAATTCCGCCGGGGTGGACTGCTCCGACCACGAGGTCAACATCAAGATCTTCGTCGACCGGATGGTGGCCGCCGGCAAGCTGGCCGAGTCGGAGCGGTCGGAGTTCCTCGCTTCCATGTCCGACGAGGTGGCGCGGCTGGTGCTGGAAGACAATGTCGACCAGAACATCCTGCTGCTCAACGACCGGGCGAAGGTGACCACCTGGAGCCCCAGCTACGAACGGCTGATGGACTGGCAGGAGGCCTCGGGCGACCTCAAGCGCGAGTTGGAGGCGCTGCCCACCACGACGACGCTGCGGGAGCGCCTTGAAACGGGCCAGGGCCTGACCTCACCCGAGCTGTCCGTGCTGGCGGCCTACGCCAAGATCGATCTGGCGACCACGCTGCGGGACAGTGACCTGCCCGACGACCCCTGGTTCGGCCGAACCCTGCGCCGGTACTTTCCGGTGCAGCTGTCCGAGCGCTTCGATGCCGAGCTCGACACGCATCCGCTGCGCCGCGAGATCATCGCCACCGTCGTCGCGAACGACATGATCAACCTCGGCGGCGTGACCTTCGCGTTCCGGGCTATGGAGGAGACCTCGGCGAACCAGGCCACGGTAGCGAAAGCCTTCGTCGCGCTGCGGGAGATCTTCGAAATCGACGTGCTCGTGGCCGAGGTCAACGCCCTGCCGTCGTCGTTCCCGACCAAGCACTGGACGTCGATCCACCTGGACATCCGTCGCCTGCTCGACCGGGCCGTGCGCTGGCAGGTCAACCAGGGGGCGTCGCGACTGGTGGGCGAGGTGGTGGCCCAGTACAAACCGCAGATGGACCTGATGCGCGCCCACCTGGAGGATTACCTCAAGGGCGGCGACCTCAAACGCGTGCAGTCCCTGCTGGAGACCGCCCAGGAGTGGGGCGTTCCGGAGAACCTCGGTCGCCGGTGGGCCGAACTCTTCGAGGCCTTCGCCCTGCTGGATGTGGCGCAGATCTCCGCGCAGGTCGATGAGCCTCTGGCCGACGTCGCCGGCGTCTACTACACGGTCTACGACCGGTTCGGGGTGGACAACCTGCTGGAGCGCATCACCGTGCTGCCGCGCAAGGACCGCTGGCAGGCCCTGGCCCGCGCCGCCCTCCGCGACGACCTGTACTCGACGGTCGCCGATATGACGCGGGCGGTGCTGAAGGAAACACATGCCGGTCACGCCGACGCCCGACTGCTCGCCTGGGAGGCGCTCAACGCGGAACAGTTAGGACGGGCTCGCAGCGTGTTCGAGGAGGTCAACGCCCTCGGTCAGGACGACATGGCGTCCCTGTCCGTGGTAGTGCGGCTGCTGCGCTCGATCGTGCGCCGCTGACCTGCCGGCTGCGGACATCCGTCGCTGAGCGCTGCTGCCGCGCTGCTGCCGCGCTGCTGCCGCGCTGCTGCCGCGCTGCTGACCACTATTACTGCCTGCTGCCACCGGCCGTTTGGGGCTAACTCAGGAGAATGGCGAGCCTGATGAGTGTGGGCCGGCATCGGCCGCGGAATCACGAGGCGGGTGCCGGCCGGGCACGGGGATCTCCTGAATTAGCCACAGGGGATGGCCCGAACCGACGGGTGCCTGAGCCCGGTCAGGGTCGCCCGCGGGCAGCCGGTGTCCCGAACCAGCCTCCGCCGCAGTGTGGCTGACTCAGGAGATCTGACAACGCAATGCCTCTTGGCCGCACACGTGCCGCGGAATCACGCGGTGGGCGTCCCCGGCGTGCGGGGATCTCCTGAGTTAGCCACAGTCCGTGCTGCCAAAAACGGATTCTGACCACATCGGCGGCGCCGCTCGACGGATTTCCGGGGCAGTCTTCCGGGGTCACGCTCTAGTGGCCGCGGGCGATCCATTCATCCAGGTGCCCGGCCTCGGCGCCGATTGTCGTCGACTCGCCATGGCCGGTGAGCACGACGGTGCTCGCCGGGAGCATCAGCAGCTTGCCTTTGATCGAGGCGAGGATCGTGGGGAAGTCGCTGAACGACCGGCCGGTCGCGCCGGGTCCGCCATGGAACAAGGTGTCGCCGCTAAAGACCGTGCCGAGCGCGGGCGCATAGAAGCAGACGGCGCCGGGAGAATGCCCCGGCGTGTGCAGCACCTCGAGTTCAATACCGGCCACCCGGATGCGCTGGCCGTTCTCGAGCGGACGGCTCGGCGGGGCATCCGGGTAGACCCGGTCCCACAGCATCATGTCGTCGGGGTGGAGGTAGGTCGGCGCGGTGTGCGCGGCCTGCACCCCGGCGACGGCACCGATGTGGTCGTCGTGCGCGTGCGTGCAGAGGATGCCCACCAGCTTGCGGTCGCCGACCGCGGCGAGGATGGCGTCGACGTCGTGGGCCGCGTCGACCACAACGCACTCGTCGTCGTCGCCGACGATCCAGACGTTGTTGTCCACGTCCCAGGTGCCGCCGTCGAGGCTGAAGCTGCCCGAGGTGACGAGGTGTTCGATCCGCGCCGTCATCAGAGCACGACCACGGAGCGCAGCACGTCGCCGCGGGCCATCTTCGCGAATGCCTCCTCGATATGCCCGATTCCGATTCGTTCACTGACGAACTCGTCCAGCGGCAGGCGGCCCTGCAGGTAGAGGTCGGTCAGCATCGGGAAGTCGCGCTCCGGCAGGCAGTCGCCGTACCAGGACGACTTCAGAGAACCGCCCCGGCCGAACACGTCGAGCAGCGGGATCTCCAGCATCATCTCGGGGGTCGGCACGCCCACCAGCACGACGGTGCCAGCCAGGTCGCGGGCGTAGAACGCCTGCCGCCAGGTCTCGGGACGCCCGACGGCGTCGATCACGACATCCGCGCCGAACCCGCCGGTCAGTGCCTGCACGGCCGCGACCACGCCGTCCTCGTCAAGGCCGGCTGAGTCGATGGTGTGGGTGGCGCCCAGCGTCTGGGCGGTCGCGAGCTTCTTCGCGTCGCGGTCGATCGCGATGATGACGGATGCCCCGGCGAGCCGGGCCCCGACGACCGCCGCGTTACCCACGCCGCCACATCCGATCACGGCGACCGAGTCGCCCCTGGTCACGTTGCCCGTGTTCATGGCGGCCCCGATGCCGGCCATGATGCCGCAGCCGAGCAGTCCGACGACCGCGGGGTCGGCGGCAGGGTCGACCTTGGTGCACTGTTTCTCGTGCACAAGAGTCTTTTCGGCGAAGGCGCCGATGCCGAGGGCGGGGCTGAGCTCGGTGCCGTCCGTGAGGGTCATTTTCTGGGTGGCGTTGAAAGTATTGAAACAGTACCAGGGCTCGGCGCGCTTGCAGGCGCGGCAGTCGCCGCAGACGGCGCGCCAGTTCAGCACGACGAAGTCGCCCACGGCGACGTGGGTGACGCCCTCGCCGACGACGCTGACCCGGCCGGCGGCCTCGTGGCCGAGCAGGAATGGGAACTCGTCGTTGATGCCGCCCTCACGGTAGTGCACGTCGGTGTGGCAGACGCCGCAGGTCTCGATGTCGACGACGACCTCACCGGGTGCAGGGTCGGGGATGACGATGTCGACAAGCTCCACCGGCGCGCCCTTCGATCGAGCGATGACGCCTTTGACGGTGATCGACATGGGACTCCTCTGGGTTGGTGCCCGGACAGGCGGTGGTGGAACCCAACCACACTACCCAACCTCCCTGCCCTGCCCTATCCAACCAATTCGACGGAGATTTTGCCAGAGAGAACCCGTTTCGGCCCGAAACAGGCTCGTAGAGGCAAAATCTCCGTCGAATTCGTTAGGGGTTCAGGGTGCGGATGCCGCGCGCGGAGCCACGCGACCGGCCGAGAACGCGACCGGCCGGAAGCACGCGACCGGTTACGCGAACTCCTGGCAGTGATCGCACCACCAGCCGCCGCCGACCGACGCCATCGGGTCGTAGCAGGAAGCGCAGGCCGGCGTGGGAAGCAAGTTGTCGTCGTTCATTCGGAGCTCAGTTTCGATTCTGAAAACGAGTTCCCCAGCCCAGAGAAAGGCATTCGCGAGTTTTGAGTGTAGGCAGACCTCGACTCGGATGTCTAGGAAAATTGACTATTCTGCGTACTTTCTAGCGCGGCAACGAATGCGCTCAGCGCGGCAGCACGCGCTCCGACACCTCCCACAGAAAAATCCCCGCAATGGACGGCCCGATGCCGGTGAACGCCACCTCTGATCGGTGTTTTGCACCCCTGCGCGGGGCGCAGGTCGTCGGCCGGGTTGCGGACCCGGTCTGCGTGCAGGCAAGCACACACCATCATCGGCTGGCTGGCGACAGTGCCGAAGAGCGCCGCGACCGCCGTGAGCTTCGTGGTCCTGCTGTCGATGTCGGTGTCGTTTCTCAACTGGGGGCTCAGCCTGGTCTTCGCCGGGCTCCTGGCCCGGGCGATCGCCCGCCGGGGCGACCTGCGCGTGGACTACCGGGTCCTCGGGGCCGCGGCCTTCAGGGGGCTCGGCGCGGTGTGGGCGCTCGGGCTGTCGTCGTCCGCGGCTCTGCTGCAGGCCACGGCCGCCTCCCTGCCGTTGGAGCTGCTCAAGGTCAGCGGCGTGCTCGACTTCGGTGCCACGATCTTCACCTGGCAGCCGCTCGTGCTGCGCGCGGTGATGATGGCGCGCACCGTGAGCGTCACGCACCTGTCGGCGCCCCGCGGCGGCGCCATCCGCCTCGCGTCGCCATCCGCCTCGCGGCGGGACTCGAGGTGAGCCTCGACGACCAGCCCGAAAATCCTGCTCTATCGTGTACATCCCACGGCAATCTTCGATTTCGACGTGCGGCCCTCCGCCGCCGGGCCGCAGCGGATCGGGCGCCCTGCTTTCGTTCTGGTCGGGGTGTGTATCTGGTCAGCGCGAGGGTTCCAGCCGCACCAGCACCGCCTTGGAGACGGGGGTGTTGCTGCCCTCCGCGGTGGAATCCAGGGGCACCAGTACGTTGGCCTCGGGGAAGTAGGCGGCGGCGCAGCCGCGGGCGCTCGGGTAGGCGACGAGCCGGAACCGCCGCAGCACCCGGTCGACGTTGTCGCTGAACTCGCTGTGCACATCGACGAGCATGCCGCTGATCAAACCCAGCTCCGCGACATCCTCCGGGTTGACGAAGATGACCTGGCGGCCGTTCTTGATGCCCCGGTAGCGGTCGTTGGGGCTGTAGATCGTGGTGTTGAACTGGTCGTGCGAGCGCAGCGTCTGCAGGAGCAGGCGCCCCGGCGGCCGTTCGAGGGGCTCGAGTTCGTTGACCGTAAGCAGGGCCTTGCCGCTGGGGGTCGGGAAGGTGCGCAGGTCGCGCGGCGCATGGGGCAGGGAGAAACCTTCCTGCTGGTGGATGCGTTGGTTGAAGTCGGCGAAGCCCGGAATGACGTGCGAGATGTGGTCACGGATGATGTCGTAGTCGCTCTCGAAACCGGCCCAGTCGATCGAGGCGGTGCCGTCGAGGGCGGCCCGGGCGAGGCGCGACACGATGGCCACCTCGGAGAGCAGCTGATCCGACACCGGTGGGAGTAGGCCGGTGGACGAGTGCACCGCGGAGACCGTGTCCTCAACCGACACGAACTGCGGGCCGGTGGCCTGCAGGTCGATCTCGGTGCGGCCCAGGGTCGGCAGGATGAGCGCCTGGTCGCCGACCACAGCGTGGGACCGGTTCAGTTTGGTGGAGATCTGCACGCTCAGCACCGTCTTCTGGATTGCGGCCTCGGCGACGACGGTGTCGGAGATCGCGCCGACCAGGTTGCCGCCCAGGGCGATCCAGACCGTGACCAGGCCGTCGCGCATGGCGCGAATGGAGTCGACGCTGTCCAGGCCGTCCACGCGGGGCGGGTCGAACCCGAATTCTCGTTCCAGGGCGTCCAGGAACGCCGGTGGCATCTTCTCCCAGATGCCCATGGTGCGGTCGCCCTGCACATTGCTGTGCCCGCGGATCGGGGACGCCCCCGCGCCGGGCTTGCCGATGTTGCCGCGCAGTAGGAGCAGATTGATGATCTCTCGGATTGTCGGAACGGCCTTCTTGTGCTGGGTGATGCCCATCGCCCAGGTGATGATGACCCGGTCCGCCCGAAGATACCGGTCGGCCAGCTCGTCGATCTCGGCCGCGCGCAACCCCGTGGCCGCCAGGACCGCACCGTCATCCTGGTGGGCGAGGTGCTCGCGCAACTCCTCCAGCCCGACACAATTCTCGCGCAGGAACGCATGGTCGAGCACGGTTCCGGGCCGGGTGGCCTCGGCGTCGAGCACCCGTCGGGAGAGGGCCTGCATGAGGGCCATGTCGCCGCCGAGCCGGATCTGCAGGTACTGGTCGGCCATCACGGTTCCGGCCCCGACGACGCCCCGCACCTTCTGCGGGTTCTTGTAGCGCATCAGCCCGGCCTCCAAGAGCGGGTTGACGGCGACGATGGCGGCGCCCGCCTCCTTCGCCTCTTCCAGCGCCGTGAGCATCCGCGGATGGTTGCTGCCCGGGTTCTGCCCCATGATGATGATCAGGTCCGCACGGGCGAAGTCGGCGTAGGTGACGGTGCTTTTGCCGATCCCGACGGTCTCCGCCATCGCGTGGCTGGTCGACTCGTGGCACATGTTCGAGCAGTCCGGCAGGTTGTTCGTGCCGAGCGCGCGCACGAACAGCTGGTAGAGGAAGGCCGCCTCGTTGGAGGTGCGACCGCTCGTATAGAACGTCGCCTGGTCGGGCGAGTCCAGTCCGCGGAGGGTGTCCCCGATCAGCTTGAACGCGTCGTCCCAGGTGATCGGCCGGTAGTGCTCGGACCCGGCCGGCTTGTGCACCGGCTGCACGAGGCGGCCTTGCATGCCGAGCCAGTACTCCGACTTCGTGAGCAGCTCGCTGATCGGGTTCTCGGCCCAGAATTCGGCCGGGATCCTGATCGGCGTTGCCTCCCAGGTCACCGCCTTGGCGCCGTTCTCGCAGAACTCGAACGTCTTGCGCCGATCGGGATCCGGCCAGGCGCAGCTCATGCAGTCGAAACCGTCCCGCTGGTTCATCGCAGTCAGTGCCTTCAGGCTGCGCGGCACACCCATCTGCCGGAAGGCCGGCCCCAGTGCATGGGTGACGCCTGGCACCCCCGCCGCCCATTCCCTGGGCTTGCCGACCTCGATCTTGTCCTCGTCGATATCGTCAACGCTGCTCATACGTCGGTAGTAGCACCCTTCGCCGGGGCCGACAAGGCATGTGCGACTCACCCTCAGGCCGAAATGCGCCGAACGGATCCCGCCATCGGTCACCACGAGGTCAGAAATGACCGTACCGTTGATATGTGGTCTTCAAGCATCGGACTTGAAGAGTGTGGGGGCCACGCACACGAAAGGTTTTTCTAGCTTGAGCGACGAATGCATCCATGGACTCGAGGGCGGCCTCTGCGCCAGCTGCTTCCCGAAGGCCGCTCCCGAAATCGTGCCCGGCGTGGCCACCCGCGCCAGCCGGAGCAAGTCGACGGGCCGCGCACCGTCGCTTCGCAGTTCGCCGTCACCGCGCACCGTCACCCTGGGCGGACCCAATCCCACCCTGAGCGCGAAGACCGCTACCGCGAAGCCGGCCACCGCCAAGGCCGCCAGCACCGTGAAGCCGGTCAGGAGCACGAAATCCTCCCACGACAACGTCGGTGAGCAGCGGATCTACCACGTCACCCACATCCGCAACCTCGCCGGCATCCTGAACAGCGGGCGCCTGCTTGCCGACGCGAGCGACGCCTGGACCGCCCGGCCGGTCGTCGACCTGTCGTCGGCACCGCAGCGCGCGGCCCGGCGTGCCGCGCTCGTCGCCGGAGACGACAGCGCGAGCGTCGCCTGCTACGTGCCGTTCTTCCTCTCGCCCAATGCGCGCCTGTGGGACAGCCTCCTCACCGAATCCAACGACCCGCGCCTGTCGCCGGAGGCGCACCGCTCTCCGACGTACGACTTCGTCATTCTGGTCAGCACGGTCAAGAAGCTCCTCGACGCCCAGGCCGGCGCTGAGGAAACCGTCGCAGCGAGCGTCGCGGTGGCCAACGGGGATGCCGCGGGGGCCCTGACCAGGTTCGGCTCTGCTCCCGAGACTGCCGACCGCATGCTGCGTTCGCTGCGCGCCGATCAGGAATCGCAGAAGATCCGGGAGGCGGAACTGCTCGTCACCGAGTCGTTCCCGTTCGAGTTGGTCACGCTCGTCGGCGTCGCCAACGACAAGGTGCGCGACGCGGTGCGCAGCATTTTCGCCGCCGAGGCGCACAAGCCCAAGGTCGTCGTGTACCCGCCGTGGTTCCACGCCGTGGAGGAAACCGCAGCGCCCTAGCCGGTCAGACGTCCGGAGCGCCCTCTCGCCACGTGCCCGGCCTGCCCTGTCCGGCGTCGAACCAATTCGACGGAGATTCTCGTGAAAAGCAGCTTTTTCGGAGTTTTCGGGGCCGGTTCCGGCAAAATCTCCGTCGAATTCGTTCGGGACGGAGGTGCTCCCGGGCCTCGGACTCGTCAGACACGGCGGGTGGCGTGTGCCTGCCTGGCTCTGCCCTAGTCTCGGGGAATGGGTAGACGACAGGGCCGCTCGCGCGTGCCGATCGGTGTTCTCGTTCTCGGAGTACTCGGCTTCGCCTGGGTCCAGCAGTCGGGATTTCTGGTGACCGAGTTCGAGAGCATGCTGAGCTCGGCCAGCCAAGGCTCCGGCCAGAGTTCCGGCAAGAGCTCCGGCGAGAGCACCGGCCCGGTGGCGACCGCCGCGGACGGCACCGTCGAGACAGCGGTCGGCGGCATCCCCGCACGACCGAGCGGAGCCGTCCCGATGACCGTGGAGCATGTGCATGATGGCGACACGCTCTTTCTGCGAACGGACCAGCCGAACGCCCTGGTGGCGACGACGGATGCCGTCAAGGTACGACTGCTCGGAATCGATACGCCGGAGGTGGGGGACAGCGCCGAATGCTTCGGCGATCAGGCCGCGGAGCAGTTGCGGGCGCTCCTCCCCGATGGCAGCCGCACCTGGGTCACCGCCGACCAGGACCCGACTGACCGATACGGCCGTAGCCTGTTCTATCTCTGGACCGGGGACGGGCGATTCGTCAACTACGAGCTCGTCGCCGGCGGCGCCGCCGAGTCGCTGATGATCCCGCCGAACGACGCGCACTACCCGCTGCTGCGTACGGCCGAGGACGCCGCAACGACGGCAGGCGCGGGCCAGTGGGGCGCCTGCTGATGCGGCGAAGCCGTCCCACCGATATCCCCGCGCGTCGTCCGCCGCCAGGCGTCCGCCGCCAGGCGTCCGCCGCCAGGCGTCCGCCGCCAGTCGACCCCCGCGCGTCGTCCTCAGCGCTTCGCCCGGTGCGGCAGGACCAGCCAGACCGCCACGATGACCAGCAGCACCGCGGCCCCGGCCACCTGACCGGCCGTTCGGCCCAGCACCACGTCGAAGACCAGCAGGGTGGTGCCGGCGAGGATCACGGCGACACCGACCAGTGTGGCCCGCACGAGCACGTCGGCGACCCGCACGATCTGCTTCATCGCATGCTTCCCGAAGAGCAGCCGGTGGAGGCTGACCGGCCCGAGCGCCAGAACGGTGGTGGTGGTGGCCGTGGCGACAAGAATCAGATACACGGTCAGTTGGTACAGGTCGAGTTCGGTGAACCGCGGTTGGAAGGCGAGGGCGAGCAGAAAACCACCCACGATCTGGGTGCCCGTCTGGGTGACTCTGAGCTCCTGCAACAGCGAGAGCCAATTGCGGTCGAGGCGCTGGACATCCGTTTCGTTGCGGCGGGGCGCGGATACCGGCTCCGTCGCCGTGGGTTCCGGTGGTCCTGACAGGCTCATGCCCCGATCGTAATGCGCTTTGCGGAAACGAGATCGCACGCGTCGAGCACGGAACGGGAGAGGTCAGGCGCGCACCCTCAGGATCCACTTGCGCAGTTCCTCGACCCACAGCACGACGGATGCCATGCCCACGCAGACGGCCCAGTGCAGAGGGTCCATCGAGGTGGTGCCGAACGCGGTCTGCAGGAGCGGGAGTTCGACCACGGCCACCTGCAACAGGATCGCGAGCAGGATCGCCCCCCACAGCCACGGGTTCACGAACAGCCGGTGGAACGCGGTGGTCAGCTCGGAGCGCGCGTTGAGTGTGTTGAACAGCTGGGCGAAGACCAGGGTGGTGAACCCCGCGGTGCGCGCCACGGTGAGGCCGTCCGTGCCGGGTTCCAGCGCCGGCAGCAGCCCGCCGGGCAGGAACAGGTCGATCGTGGCGAGGGTGACCACCGCCATCACCAGGCCGGTCGACATGATGCCCACCCACATGCGCAGGTCGATCATACGGTCGTTGATCCCGCGCGGGGGGCGGGCCATCACGTCGTCGATCTCCGGGTCGACGCCCATCGCCAGGGCCGGGCCGGAGTCGGTGATCAGGTTGATCCAGAGGATCTGGGTGACCAGCAGGGGCAGCACCACGGTCTCGCTGCTGGCGCCGGTCAGGCCCAGCGCCCCGGCGAGGAGCACGCCGAGGAACACGGTGAGCACCTCGCCCATGTTCGAGGACAGCAGGTACCGCAGGAACTTCTTGATGTTGTCGAGGATGACCCGGCCGGCCCGCACCGCGGCGACGATGGTGGCGAAGTTGTCGTCGACCAGGATCATCTTCGCGGCCTCCTTGGTCACCTCGGTGCCCGTGATGCCCATGGCCACGCCGATGTCGGCGGACTTCAGGGCCGGGGCGTCGTTGACGCCGTCGCCGGTCATCGCCACGATGTCGCCGTTGGCCTGCAGGGCGTCGACGATCCGCAGCTTGTGCCGCGGGGAGACGCGGGCGAACACGGATGTGTCGCGCACCGCCTCCCGCAGCCCCGGCTCGTCGAGGTGGTCGAGGTCTGCTCCCGCCAGCGCCGTCGCCCCCGGTTCGACGATCCCCAGGTCGCTCGCGATCCGCGCGGCCGTGGCGGGGTGATCGCCCGTGATCATGATCACACGCACGCCCGCCCGGTGGGCTTCCTGGACGGCTGACGTCACCTCGGCGCGGGGCGGGTCGATGATGCCGACCACCCCGGCGTAGATCAGGCCCTGCTCGTCGGCCTCGTCGAGCGGCGCCGTGTTCTCGTCGGCGACTCGGTAGGCGACACCCAGGGTGCGGAAGGCCTGAGCCGAGAGCGCCTGGATGTCGGCAAGCATCCGTGGCCGCTGCTCGGCGGTCAGAGGTACGACCGTCTCGCCGACTTGCACGTAGGCGCAGCGCTCGAGAAGCACGTCGGGCGCGCCCTTGCTGAAGATGCGCAGGCTGTCGTCGCCGGTCTCCTGGTGCAGGGTGGACATCATCTTGCGTTCCGAGGTGAAGGGCATCTCACCCCGACGTTCGAACCGGGCCATGTGCCCGGTGGTGCCCTCGAGTTTGGCCGCGGCCACCAGGAACGCGGCCTCCGTGGGGTCACCCTGGATCTCCCACTCGCCGTCCTGCTCGGTCAGCTGGGCGTTGCCGGCGAGGGAACCGACGCCCAGCACCAGCTGGGCCTCAAAGCGGAGTGCCGGGTCTGTGAGCGGTTCGGCGCCCTGGCGCAGTTCGCCCTCGGGGCGGTAGCCCACCCCGGTCACATCTACCCGGCCGGAGGCGGTCAGCAACTGCTGGATCGTCATCTCGTTGCGGGTCAGTGTGCCGGTCTTATCGCAGCAGATCACGGATGCGGAGCCCAGGGTCTCCACGGATTTCAGGTTCTTGACAACGGCGTTCTGCCGCGCCATCCGTTGTACCCCGATGGAGAGGATCACCGACAGGATTGCCGGCAGCCCCTCGGGAACGGCTGCGACTGCGAGGGATACCCCGAGCAGGAACACGGTCACGAAGTCGGAGGGTGTGGACACGCCCTGCACGAGCACGATGGTGAGCATCACGACCGTGGCGATCGCGATCACGACGACGCTGAGCAGCTTGCCGATGTGGCCGATCTCGGTTTGCAGCGGGGTGGGGTGCGCCTCGGTGCGGTCAAGCATCGTGGCGATGGCGCCGACCTCGGTGTTCATGCCGGTTCCGGTGACGATGCAGCGGCCGACGCCCTGGCTGACGGCGGTGCCCTTGAAGACCATGTTCAGGCGATCGCCGAGGGCGGCCGCGGCGGGAAGGGTGCGCGGGTTCTTGGTGACGGCCTCGCTTTCGCCGGTGAGGGAGGCCTCCGCGATCCGCAGCGAACTCGCCTCGGTGAGGCGGGCATCCGCCCCCACGCTGTCGCCCTCACCCAGAACCAGCAGGTCGCCGCGCACCAGCTCGGTGCTGGGCACGGTGGTGAGCAGGCCGTCGCGCATGACGGTCGAGGATGCCGCTGTCATGGTGGACAGGGCGGCCACGGCGTTGTCGGCGCGCGCCTCCTGCACCAGGCCGAGCACGGCGTTGAGCACTACGATCACGGCGATCACGATGGCGTCCACGGGCAGGCCGGGTGCCCCTTCGATCAGCCAGGCGCCGAGCGACACCGCGGTGGCGACCAGCAGCAGGTAGATCAGAGGGTCGTTGAACTGGGCCAGGATCCGGCGCCAGAACGGAACCGGGCGCACGCTGCGCAGCTCGTTCGGGCCCTCGGCCGCGAGGCGACGCGCGGCTTCGGAGCCGGTGAGGCCCCGGGCGGCGTCGGTCTCGAGCCGGCCGGCGATCTCGGCGGCATCGGTAACGGCGGGATCGACTGCGAGACGGTCGATCGGGTCCGATATTTCCGATTGAGCTGATTTCTCCGATTGAGCAGACGCGTCCATCGGGTGGGTTCCTCGTTTCCGGGAGTGCCGGGTCGGTCTGGCCCGCGGCTCCACCCAGTGTAGAACCGGGCCGCGGCCGGCGCTGCGTCGGCGCTGCGTCGGTGCTGCGTCGGTGCCTTTCGGCATCCCGTCCGTCCCGGCGTACCTTCCCCAATGGGGGTTCGCGACGGCGGATGCCGCTGGGTCGACTGCGACAGATCCCGCCTGGAGCGAAGCCCACCACATCAACGACTGGCTGAACGACAACGGCTACACTGACCTCGCCGACGGAGTGCTGCTCTGCCACCCACACCACCTGCTCCTGCTCCTGCACAACCAGCAATGGAGCATCATCCGAACCGAAACGGACTACTGGCTTCGACCACCAGTCGAAGTCAATCCGGACCAGACCCTGATCGCACTCCCCAGCAAGCGGGCGAACCCGTAATCAGGAGAAGAGGGACCACCAGCATCCGTCGCAGTGGTGAACGTCGCCGCGTCATGATGATCCCCAATCCGCGTCCAGGTGGTCTCCCCACGGGAACAGGGCGCGCTTTGCAGGGGAGGTCTACACCTCGGCCGGCTCCGCGACAAGGTCACCGGGCGGCACGGCGGGTGCGACCTCACACGCGTGCGCCGACGCGGTATCTGCGACTCGTCGGTCGGCGAGCCAGGTGTCCAGCTCGGCGGCGGAAAGCGGCTGCGACAGGTGGAAGCCCTGCGCGAAGTCGCAGCCGAAGCCCACCAGCTGGTCGTAGGCGGCGCCGCTGTCCACACCCTCGGCCACCATGCGCAGCCCCAGACTGTGGGCCAGCGCAATCGTCGAGGACACCAGGGTCGCGGCTCGGGCATCGCCGGCCATCGGGAAGACGAAGGATCGGTCGAGCTTGAGCTCGTCGATGGGCAGATCGCGCAGGTAGGCGAGCGAACTGTAGCCGGTGCCGAAGTCGTCGACGGAGATGCGGATGTCTTGCTCGCGTAGCCGGGTGAGGATGCCTCGGGCCCGGCCCCGGTCATTGAGCAGGAATTCCTCGGTGATCTCCAGGGCCAGGATCGACGAGGGCAGACCGCGGGCGGCGATCATGGCACCGATCCGGTCCGGCAGTTCCGTGTCGACCAGTGAGCTGGCCGACAGGTTCACGGCGATGGTCAGCGGATGCCCCTGCGCCTGCCAGAGCACGGCCTGGTCCAGCGCCTGCCGCAGCACGACCTGCGTCAGGGTGTGCATCAGCCCGGCCTCCTCGATGATCGGCACGAACTGATCGGGCAGCAGCAGGCCGCGCTCGGGGTGGTTCCAGCGCACAAGGGCCTCGACGTCCCGCACCGCCCCGCTGCCGAGGTCGACCTTGGGCTGATAGTGCAGCACCAGCTGCTCATCGGTGAGAGCGAGGCGCAGTTCGGCCAGGGTGCGCAGCCGGGTCTCGCCGTGGCTGTCGTCGTCGCTGTCGTATACGTGGTGGCCACCGCGGCTCGTTTTCGCCTTGTACATGGCCATGTCGGCCTTGCGGAGCAGCGCCGTCAGGTCTTTGCCCTGGTCGGGATAGAGGGAGATTCCGACACTGGCGCTGGTCTGCAGCGTGATGCCCTCCAGAATGAACGGCTCGGCCAGCGCGGCGCGCAGTTTGACGGCCACCGTCAGGGCATCCTCCCGCGCGGAGTCCGTGAGCAGGATCGCGAACTCGTCGCCGCCGAGGCGGGCCAGGAGGTCTCCGGCACGCAGCTGCCGGTTCAAACGGATGCCGACCTGGATCAGCAGCCGGTCACCCACGTCATGGCCGAGGCTGTCGTTGACCTCCTTGAACCGGTCAAGGTCCAGCAGCAGCAGGGCACTCGTCCGGCCCTCGACTGCTGCCAGGCGGGTGGGCACGTCCGCATTGAATGCGCGGCGGTTGCGCAGACCGGTGAGGTCGTCCGTTCGCGCCAGCAGGTTCAGAACCCGTTGCCGGCCGACCAGCGGCACCACCGCCAGCGCCATGGTTGCCCCGGCCAAGGCCACGGCGAGGTTTGACACCGTGACCTGGCTGGCGAGGATCAGAACCCCGAGTCCGGCGATCGTCGACACCATCGGCACGGCCAGAGCGGACACGGTTGTGGCCGTGGCCCTGCGATCCCGCACCGGGCGCGGGAGGGAGGTGCCGTCCACCCAGAGCGCAATCAGTACGACCCCGATGTTCCAGGTCGCGTCGAGCAGGGTGCCCACCGTGTACAGGTCACCCTGCAGCGCGAAGACGGTGTCGGCGCCGGCGAAGACCACCAGACCGGCGACGAGGAGCATCCAGCGCTTCCCGGCATCCGGGCCGTGCGACGCCACGATCCCGGCGATCGCCGCCACCACCAGCAGGTCGAGCACCGGATAGGCGGCCGCGATGACGGCACCGAGGCTGAGCGGGTCCGCGGCGGCGGAATCGAAGACGGGGCTGAGGATGACGGCCAGCACTGCGGCGGCACCCAGGGAACCCACGGCGGTGTCCAGGAAGACGGACCAGGCCGATCCGCGCAGTTGCCGGTTCACGAGCACCGCCAGCGCCCAGAGCAGGAGCAGGTAGAACAGCAGATAGCCGATGTCGGCCGGCGAGGGAAACGGTGACGCACCGTCGGCATCCGCGCTGACGAGGTAGTAGGTGTCCGCCAGGGCGTTCATGGTCAGAGCGGCGGTGGCGAGGCCCACCTCGATCTGCCCGCGCCCGACCCGGTAGACGGCGGCGCAGCCCACGAGCACGGGTGCCCACACCGAGAGCATGGCGAGCCAGCCGTCGACCAGAGGGCTGAAGTCATCGCCCTTCAGGGCCAGGCCGAGGGTGTAGGCGATGACCAGTACCAGCATGAGCGTCAGCGCGCCGAAGCGGAACCGCTCACGGGTGCCGCCGGTCATGGCAGGGCCGCCGCGCTCTGCCTCGCGGTCAGCCACTCGTCGAGTGCCGCGGCGGAGAGGGGGCGTGACATGAAGTATCCCTGGGCGAAGTCGCATCCGTAGCGCACCAGCTCGTCGTAGGCGACGCTGTTCTCCACGCCCTCGGCGACCATTTTCAGGCCGAGGCCGTGCGCGAGGTCGATCGTGGAGGCCACCAGTGCGGCGGCCCGGGCGTCGTCGGCCATCGGGAAGATGAAGGACTGGTCCAGCTTGAGCTCGTCGATGGGCAGGTCACGAAGATAGGCGAGCGAACTGTAACCGGTGCCGAAGTCGTCGACGGAGATCCGGATACCACTGGCGCGCAACCGGGTCAGGATGTCCCGGGCTCGGTCGCGGTCGGCCATCAGGAAGTCCTCGGTGATCTCGAGCATCAGCGCGGTGGGCAGAAGACCGCGGGCCGACAGCATGGTGCCCACCCGTTCGGGCAGATCGGCGTCGATCAGTGAACTGGCGGACAGGTTCACCGCAACCGTCAGGGTACGGGCCTGGGCCGCCCAGAGCACGGACTGGTCCAACGCCTTCCGCAGAACCTCCTGGGTCAGCGCGTGCATGAGACCGGCCTCTTCGACCAGAGTCAGGAACTGGTCGGGAAACAGCAGACCGCGCTCGGGGTGGTTCCAGCGCACGAGGGCCTCGACGCCTGAGACGAACCCGGTCTTCAGGCAGATCTTCGGCTGGTAGTGCAGAACCAGCTGGTCCTCGGTCAGGGCGAGGCGCAACTCCTGCAGGGTGCGCAGACGGGCGTCACCGTGGCGGTTGTCCGCGCTGCGGTAGACGTGGTGGCCGCTGTGGGTCGCCTTCGCCTTGTACATCGCCATGTCGGCCTTGCGCAGCAGCGCGGTCAGGTCATCGCCCTGGTCGGGGTAGAGCGCGATTCCGATGCTCGCGCTGGTCTGCAGGGAGATGCCTTCCAGGGTGAACGGCTGGGCCAGGGTGGCCCGGAGTTTGTTGGCCACCGCCTCGGCCTCCACCTGGTCGGTGCGCTCGAGTAGGACGGCGAACTCGTCGCCGCCCAACCGCGCGAGCAGGTCACCGGACTGCAGTCCTTCCAGCAGACGACGGCCGACCTGCACGAGCAACCGGTCGCCGGCGTCATGCCCGAGGCTGTCGTTGACCTCTTTGAAGCGGTCCAGGTCCAGCAGTAGCAGCGCCCGGTTCCGGCTCCTGTCGTCGGCCAGTCTCGACGAGACCTCGGCGTACAGCGCACGCCGGTTCGGCAGACCGGTCAGCTCGTCGGTCTTGGACTGGCGACGCAGGGCCACCTGCCGGGAGACCAGGGGAACGGCTGCGAGGGCCAGGGTCGCCGCCGCCAGCCCGATCGCGATGTGGGGAACCGGCGTCTGGCTGGCGAGGAGCAGCACACCCAGGCCGGCCGCGGTCGACACCGCCGGCAGCGCCAGGGCCGCCACGCCGTTGGAGGAGTTGTTCCGAACCAGATCGGGTCGCGACGAGGCATCCGCCCACACCGCGATCAGGGCCAGACCCACGGCCCAGCCGGCGTCCAGAGGAGTGCCGAGAACGTACCTGGTTTCGAGTAACGCGAAGACGAGACCGGTGGACGTGAACATCAGCAGGCCGAAGACGAGGAGGATCCAGCGGCGGCCGGCAACCGGGCCCTGCGAGGTGGTGAGTGCGACGACGACGGCAACCAGCAGCAGGTCGAACAGTGGGTAGGCGACGGCGGCGGCGATGGCCTTGTTCGCCCCGGCCGCGTCGACTGAGTTCGCCATCGGGCCGAGCAGCACGGCCAGCACCGAGGCCGCGCCGAGTGCACCGATGGCGCTGTCCAGCACCACCGACCAGACCATGCCGCGCAGCTGGCGGCGCACCATGATGACCAGCACGAATAGCATGAGGGCGAAGAACAGGAGGTAGCCGACCTCGCTCACGCGGGGGAATATCTCGGCACCCCAGATCAGCATCCACAGGGAATAGGAATCGACGATCGCGATGATGGTGACCGCCGCGGCCGTGAGCAGGAGTTCGGGATGCCGGAATCGCTCCAGACCGCTGGCCGCGATCCGCACTCGGCTCCGCGAGCGCTTGCGCATCACGGCGGCCCAGCACACGACGACCATGGACAACTTCAGGAGGGACGCCAGCCAGCCGTCGACGAATAGGTGGAATCCGTCGTCGGGCATCAGCAGGCCGATGACGTAGCTGCCCAGGAAAACGGCCATCAGCCAGGCGGACCAGGAGGCGCTCCTGGCAAAGAAACCTCGAACTAGGCGGCCGTAGGGCGCCCCTGAATTCAACTGCACGGAACCCCCACGTTATCTAATCTCAGATTAGCAGCGGCGGAAGACGGAGAACCAACCGACCCGCTCGATTGGGGGTGGGGAATCGTGGACGGGGCGCGGCGGCGCACCGCCCTACGATTGAGTGAACGACCGACGAGCTGGAGGCAATCATGACGACACTGGTGGGGTTTTCGAGCAAGTACGGAGCCACCGAGGGAATCGCCGAGCGCATCGCCCGCAAACTGCGGGAGGCCGGGCAGGATGCCGTGGCCCGGCCGGTCGCATCCGTTGACCAGGTGGACGAGTACGACGCCTTTGTGATCGGCAGTTCCGCCTACATGGGGTCGTGGCGCAAGGACGCGACGGAGTTCGTGCGGCGCCACCAGGAACTGATCACGGCGCATCCGGTGTGGCTGTTCAGCAGCGGGCCGCTCGGCACCGCGGGGAAGGACGCCCAGGGGCGAGATCTGCTCAAGGAGAGTGAGCCGAAGCAGTTCGAGGAGTTCGGCCAGTCGCTCCAGCCGCGCGGAATGCGGGTGTTCTTCGGTGCGCTCGACCCGACCGTGCTCGGCCGCCGGGACAAACTTGTGCGGCGCATCCCGAGTGGGCGCGAGCTGCTGCCCGAGGGCGACTTCCGCAACTGGGTCGCGATCGACGAATGGGCGGCGGAGATCGCCCGTGAGCTGTCCGTCTAACTCTCCAGCAGGCTGCGGATGTCGTCGGCCGTGAGGTTCCCACTGAACCCCGGCGCATCCGCTGGGGCGTCGCCCAGCACCTGGTCGAAGAGCTCGGCCTTCTGTTTCTGCAGGGCCATGACCTTCTCCTCGATGGTGCCGGTGGCGACCATTCGGTAGACCATCACGTTCTTCGTCTGGCCGATGCGGTGGGTGCGGTCGATGGCCTGCGTCTCGGTGGCCGGGTTCCACCACGGGTCGAGCAGGAAGACGTAGTCCGCCTCGGTCAGGGTGAGGCCGAACCCGCCGGCCTTCAGACTGATCAGGAACACCGGCTCACTGCCGGTCTTGAACCGGTCGATCACCTCGGAGCGGCGCAGGGTGGACCCGTCGAGGTAGCAGTAGGGGATGCCCCGGGCCTCGAGCCGCGCGGCCGCCTTCTTCAGGAACGACGTGAACTGGCTGAAGACGAGCGCGCGGTGACCTTCGGCGACGACGTCGTCCAGCTGTTCGAAGAGGGCGTCGAGTTTGCTGGACGACACTCCGGCGTACTTCTCGTCGACCAGGGACGGGTCCAGGCTGAGCAGCCGCAGCAGGGTCAGCGAGCGGAACACGATGAACCGGTTTTTGTCGAGGTCGTCGATCAGGCCGAACAGCTTCTGCCGTTCCCGCTGCAGGAACGTGTCGTAGAGCGCGCGGTGCCGGGGGTTCAGCTCGATCTCAAGCACCTGCTCCTGTTTGGGCGGCAGCTCGGGCGCGACGACCGCCTTGGTGCGACGCAGCAACAGTGGGCGGATGCGCCGGCGCAGCCGCGTGAGCACCTCGGGGGTGTCGCCGCGGTCGATCGGGCGCACATACTCCTCCGTGAACCGCCGAAGGGAGGGGAACAGGCCCGGTGCCACGATCGCGAACAGGGCATGCAGCTCGAGCAGGCTGTTCTCCATCGGCGTGCCCGTGAGCGCGAGCTTGAACGGCGTCGTCAGGTCGCGGGCGCACAGGTGCACCCGGGTGGCACGATTCTTCAGGAATTGAGCCTCGTCCAGGATCAGCCCGGCCCAGCCATGCGCCTGGTAGGCCTCGAAGTCGAGACGGAACAGCGTGTAGGAGGTGACGACGACGTCGGCGCCGGCCGCGGCATCCGTCAGCGGGATGCCGTCGGCCGCCTCGGTGGCTGTGATCACCCGAACGTCGAGGCCGGGCGTGAAGCGGGCGGCCTCGGAGCGCCAGGTGGCGACGACGGATGTCGGGGCGACGACCAGGAACGGCCGCCGCTGGGCCGGATCGGCCGGGTGGGCGTGCCCGGCTGGGTGGGCCTGCTCGGCCGGCTGCGCGGTCGCGTGCGCCAGGAGTGCGAGCGTCTGCAGCGTCTTGCCGAGGCCCATGTCGTCGGCGAGGATTCCGCCCAGCTGGTGCTGCCAGAGGAAGGTCAGCCAGGTGAAGCCCTGCGCCTGGTACGGGCGCAGGGTAGCGTGCACGGCGGCCGGCAGCGGGGCGTGCGGGGCGTGCTCGGCGTGCGGGGCGTGCTCGGCGTGCGGGGCGTGCTCGGCGTCGTCGGCGCCCTTGGACAAGCCGATCAGCCCGGACACGGCCGCCCGCCACGCCACGGCCTGCTCGGTGTCGTCGGCGAGGTCCTCGAAGTCGCTCCAGAGGGCAGCCTGGTAGCGGCTGATGCGCAGGCCGGTGTCCCATTCCTGCAGGGCGCGGGCCTCGGTGATCAGTTCGTGCAGGCGCTCGAAAGCCGGCTGCCGCAGCGACAGGTAGCTGTTGTCGACCAGCAGGAGCTTCGCCTGCCCCTTCGCCAAAGCTTTAAACAGCGGGCCGAACGGCACGCTCCGACCATTGATCGTGACGATCACGCCCAGGTCGAACCAGTCCCGCTGGTCCGTCTCGACCGTGCTGATTGTGAGCTCAGGAGTCTCGGTCAGTTCGCGGTAGTCGGGCCGGGTGCCGCGGATGTCCACGCGCATGCCGGGCAGCGCTTCCAGCCGCGGGAGCGCACGTTCGGCCACCTCGGCCGCATCGATGCCGCGCAGGGTGAGGGATGTCGCGGCCGGGCCTGCGTCGGGGCGGCCGGCCTCCTCGAGGAGACGCCTGGCCCGCTCGTGGATGACCCGTTCGGTGGGCTCGTCGCGGCTTCCGCTCGAGGGAGACGTGGGCGTGGGCGTGGACGTGGATGTGGATGTGGACGTGGACGACAGCACGGGCAGCTTCTTCAGCAGGGAACCCTCGCGGTACTCCCAATGCCAGGCCAGCTCCAGCGCCTGCCTCGGCCGGAACCAGGCGGTGAGCACGAGCAGAGGTGGGTCGGCCTGGGGGAAGCGCACGGAGCCATCCGTGCTGATCACCGGCAGGGTGCGCCGCAGCGCCGGATAGAAGTCGCTCAGGAACTCGGCCGTCTCGTCGGCAGGCACGAGAACCGTGCCGGGCGCACCGAGCAGCCGGCGCTGCTCGGCGGTGAGCGGACCGTCGACGGTCGGGGCCAGGGTGAACACCGGGCGCGGCCCGAGGGCATAGCCGTAGATCCCGTGGCCGCCGATCGCCCCGGAATGCTCGGGGGGGTGCGGGGTGCCGTCAAATAGGAGCCGGGTGGTCAGGAGCAGACCCTGGGTACCGGCGGCGCCTGTGTTGCTGAACGCGCCGGCGGCGTTCCGGCTTGCGTCGAGGCTCACGTGGGCCGCGCGGCCCACGCTGACCGTGGCATCCTTCGTGCTGCCCACGAGACGCAGCCCCAGGGTCTCGGCCTCATCGAAGAGGGTCCAGAGCAGCGGGCTGACGAAGTCGTCGAGGTAGATCCAGTCCGTCTCCTGGCTGGTGTATACGCCGCGCACGGCTCGGTGCAGGGCCAGGATCTGGCTCAGCCAGCGGTGGTGCTCGCGGTTGAGGTTGAGGCGGTTGCGGTGGAAGCCCAGTTGGTTCCACGCCACGTCCGTGCGCACCCAGTTGCCACGGGCGCTTCGGATGACCGGGCGCACCCCGAGCCGGATCTCGCCCTGCCCGGGGCGCACGTTCGTGACCGGCCGGGCCGTCGCACCACGCCAGCGGTCGTTCGTGCGGGGCGTCTGCTCTCGCAGCTCGAATAGGAGGCCCATCGGAACGGGCAGATCGGTGGTCCCACCCGGTTCGCCGGGCACGGGTCCCGCGATCCGCTTCCAGTCCGCCCGCGCCGGGGGAGACCCGGCATCAGACATGGCTCCATGCTCTCATGTGGGCAGCGCGGTCGGAGCGCAGTGTCCGCGGTTGAACCAATTCGACGGAGATTTTGCCGGAAAACTGCTTATGCGGGCTGTTTGGGGGTGTTTTGGGCAGAATCTCCGTCGAATTCGTTCGGGTCGGAGATGTCGCCAGGCCTCGGGCTCGGGCACGGGGCTCGGGCCCTGGCTGAGACTCACTCAGCTACACCGCGGTGACCGCCGCTTCCCTCGACGGATGCGCCCTGGCGGCATCGATGATCCAGGCGAAGTCGAACGCCGTTTCACGCCAGTGGCTGTACCGGCCGGACACCCCACCATGGCCGGCCGACATCTCGGTCTTCAGCAGAACATCCGCTCCCACCTCGCGCAGCCGGGCCACCCACTTGGCCGGCTCGACGTAGAGCACTCGGGTGTCGTTGAGACTGGTCACAGCGAGTATCCGCGGGTAGTGCGTGTCGCGCACGTTCTCCACGGGGGAGTAGCCGCGCATATAGGCGTACACCTCAGGGTCGTGCAGCGGGTCGCCCCACTCGTCCCACTCGATCACGGTCAGCGGAAGCGACGGGTCCAGGATCGACGTCAGCGCGTCCACGAACGGCACCCCGGCGAGGATGCCCGCGAACAGTTCCGGGGCCAGGTTCGCCACGGCGCCCATCAGCAGGCCGCCGGCGCTGCGGCCCTCGGCGACGAGCCGGTCGGGACTGGTGTAGCCCTGGTCGATCAGGTGCCGGGCGCTGTCGATGAAGTCCGTGAAGCTGTTGCGCTTGTGCAGCTTCTTGCCGTTCTCGTACCAGAGTCGACCCAGCTCGCCGCCGCCGCGCACGTGGGCGATCGCGAAGATCATGCCGCGGTCGAGCAGGCTGAGCCGGGCGATGCTGAACGACGGGTCGATGCTGATCTCGTAGGAGCCGTAGCCGTAGAGCAGGGTCGGGGCGGGAGTTCCCGGAGCGACGAGGTCACGCCGGTAGACGAGGGAGATCGGGATGCGCGTGCCGTCGGCGGCGATAGCCCACTCGCGGCGCTGCTCGAACAGGGTCGGGTCGTAGCGGCCGAGCACGGGCTGCTGCTTCCGCAGCCGGCGCTCGCCGGTGGCGACCACGTGGTCGTAGACCGTCGACGGCGTGACGAAGCTGGTGTAATCGAGACGGATGGTCGGCGTGTCCCACTCGGGATTGGCCGACGTGCCCACGGAGTACAGCGGTTCCTCGAAGCCGAGCTCGACGAAATCGAGTTCCTCGTCGGCTGCCTCGGCGCTCACGGCAACGCGGGTGAGTCCGTCCCGCCGGTATTCGGCCACCACGAAGTCGCGGAATGCGTCGACGCTCTCGAGGCGCACGGCCGTATCGTGGGGCAGCAGAATCCGTTTCTCACCCCGCGGGTCGGCGACGGAGACGCTGACCAGCTCGAAGTTGACCGCGTGGTGGTTGTGCACGATCAGCAGGCGGTCCTCGCCGCCCAGCACGGCGTGCTCCACGTCGTACTCGACGCCGTCCAGCCGCGGCCAGACCAGGGCGAACTCGCCGGTCGGGTCGGCGGCGTCGAGCAGCCGGGTCTCGGTGGTCACGCTCGAGCCGGCCTCGATCAGCAGGAACCTGCGGCTGCGGGTGAGGCCGATGCCCACCCAGAAGCGCTCGTCGGGTTCGTGGAAGACCGACACGTCGGCGGCGGCCGCGGTTCCCACCTCGTGTCGCCACACGGTGTCGGGCCGCCAGGCGTCGTCCACGGTCGTATAGAAGATGTAGCGGCCGCTCGGGTCGAACAGTGCACCCTCGCCGGTGTTCGGGATCTCGTCCGCGAGATTCTCGCCGGTCGCGATGTCGCGCACGCGCAGGGTGTACCGCTCGTCGCCCTCGGTGTCGACGGCATAGAGCAGCCGGTTCTCGTCGCCGCTCACGTCGGTGCTGCCGAGCGAGTAGAACTCGTGGCCGGCTGCCTCGGCGTTGTCGTCGAGCACGATCTGCTCGCCCGGGAGACCGGCGGACCCGCTCGCCTGCCCGCTGGTCTGTTCGGGGATCTGCTCGGGAAGCACCGGCGGGGTCCAGTCGTCCGGCGCGGAGATCGGCGCACGGCAGTGGATGCCGTATTCCTTCCCCTCCACCGTGCGGGTGTAGTACCACCAGTGGCCCTGTCGCACCGGAACGCTGAGGTCGGTCTCCTGGGTGCGGCCCCTGATCTCCTCGAAGACCTGCTCCTGCAGCAGGGCCAGGTGGGCGGTGCGGGCATCCGTGAAGGTGTTCTCGGCTTCGAGGTGCGCGATCACCTCGGGGCTGTCCTTGTCGCGCAGCCACTCGTAGTTGTCGGTGAACACGTCGTCATGGAAACTGCGCTGCTGTGGCTTCTGCACCGCGCGGGGAGGAGTGGTCATGAGTCATAGCGTAGTTCCGTGAGGGCGCAGACTTGAGGGGTACCAGCCCAGAGACGAATGGAACCACAATGACGCAGCCCGGAATCGCCCCGCTCGAAACCTCCCGGGAGGAGGCCCTGCAGGGGCAGGTCTTCCAGGCCGTGCTCTTCGACATGGACGGCACCCTGGTCGACTCCACTCAGGCGGTCACCCGGTCCTGGCTGCGCTGGGGTGCCGAGGTCGGCCTCGGCCCGTCGTTCACCGGCCCCGAGCACGGGGTGCCGGCGCGTCAGATGATCGCGACCCTGGTGGCGGAGGAGCTGGTCGAGACATCCGTCACCCGGCTGACCGAGTTCGAACTGGCCGACACGGATGGCGTCAGGATTTTGGCCGGCGCGGCGGAACTCATGGCGAGCATCCCCGAGGCCCGCCGGGCGATCGTCACGTCCTGTGCCCGGCAGCTGTGCCTGGTGCGCCTGGACGCCGCCGGCTTCCCCGCACCGCTCACGGTGGTGACCATCGACGACACCAGCCGCGGCAAGCCGTTCCCCGAGCCGTTCCTGCTGGCTGCCGAACGCCTCGGCGTCGACCCGGCCCGCTGCGTCGTGGTCGAAGATGCCCCAGCCGGCCTTGCCGCCGCCCGCGCCGCCGGCTGCGCCACGATCGGCGTCGTCGGCACCCATCGGGCCGCCGACCTGGAGGCCGACCTGGTGGTCTCCGGTCTCGACCGCCTGCGCGTGTCCGTGCAGGATGACGGAGTGGTCTTCCACCTGGTGACCGAGCAGTAGCAGCCCGGAGCAATAGCGTCCGGACTCAGCGCTCGTAGATTTCCAGCGGCAGCCCGTCGGGGTCGCGGAAGAAGAACATCGCTTTGCCGGTGTTCGGGTCCACCCTCAGTTCCTCAACCTCGACGTGCTTGCCGATCAGCTCGTCGCGCGCGGCCGGTACGTCGTCGACCTCGAACGCGAGGTGACGCAGTCCGAGCGCTTCCGGGCCGCTCTTCCGGGGCGGGGTGTCGGAAAAAGAGAACAGTTCGATCAGGTAGTGGCCGTTCAGGGCAAGCTTGCCCATCCACGACCGGCGCGCGGCCCGGAAGTATTCCGCTTCGAGCGTGCAGCCGAGAACGTCGAGGTAGAAGGCCTTGGACACGTCGTAGTCGCTGGCGATAATGGCGATGTGGTGCACTCCGTTGATGCGCATGCGGCAGTTTCGCATACTCCAGGGGGCGGAAGAGGTCAGGATGAAACCGTCGACTATTAAGGTGGCAGATTGTTGGGAGACCGAGATGAATAAGAGCAGCGATCCACTGCGTCAAACGGTGGTGCTGGCGAGCGTGATCCTGGCCGTCGTCGGATCGTTCATCGGGTCCGGCGCCGCCGGCGGAACCCCGATCCAGAACGCGTCAGGCGGAGCGCTCGCCGCCGACGCCACCCCGATCGCCCCCGAAGGGCCGGCCTTCGGCATCTGGACCGCGATCTACCTCGGCCTCATCGCCTACGCCCTGTGGCAGCTCCTGCCGGCGCAGAGAACGGATGACCGCCAACGCGCCCTGGGCTACCCGATCGCCGCGTCGCTCGTGCTGAACGCCGCCTGGATCCTGAGCATCCAGTTCGACCTGCTCTGGCTCAGTGTGCCCGTGATCGTGCTTCTGCTGGTCGTGCTGATCCGGGCGTTCCAGCTCACGCTCCGCACCCGGCCCAAAAACCTGATTGAGACGATCGTCGCCGACGGCACCGTGGGCCTGTACCTCGGCTGGGTGGCCATCGCCACCGCCGCCAACGTCACCGCGGTGCTCGTCGCCTCCGGCTTCGAAGGCTTCGGCCTCAGCGCGGACCTGTGGGCGGTGCTGGTCATCGCCGTCGCCGGGCTGGTCGGCGTAGTCCTCGCGATCTACGGCCACGGCCGCCTCGCCCCGGCCGCGTCGCTGTGCTGGGGCCTGGCCTGGGTGGCCGTGGCCCGGCTGGCCGGCACCCTGCTCTCCACTCCCACGGCGATCGCGGCGATCGTCGCCGTGGCCGCCATCCTGATCGTCACCATCACCGTGCGCGTGCGCACCTCCAGGTCCGTCACGTCCGCCACATCCGCCACGTCCCGATCGGTCACCGCGTGAGCGATCCGGCCACCCTGCCTGTCACCCCGGCGGGCGTCACCTCGGCGCGCCGGCGCTGGGCCGGTCTCGTCTTCATCAGCGTCGCCGTCGCCCTGATCATCGTCGATTCCACGATCATCAACGTGGCCATCCCCTCGATCGTCGACGACCTGGCGATCACCTCGACCCAGGTGCAGTGGGTGCAGGAGAGCTACACCCTGGTTTTCGCGGCCCTGCTGCTGGTTTTCGGAACGCTTGCCGACCGGTTTGGTCGACGGCGCATCCTGATTCTCGGCGTAATCGTCTTCGCCACATCATCCGTCTTCGCGGCGCTCGCGCAGACGGGCGAACTCCTGATCCTGGGTCGGCTGATCCAGGGCGTCGGCGGTGCGATGGTGCTGCCCACCACGCTCTCGATCATCAACGCCACGTTCCGCGGCCGTGACCGGGGCATCGCGTTCGCGATCTGGGGCTCGACCATCGGCGGCATGGTGGCCGTCGGCCCCCTGCTCGGCGGCTGGCTCACCACCTCCTTCTCCTGGCGCTGGGCATTCGGCATCAACGTGCCACTGGGCATCGTCATCGTCGTCGGCGTACTGGTCTTCGTGCTCGAATCGAAGGATGCCGGCGAGCCGCGCCGCATCGACGTCGTCGGCGCCGTGCTCTCGGTGATCACCAGCGCGTCGCTCGTCTTCGGGCTGATCGAGGGACGCACCTACGGCTGGTGGCTCACCGACAAAGCGCCGGTTGCGGGAGACTGGACCTGGCCGTACTCGCTGTCGATTATTCCATTTGTGTTCCTGATCACCGTCGTGTCCGGCGTGGCCTTCATCTACTGGGGGCTCTACCGCCAGCGGGCCGGCAAGACCACCCTGCTCGCCTTCTCCCTGTTCTCGATCCCGTCGTTCCGAAACGGCAACATCGCGGCCATGATCGTCTCCCTCGGTGAGTTCGGCATCATCCTGTCACTGCCGCTCTGGCTGCAGAATGTGCTCGGCTACGACGCCCTGCAGACCGGATTCGTGCTGCTCGCCCTCGCGCTGGGCTCGTTCGTGGCCAGCGGGGTGTCCGGGGCGTTCGGCAACAAGATCTCACCCGAGACGATCGTGCGGTTCGGGATCGTCGCCGAGATCATCGGCGTCGCCGGCCTCGGCCTGGTCATCACGGCCGAGTCCACCTGGCTCGTCGTGGTGCCATTCCTGTTCGTCTACGGCATCGGCGTGGGGCTGGCCACCGCCCAGCTCACCGGCGTCGTGCTCAAGGATGTGCCGGTGGCGCAGAGCGGCCAGGGCTCCGGCACGTCCAGCACCGCCCGGCAGATCGGCTCGGCGCTCGGCATCGCGGTGCTGGGCACCGTGCTGTTCACTACGGTCGGTACGTCGCTCGATGCGAAGCTGGCCGAGGTGCCCGGGCTGACTGCCGAGACCCGGAGTCAGATCGTCGACGCGGTCGTCGACAGTGCGGGCTCGGTGATCCCGTCGTTCGAAGAGCAGAGCCCCGAGCTGGCGGATGCCGTCCGCGAGGCGTTCAGCGACGGCACCCGCTACTCGGCGTACGCCGCAGCCGGGTTCCTCGTGCTCGGCTTCCTGGCGACGCTACGGCTGTCCGGCACCGCGCCACACGCGGAGTCGCGCCGCGAGGATGCCGTCCCCGGCCAGAGCATCCCGGCGGCCGAGACCGCGGGGGAGCCCGTCTAGCTGCGTGTACCTGACGGCCAGGGGGTTTCGCGGGTGTGGGAATCCCGGGCTCCGCCGCGGGTCAGGCCCGGCCGAGCCTGCGCGTGTGGCCAACGCAGGAGACCTGCAGCGGGTCAGGCCCGGCCGAGCCTGCGCGTGTGGCCAACTCAGNGCGGGTCAGGCCCGGCCGAGCCTGCGCGTGTGGCCAACGCAGGAGACCTGCCGCGGGTCAGGCCCGGCCGAGCCTGCGCGTGTGGCCAACGCAGGAGACCTGCCGCGGGTCAGGCCCGGCCGAGCCTGCGCGTGTGGCCAACTCAGGACATCCGTCGCCCGCATTGCCCGGCTCCCACGGACCAGTGCGGAACGGGTGCGGATGTCCGTCCCGGCCGGACGGATCTCCTGAGTTGGCCACAACACCCGCCGGATTTGCAGCCGCACGGGTGCGCTCTGCATCCACGCGCGACCCCGTGCGTCACCCCACCCGCCACCCCGTGCTCCACCGCGAATCCCGAACGAATTCGACGGAGATTTTGCCCACAAGCATTCCAAACAGCCCGTTGACCCGCTTTTTCCTCAGAATCTCGGCTCTCCTGCTTCATCCGTGGGTTAAACCCGGCCGGGGAGCACTGGTTTGTGGCCGCCGAGGCTGAGCATGGCGAGGGCGATGAGGGCG
>NZ_SOGE01000033.1:0-82996 GCF_004402575.1 Cryobacterium sp. TMT2-4 | reverse complement strand
TCACCCGACGCCCTCATCGCCCTCGCCATGCTCAGCCTCGGCGGCCACAAACCCGCACTCCCCGGCCGGGATTAACCCACAGAAGCAGCAGGAGAGCCACAATTTCCGTCGAATTCGTTCGGGACAGAGCTGACTGGCAGCACCGTGAGGCGCGCTGCCGTCAGGCTCTACCGACGTAGGCCGCGAGGTGCTGGCCGGTGAGGGTGGAGCGGTCGGCGACCAGGTCGGCCGGTGAGCCCTCGAAGACGATCCGGCCGCCGTCGTGACCGGCGCCGGGTCCGAGGTCGATGATCCAGTCGGCATGAGCCATCACGGCCTGGTGATGCTCGACGACGATGACCGACTTGCCGGAGTCCACGATTCGGTCGAGCAGGCCGAGCAGCTGCTCGACGTCGGCGAGGTGGAGTCCGGTGGTCGGCTCGTCGAGCACGTAGACGCCGCCCTGCGCAGCCAGGTGGGTGGCCAGCTTGAGCCGCTGGCGCTCGCCCCCCGAGAGCGTCGTGAGCGGCTGGCCGAGGCTGAGATAGCCGAGCCCAACGTCGGCAAGCCCGCCCAGGATGGCGTGGGCGGCCGGCGTGCGCGCCGCACCGGCGCCGAAGAACTCCCGGGCCGCGGTCACCGACATCGCGAACACCTCACTGATATCGCGGCCGCCGAGGCGGTACTTCAGCACGGATGCCTCGAACCGCTTCCCCGCGCAGACCTCGCAGGTGGTGGCGACGCCCGCCATCATGGCCAGGTCGGTGTAGACGACGCCGGCACCGTTGCAGTTGGGGCAGGCACCCTCGGAGTTGGAGCTGAACAGCGCGGGCTTCACGCCGTTGGCCTTCGCGAAGGCCTTTCGGATCGGGTCGAGCATTCCCGTGTACGTCGCCGGATTGCTTCTGCGGGAACCGCGGATGCCGCCCTGATCGATGGACACCACGCCCGCGCCAGCGGGGATCGACCCATGCACGAGCGAGCTCTTTCCGGATCCCGCGACCCCCGTCAGCACGACGAGCACGCCGAGCGGGATATCCACGTCCACTTCCTTCAGGTTGTTCTTCGTCGCGCCGCGAATCTCCAGCGTGCCCGTGGGGGCGCGCACCGCGGGCTTGAGTGCCGCGCGATAGTCGAAGTGGCGGCCGGTGAGGGTGCCGCTGGTGCGGAGACCCTCCACGGTGCCCTCGAAGCAGACGGTGCCGCCCGCCGCGCCGGCGCCGGGTCCGAGATCGACGACGTGGTCGGCGATCACGATCGCCTCCGGCTTATGCTCCACGACGAGCACCGTGTTGCCCTTGTCCCGCAGCTGCAGCAGCAGTGTGTTCATGCGCTCGATGTCATGGGGATGCAGCCCGATGGTGGGCTCGTCGAAGACGTAGGTGACGTCGGTGAGTGAGGAGCCCAGGTGCCGGATCATCTTGGTGCGCTGGGCCTCCCCGCCCGACAAAGTACCGGCCGGCCGGTCGAGCGAAAGGTAACCCAACCCGATCTCCACGAACGAGTCGAGGATTTGGCGCAACGCCTGCGTGAGCGGGGCCACCGACAGCTCACTCTGGCCGCGAACCCACCCGGCCAGGTCGCTGATCTGCCAGGAACAGGCGTCGGCGACGCTCACTCCGGAGATCTTCGACGAGCGAGCCGCCTCGCTGAGGCGGGTGCCGCCGCACTCGGGGCAGGTGGCGAACGTGACCGCGCGCTCCACGAACGCGCGGATATGCGGCTGCAAAGCGGCGACATCCTTGGACAGGAACGACTTCTGAATCTGCGGGATGAGGCCCTGATACGTCAGGTTGATCCCGTCGACCTTGATCTTGGTCGGCTCCTTGTAGAGCAGGTCGTCCAGTTCCTTCGTGCTGTACCGATGAATTGGCTTGTCCGGGTCGAACCAGCCGCAGCCGCGGAAGATGCGGCCGTACCAGCCGTCCATCGTGTAGCCCGGGATCGTGAGCGCGCCCTCGTTGAGCGACTTGGAATCGACGAATAGCGCGGAACGATCGATGTCGTTGACGGTGCCCATGCCCTCGCAGCGCGGGCACATGCCGCCGGTAATGCTGAAGCTGCGCCGCTCCTTCACGGTCTTCCCGCCGCGCTCGAGCGTCACCGCCCCGGCCCCACTGATCGAGGCGACGTTGAACGAGAACGCCTGGGGCGATCCGATGTGGGGCTGACCGAGCCGGCTGAAAAGGATGCGCAGTAGCGCGTTGGCGTCGGTGGCGGTCCCGACCGTGGAACGGGAGTTGGCCCCCATTCGCTCCTGGTCGACGATGATGGCCGTGGTCAGACCATCCAACACGTCCACCTCGGGGCGCGCCAGGTCCGGCATGAATCCCTGCACGAACGCACTGTAGGTCTCGTTGATCAGCCGCTGCGACTCGGCGGCGATCGTGCCGAACACCAGTGAGCTCTTGCCCGAGCCGGAAACGCCGGTGAACACCGTCAGCCGCCGCTTCGGGATGTCGAGGCTGACATCCCTGAGGTTGTTCACGCGCGCGCCCCGCACCCGGATCCGGTCGTGGCTGTCGGCCACGTGCGGCGCGGGCATCCTCGTGCTCGCGGCGCTGCTCAGGTCAGTGCTCATCGTGTCTCCCTCTGGTGGCCGGGTTGCCCACGTGGTCTCGGTGGTCGTCTCCTGGTCGAGTCAACCAGCTTCAAGGCCGGTTGCTGCGGTTCCGCCGTGGATGATTCCAGTGTCAGTGCGGTCGAGGCTGTGTGCAAGCTCCATAACCGACGACACAGACGGGGGTGGAAGTTCGCGGCGCAGGTTCTGGAGCGGGCGAGCGTTAGAACGTGCGCCCACGTTTACGGGTGCGCCGCGAGTGCGAGCCGGGTCCCGAAAGGCTCGTGGGACGGACGCGGAAACCCGCACGCAGGTCGTAGCCTTGAGGTATGAGCACAGGCACTCGGGAACCTCTGTACACCACGGCGATTCTGGCCGGGCGGGCCGTGTTCGGCCTGCTGCGGCTGAAGCCATCCGTGACCGGTCTGAAGAATCTTCCGGACACCGGGGGGGCGGTGCTGGCGATCACCCACTTCGGCTACATGGACTTCGCCCTGGTCGAGTGGATGCTGTGGCAAAAGAACCGACGTCACATCCGTTTCATGGCCAAGAAGGGCGCGTTCGACCAGAAGCTCGTGGGCGTGCTGCTGCGCGGCATGCGTCATATCTCGGTCGACATGAAGGCAGGGGCGGAGGCTTACGGCCAAGCCGTGACCGCGCTGCGGGCGGGCGAACTGCTCGGCGTGTTTCCGGAAGGCGGCGTGAACGCCTCCTTCACCGTACGCGAGTTGAAGTCGGGTGCCATCCGGATGGCCGCCGAGGCCGGGGCCCCCGTGATCCCGATCGCGGTCTGGGGCGGGCACCGCGTGCTCACGAAGAACCACAAGCCGGCCCTGCGCGAGCTGTTCGACGTGCCCATCCGCTTCGCCGTCGGCGAGCCGTTCACGGTCGCGGCGGGGGAGGGCACGCAGCCGATGACGCTGGCACTCCACGACACACTGCAGGGTCTCGTCGACAAACTGCAGAAAGCCTATCCGGTGGACGGCGCCGGCCAGTGGTGGCAGCCGCGGCACCTGGGCGGCACCGCGCCCACACCGGAGGAGGCCGCCGTTGCCGAGGCCGAGCGGCGCCGGCGTCGCGACGAGGCCGGCGCAGCCCCGTCCAGGGGCTAGGCCGGGGCGCCGGGCACGCGGTAGGTGCGCTCGTAGTACAGCAGGGCCTCGTCGTTCTCGCCCATGCCGCCTTCCTCGATCTTCACGACCACGACGGCGCTGTTGTGCACCAGTGTGCGTTCGATGATTCGCCCGACCATCCACGAGGTGACGCCCTTCAGCACAGGCAGGCCGTGGGGTCCGGGCTGCCAGTGGTCGCCGATGAAGCGCTGGTTCGCGGGACCCGACATCACCTCGGCGACGGCACGATTGTGCGCCCCGAGGATGTGGATGACGACCCGGTCGCTCTCGGCGATCGCCGGCCAGGTGCTGGCTGACCGGGCCATGTTGAAGGTGGCCAGCGGCGGAACCGACGACAGCGACGCCAGCGAGGTGGCGGTGAATCCCACCGGGGCGCCGTCCGGGCGCAGCGCGGTGATCACCGCGACACCGGCGGCGTGACGCCGGAAGGAATGTTTGAAGGCGGCCAGGTCCAACGGTGCATTGGGATCTTCGGCCAGCGGTACGGTGGCGGGCTGGGGTACTTCGGTGTCGCTCATGTGACTGAATCAATCTCCTCGCCATTGAGCCTATTCCCGGTGCACGGGAGTTGATGGCTAGGCTGGAACGCGATGATCCAGACTATTGACCTCCGAGGGACCCGGCCCACTCCGGCGGAATTGCTTGCAGCCGTCCCGCGTGCGCTCACCGACGTGACCGCGGCCAGCGACGTCGCAGCCGAATTAATCAACGATGTGCGGGCCAGAGGCGAGGATGCCCTCCGCGACCAGGCGGAACGCCTCGACCGGGTGCGTCCGTCCCATGTGCGGGTTCCTGCGTCCCACGTCACCGAGGCACTGGCCGGGCTCGACCCGACGGTGCGCACGGCCATCGAGGAGACCATCCGTCGCGTGCGCATCGCCAGCGCGGCCCAAGTGCCGCCGCAGGTGACCACCACGATCGCAGACGGCGCCACCATCACGCAGCGCTGGCAGCCGATCAACCGGGTCGGCCTGTACGTTCCCGGCGGCAAGGCCGTCTACCCGTCGAGCGTCGTGATGAACGTGGTTCCGGCTCAGATCGCCGGCGTATCCTCGATCGCGCTGGCGTCGCCGCCGCAGAGCGACTTCGACGGACGCGTGCACCCCACCATCCTCGCCGTGGCGAGCCTGCTCGGCATCGACGAAATCTACGCCATGGGCGGGGCCGGCGCGGTCGGCGCCTTCGCCTACGGCGTTCCGGGGCTCGGCCTGGACCCGGTGCAGCTCGTCACCGGCCCCGGCAACGTCTATGTGGCCGCCGCCAAGCGGCTCGTGCGCGGGGTGACCGGCATCGACTCCGAGGCCGGCCCTACCGACATTCTGGTCATCGCGGATGAGACCGCCGACCCCCGCATCGTCGCGGCCGACCTGGTCAGCCAGGCCGAGCACGACGAGCTGGCCGCCGCCATGCTGGTCACCGATTCGGCCGAGCTCGCCGACGCCGTCAATCTGCACCTGGTCGACCTGATGCAGAGCACGACCCACAGCATCCGTGTCACCGCGTCCCTGAACGGGCGCCAGTCGGGGATCGTGCTCGTGGACGACCTCGACGCCGCGGCCGCGTTCAGCAACGCGTTCGGTCCCGAGCACCTCGAGATCCAGACGAGCGACCCGGATGCCGTGCTCGCGCTGATCGAGAACGCCGGCGCCATCTTCCTCGGCCCTCATTCGCCCGTGAGCCTCGGCGACTACGTGGCCGGCTCGAACCACGTGCTGCCGACGGGAGGGCAGGCCCGGTTCTCCTCCGGACTCGGCGCCTACACCTTCCTGAGGCCCCAGCAGGTCGTCACGTACAGCCGGGAGGCACTGCGTGAGGTCGCGGACCACATCGCGGCCCTGTCCACGGCGGAGGCGCTGCCCGCGCACGGCGACGCCGTCACGGCCCGTTTCACGACGGCGCTGTAAGCTGGTCTCACGATGTTCTGCCCGTTCTGCCGCCACCCGGACTCCCGAGTCATCGACTCGCGCACGAGCGACGACGGACTTTCCATTCGCCGGCGTCGACAGTGCCCTGAATGCGGCCGGAGGTTCAGCACCACCGAGACCGCCAGCCTGAACATCGTCAAGCGCAGCGGGGTCGTCGAGCCGTTCAGTCGCGACAAGATCGTGGCCGGCGTGCGCAAGGCCTGCCAAGGTCGTCCGGTAACGGATTCCGACCTGGCCATGCTTGCCCAGCGGGTGGAGGAGACCATCCGGCAGACCGGCGCGTCGCAGGTGAAGGCGAACGAGGTCGGCCTCGCGATCCTGCCGCCGCTGCGCGAACTTGATGAGGTGGCCTATCTCCGCTTCGCGAGTGTCTACCAGGCATTCGATTCGCTCGAGGATTTCGAGACCGCGATCGCCCGGCTGCGCACCGAACACGGATCCCGCACCGAACACGGCTCCCGCACCGAGCAGGGCAGCGGCGCGGGCGCCGCACACCCGTCCGAGTCGTAGGCGGCGCCGTGTACCCGCTGATCTTCTCGCTGTTCCTGACCCGCCTCGACCCCGAACGAGCCCACCACCTCGCCTTCACCGTGATCCGGGCGCTGCCCGCGTTCGGTGTCGGCCGGGTCGTGCACCGCTTCACGCGCCCGCGCACCGACCTCGGTGTCCAAACCCTGGGTCTGCGATTCCAGTCGCCGTTCGGCGTGGCCGCCGGCTTCGACAAAGACGGTGAAGCCGTGCTCGGGCTCGGCCAGCTCGGGTTCGGGCACGTGGAGGTCGGCACCATCACCGCCGTTCCTCAGCCCGGAAACCCGAAACCGCGCCTGTTCCGCCTGATCCCCGACCGCGCGGTCGTCAACCGGATGGGCTTCAACAACGCCGGTGCCCGCGCCGCCCGGGTGCGCCTCGCGCACGTTCGCACCGCTGCCGGTCGCCCGGTCCTCGGCATCAACATCGGCAAGAGCCGCGTCACCGCGGTCGAGGACGCCACCGCCGACTACCTGGTCAGCGCCGCGCTGCTCGCGCCCCTGGCCGACTACCTCGTCGTGAACGTCAGCTCGCCCAACACGCCCGGGCTACGCGGACTGCAGGAACTCGACCGGCTCGCCCCGCTGCTTCGGGCGGTCAAGACCGAGGCCGGCGCCACGCCCCTGCTGGTAAAAATCGCCCCCGACCTCGCCGATGCTGAAGTGACCCGAATCTCCGAACTCGTGGTGGAGCTGGGTCTCGACGGCATCATCGCCACGAATACCACGATTTCCCGCGCCGGACTGAAAACGGATGCCGCAACCGTCGAGGCTGCCGGCGCCGGCGGTCTCTCCGGTGCCCCGCTCCAGGCGCGGTCCCTGGCCGTGCTGCGCGTGATCCGGGCCGCTGTGCCCCGCGAGCTGTGCGTGATCTCGGTCGGCGGCGTGGAGACCGCGGAACACGTGGCCGAGCGCCTCGCCGCGGGCGCGACGCTCGTTCAGGGCTACACCGGGTTCCTCTATCGAGGGCCGCTCTGGGCTCGCCAGATCAACCGTGGCCTCGACCGCATCCTCGCCACAGAACTGTAGAGAACTGAGACAGGCCGTCGAGCCCGCAACACGCCGTCGCGCCTAGATCAGACCGCGGTCCGCGAGCTGCCGGGCCAGGGCCGAGCCGTCCGGCCCGTACACCCAGCGGGGATCGCGGGGCGCGGGCGCGGCATCCTTCGCCCGGCGACCGGCCAGAACGGCCTGGCTGGGGGAGAGCTGGCGGATCGCGACGGCCTCGACATTGTCGGGGAAGTCTCGCTGGAACTCGCTGTAGATGGCCTCATCGTGCTGGCCGTCGTCGCCGAACAGGATCCAGCGGATCTCCGGGAATTCCTGGGCCAGACGGCGCAGGTTGGCCCTCTTGTGGTCCTGGCCGCTCCGGAACCAGCGGTCGTGGGTCGGACCCCAGTCGGTGAGCAGGAGAGCCCCCGACGGGTACAGGTTGCGGTTCAGGAACCGGGTCAGGGTCGGGGCGACGTTCCAGGCCCCGGTCGACAGGTAGATCATCGGGGCACCCTCGTTGACCGCGGCGAGGCGGTCGAGGAGGACCGCCATGCCCGGCGTGGGAACTCGGGCGTGCTCGTCGAGCACGAAGGTGTTCCAGGCGGCGAGCAGCGGGCGGGGAAGGGTGGTCACCATGACCGTGTCATCGACGTCGGACAGGATCCCGCGGCGTACCGTCGGGGCCACGATGAAGAGCGGGGCCTCGACCGGCGCGGCCGTGTCGTCGGTGTGCAGCCGGGCCATCTGCCAGCCTGGGGTGAGCGTGACCGGAATGACGGTGTCGACCACGCCCCCGCGGTCGGCCTGCACCCGGTGGGAGAAACCGTTGATCTCGATGGTCACCGTCACATCGTTGACCGGAACGCTCGTGAAGCTGTGCCAGCCGCGAATTCCGGCCTCGCGGCGGTCGGCGTGCCAGTGGCGGCGTGCCAGCTTGGAGCCGGGCTTGGCCGGTTTGGCCAGAAGCACCCGGCACAGAATGCGCACCCACTCGGTCGTGCCGTAGCCGGCATAGGGGATGACCGTGGGCAGGTAGCCGCGTTTGCGGGCGTGGCGTTCGCGCTTGAAGTGCAGCCAGTCCTCGATGCGGGCTGCGCGGTGCATCATCTTCGCTGGCGTGCCCGTGGGCGGGATTCGAGGATATGTCGGCACGTCCCTAGTCTGGCATGCGCACGACGCTACCCGGCATCGAAGTCGGGTCGCCCGGAGAGCCGAGGGTTATTCCTGCCCAATCGGGCGAGACACGCTGTCACGTCACAGTGAGGGGGACATTGCCGCCTAGTATTAGTGACTTAGTCTCAAGGAGGACAAGTGTCACTCAGTGACCTTTTTGGTGGGGATCCTTTTGTGCCGGCCCAGCAGGCCCGCACCGAGCCGATCCAACAGCGCAGCACGGCACGACTGTCCGGTCTGCTCGACGCCGCCGCCGTCGTCGTGGACGAGGTCGGCTTCGACCGCATCACGACCGCGATGGTGGCCGAGCGCGCGGGCGCGTCGATCGGGACCGTGTACCGGTACTACCCCGATCGCGTCGCGGTGCTGCAGGCTCTGCGCGAGCGCGCGGTGCTGCGATTCCGGAGCCGAGTTGCGGAGCAGCTGAAGACGAACGCTCCCCAGGGCTGGTGGGAGGCCGTCGACGTGGCCATCACGGCCTTCGTCGACCTGTACCGCTCTGAGCCGGGGTTTCGCATCATGCATTTCGACGACCGGCAGGGTGTGCCTGTCGTCGAAGACCCCGACACGGGTTACTTCGCCCGCCGGGTGGCCGGCATGCTGGTCGAGGAGTTCGGCCTCGAGGGCGGCGACGAACTGATCTTCCGGCTTGAGGTCGCCGTTGAGATGGGCGACTCGATTCTGTCGCGGGCGTTCCGCTCCGACCCGCAGGGCGATGAGCGGTTCATCGAAGAGTGCCGCGTGGTCACGCATGACTACCTCGCCGGATACTACGGGCCGAGCGTTCGCTAGGAATTCCGCGATCCGGTGGCTCGCGGCGCCGTGTGATGGTTGGGTGGTATATCTGCTTCCCGTGTTGTGTCGACTTCGGTCGAGAAATGAGCCATTTCCATGATCGAGTTCCGCTCGGTGAGCAAGCAGTTCCCGGACGGCACACTCGCCGTCGACGATTTCAGCCTGACCCTCCCGTCGCGCCAGACGACGGTGCTCGTCGGCTCCTCCGGCTCGGGCAAGACCACCCTGCTGCGCATGATCAACCGGATGGTCGACCCGAGCAGCGGCACGATCGAGATCGACGGGGCCGACATCGCCCAGCTCGAGCCGGTGCCGCTGCGGCGCGGCATCGGCTATGTGATGCAGGACTCCGGCCTGCTCCCGCACCGCACGGTGATCGACAACGTCGCGACTGTTCCGCTGCTGCGCGGGGTGCCGAGAAAGAAGGCCCGCGCCGAGGCCCTCACCCTGCTCGACACGGTGGGCCTGGACCAGACCCTGGCGGACCGGTACCCCAGCCAGCTCTCCGGCGGGCAGCAGCAGCGGGTCGGGGTGGCGCGCGGGCTCGCGGTCAACCCAAACATTCTGCTGATGGACGAGCCGTTCGGCGCCGTCGACCCGATCGTGAGGGCCGAGCTCCAGCAAGAACTGATCCGGCTGCAGAGCGAGCTCGGCAAAACGGTCGTGTTCGTCACCCACGATATCGAGGAGGCGTTCCTCCTCGGTGACCAGGTCGTCATCCTGCGTGACGGCGGACGGATCGCCCAGGTGGGGGCGCCGGCCGAGATCCTGGCGAACCCGGCCGACGACTTCGTGGCCAGCTTCGTCGGAGCGGATCGCGGCAAGCGTGCCCTGCATCTGGAACGCCGCGGCGACTCCGACCTGCTGCTCGACAGTGAGGGCCGCCTGGCCGGTGTGCTCGTGGAGCCGCGGCAGACCGCGCACTCCCCGGATCCCCAGGCTCCGCGGTGACCTGGTTCTGGTCGAATCTCGACCTGCTCTGGGATCGCACCCTGGACCACCTGATCCTCAGCGTGCCGCCGATCCTTCTCAGCCTCCTGATCGCCGTGCCGCTGGGCTGGCTCGCGAACCGGTACCGTGCCGGCCGCGGCGTGATCCTGACGGCCAGTGGGCTGCTCTACGCCATCCCGTCCCTGCCGCTGTTCTTCGTGATCCCGGCCATTGTCGGCACCAGCCTTCGCTCGCCGCTCAACCTGGTCATCGCCCTGACGATCTACGGCGTCGCGCTGATGGTACGCGTGGTGGCCGACGGGCTGGCATCCGTGGACAAGGATGTACGCCAGTCCGCTGTCGCCGTGGGGTATTCCGGCTGGAGCATCTTCTGGCAGGTTGAGCTGCCGCTGGCCGGGCCGGTGCTCCTGGCCGGCCTGCGGGTCGTGGCCGTCAGCACGGTCAGCCTCGCCACGGTGGGGGCCGTGATCGGCGCGCAGAGCCTCGGCAGCCTGTTCACGGATGGCTTCCAGCGCGGTATCCAGGCCGAAATCATCGCCGGGATCGTGCTGACCGTGGCGCTGGCGCTGCTGCTGGACGGCGCCCTCGTGCTGCTCGGGCGGGTTCTGCTGCCCTGGACCCGCCTGGCGGCGACCGACCGGAGGGCCGTTCGGGTCGCCCGGATCGCAGAGGCATCCGCATGAACCTGTTCGTTGACGCGGTGAACTGGATCCTCGACCCGGCCAATTTCGCCGGGCCGGGCGGCATTCCGGCGCGGACGATCGAACACTTGGTGTTCACCCTCGTGGCGGTCCTGATGGCCTCCGTGATCGCGATTCCGGTCGGTTTCCTGATCGGGCATACGGGTCGGGGACGCAGCCTCGCTGTAGCCACCTCCGGCGGGCTGCGGGCCATTCCGACCCTCGGCCTGTTGACACTGGTCGCGCTGTGGGTCGGGATTGGGCTCGGTGCGCCGTACGTCGCGCTCACGGTCCTGGCGATCCCGCCGATCCTCGCGGGCGCCTACGCCGGGTTCGAGGCCATTGACCGGTCCGTCATCGACTCCGCCCGGTCGGTCGGGATGTCGGAGAGCCAGATCGTGGGCACGGTCGAGATCCCGTTGGGGTTGCCGCTGCTGATCGCGGGCATCCGTTCGGCCACCCTGCAGGTCGTCGCCACGGCGACCCTGGCTGCCTACGTGGCAGATGTCGGCCTCGGCCGGTTCCTGTTCGCCGGGTTGAAAACCCGCGACTACGCGGAGATGCTGGGCGGGTCACTGCTCGTGATCCTGCTCGCCCTCGTCCTCGAGGGAATATTCACTGTTGTTCAGCGACTTGTTGTTCCCAGAGGCGTCGCGTCCCAACGTCCCCCAGTCGACCGTGCCAGGTCAGCCCGACCTGTCCCGGGGATTGATCCCGCCATCACGAAAGGAACCCACTAATGTTCACAGCTCACAGAGGCCGGCTCGCGGCGGTCGCCGCGGTCGCGGTTGGGGCCGTCGTAGCCCTTGCAGGGTGTGCGTCCGGTGACCCGCTGGACAGCGGAAGTAACGCCGACGAGGGGTCCGCCACCCTGGTCGTCGGTTCGCAGGACTACTACTCGAACGAGATCATCGCCGAAATCTACGCCCTGGCGTTGGAGGGAAACGGCTTCACGGTCGACCGCCAGTTCAAGATCGGCCAGCGCGAGGTCTACCTGCCCGAGATCGAATCCGGTGCCATCGACGTCTTCCCCGAGTACAGCGGCAGCCTGCTGCAGGCCCTGAATGCAGATGCCGCGGGCGGCACCGCCGACGAGACCTACGCGCAGCTGCAGGACGAGCTGCCCGAGGGGCTGAGCGTGCTCGACATGGCCTCGGCCACGGACCAAAACTCCTGGACCGTCACGCAGGCCTTCGCCGACAAGTACAGCCTGACTGACATCGCGTCGCTCGCCGATGTCACCGAGCCGATCACCGTCGGCGGACCGTCCGAACTTCAGACCCGCCCCTACGGACCGACGACCCTGACGGAGAAGTACGGCATCCCCATCGCCGGCTTCACGCCCATTGAGGATGGTGGCGGCCCGCTCACGATCAAGGCTCTCGTCGACAACGACATCCAGATCACGAACGTCTACACGGCCAGCCCGAACATCAAGTCGGACAGCCTCGTCGCCCTCGACGACCCGGACGGCCTGTTCTTCGCGGACAACGTCGTGCCCGTCGTGTCCGACAAGGTCGGCGGGAAGGCCGCCGACGTGCTCAACGCCGTCAGTGCCGCTCTGACCGCCGAGGACCTGGTGGGCCTCAACTCCGAGAGCGTGAACGACCAGCTCTCGGCCGAGAAGATCGCGGCCGCTTGGCTCGAACAGGCGAACCTCTTCTAGGCACCAGCTGACAGGCGCTGCCTGACCAATTCGACGGAGATTCTGCGCCTACGGGCCGGTTTTGGAGCAAAACAGGCTCTGGGGCCGAGAATCTCCGTCGAATTCGTTAGGGGCTGGGGCAGGGGCAGAGGTAGGCCCGGGCTGGGGCTGGGGCTGGGGCTGGGGCTGGGGCGTGCTCAGGTAGGCGCGTGCTCGGGTAGGCCCGGGCTCAGGCGAGGGACAGGAGCAGCGTCGGCAGCAGCAGGAGTGCGGCGGCGCCGGCTGCAACGAAAAGCACGGCGGAGGGCGTCAGCGGCGCCGGCGGGGTGATCAGGCGGCGAACGCGGGGTGTCACCAGGTCGAACGGATGGTCCGGGCCGTCGGCGAGTTCGACATCCGTTCCCAGCGGGTCCACCTGGTGTGCCGACCCGACCAGTGCGATCGCGGTGGCCAGCGTGCGGTCGTCGACGACCCGCCGGGCCTGGTCGTCGGCGAGCATCTCGACCAGCAGGGCGACCGCGTTCTCGGCGCGGTTCGCGATCGGGAACCACGGCAGTGCGCTGTGCCAGGACTTGAAGGCGAGCAGCACGAGGTGGTGCTGCTGCAACAGGTGGGCGCGCTCGTGTGCGATCACTGCGCGCAATTGGTCGGCATTCAGCAATTGCAGAAGGCCGCGGGAAAGCACGGTCGCCGACCGGGTCGCGCCAGGCAGGCAGTACGCGACCGGGGCGTCGTGTTCGATCACACGGGTGCCGGAATGGCTCGGCAGAGGGTCGCTGAGCAGTCCGATCAGGTGCCGGTGCCTGCGGTGCTGGCGCCCCGCGCGGGAAAAGGTCGCGGCGAGGTTGAGCAGCAGATGGCTGCCGAGGATCAGCGCCGCGCACAGCAGGAGCACCGAGCCGAACGACGTGCCGGCCGGCAATGTGCCGGTGACGAGATGGCCCGCCAGCGAGCGGATGCCCTCGAACAGGTTCTCGCCGAACGGGATCAACCCGAAGCTGAGCAGCGAGCCGATCATCGAGAGCCCGCCGGCCAGGGCGATGGCCTGCCACAACACCAGGGCGACCGCGGGGGAGCGGGCCGGCCAGTCGGCGGTGGCAAGCCAGATCGGGACCGGACCGGCGAGCAGCACGGCCACGATCATGAGCGCTACGGCCGTGACGAACACGACTTGGCCGCTCTGACGCGTGCTGACTGGAGCAGGGACTGGAGCGGGGACTGGATGCCGGTCACTCGCGACCGAGAGGTACGGTGCCGAGGAGCAGGCGCAAAACGTCGGCCTCCTGCGGGGTGACGTCCCCGATGAACCGGGCGAGGGCCGCCTGCCGGTCAGGAGCAGAGCCGAGCACCTTGTGCATCAGCTCCGCGGTATGTTCCGCCCGGGTCGACACGGCCCGGTAGCGGTGCGGTCGGGTGTCTCGGTCGCGGGTGACGAAGCCCTTGGTCTCGAGGCGGGAGAGCACCGTGAGCACGGTCGTGGTGGCGAGTGGTTTGCGCCTAGCGGTGGCGGTCGTCGGGGTGAGTAGCCGATCCCGGAGATCGTTGGCAGGCAGAGACTCCTCGGCTTCCCACAAAACATCCATCAGCAGTCGTTCCAGCTCTCCCAAACTCCCCATATTGGGGAGTCTAGCGGGCGGCAATCAACTCTTCTACGTCTCGTAGAATAGTGATGTTCTACACAGTGTAGAAAAACCCGATGACGCTGGAGGGCGCATGAACGAGTGGCTGGATCCGTTACTCCTGTCGAGATGGCAATTCGGTCTGACTACCGTCTATCACTTTCTCTTCGTACCGCTCACGATCGGGCTGGCGTTCACGGTCGCGCTCTTCCAGACCGCCTGGGTGCGCACCGACAAGACCAAGTACCTCGAGCTGACCCACTTCTTCGGCAAGATCTTCCTGATCAACTTCGCCATGGGCGTCGTTACCGGAATCGTGCAGGAGTTCCAGTTCGGAATGAACTGGTCGGACTACTCCCGCTTCGTCGGTGACGTCTTCGGCGCCCCGCTCGCCTTCGAGGGCATCATCGCCTTCTTCCTGGAGGCCACGTTCATCGGACTGTGGATCTTCGGCTGGGACAAGCTGCCCCGCGGCCTGCACCTCGCCACCATCTGGCTGACGACGGCCGGTTCGATCGCCTCGGCCTACTTCATCCTCGCGGCGAACGCGTTCATGCAGAACCCGATCGCGTTCCGCATCAACGAGGAGCGCGGCCGGGCCGAGCTCACCAGTATTGGCGAGCTTTTGACCAACCCGATCGCCCTGGCCTCCTTCCCGCACACGATCTTCGCCTGCTTCATGGTGTCGTCAGGCCTCGTCATCTCGGTGGCCGCCTGGCACCTGCTGCGCAAGCAGCACGAGGAATCCATGCGTCCCGCACTCAAGTTGGGCATGTGGATGATGGTTGTCTCCGGTGCGCTCACCACCTTCTTCGGCGACTCGCTGAGCCTGGCCATGACCGCGGCCCAGCCCATGAAGATGGCGGCGGCCGAGGCGATGTACAAGACAGCGACGGGCGCCGAGGCATCCTTCTCGATCTTCACCCTCGGCACCCCCGACGGCGTCAGCGAATTATTCTCGATTCGTATCCCATACCTTCTGTCGTTCCTGTCGACCCACACCCTCAACGGCACGGTCGAAGGCATCGACAACCTGCAGGCGCAGTATGTGAGCCTGTACGGCCCCGGCGACTACACCCCGACCATCTGGATCACCTACTGGGCCTTCCGCTGGATGATCGGTCTCGGCATCGCCCATATACTAGTTGCCGTCGTCGGCCTCTGGCTGACCCGCGGCGGGCGCAGCCCCCAGGCCACCTGGGTCTGGAAGATCGCTATCTGGAGCTTCCCGTTCTCGCTTCTCGCCATGAGCGTCGGCTGGATCTTCACCGAGATGGGGCGGCAGCCCTGGCTCGTGTTCGGGCTCCTGCGCACCGAGGACGGCGTATCACCCAACGTCAGCGGCGCCGAGATCCTGATCTCGCTGATCGCGTTCACGCTGATCTACGGCGCCCTCGCTGTCGTCGAATTCAAGTTGATCCTGCAGGCCGTGCGGAAGGGACCTGCCCCGCTGGCGGAACCCGACCCGGTTTCCGGCAAGGTCAAGCCACAGGTCACGGTCTACTAGGAGCGCATGATGGATCTCAACATTCTCTGGTTCTGGATCATCGGTGCACTCTTCATCGGCTACTTCGTTCTCGACGGCTTCGACTTCGGCGTCGGCATGTCGCTGCCCTTCCTGGGCAAGGACGACCTCGACCGCCGGGTCATCATCAACACCATCGGGCCGGTCTGGGACCTCAACGAAACCTGGCTGATCGTGGCCGGCGCAGCACTCTTCGCCGCCTTCCCGGAGTGGTACGCCACCCTGTTCAGCGGGTTCTACCTGGCCCTGCTGGTGATCCTTCTCGCCCTCATCCTGCGCGGGGTGTCATTCGAGTACCGGCACCAACGCCCGGAAGCAACCTGGAAGAAACGCTTCGACCTCATGATCGTGATCGGGTCTGCCGTTCCCGCTCTGCTCTGGGGTGTCGCCTTCTCCAACATCGTGCGGGGCGTGCAGTTGGACGCGGACTTCAACTACATCGGCTCCTTCTTCGACCTGCTCAACCCATACGCCCTCCTGGGCGGGCTCACCACGCTGCTCCTGTTCTTCACCCACGGCGTGGTCTTCATCTCCCTGAAGACCGAGGGGGACATCCGTCAGCGCGCTCAGAGGCTAGCCGTCAAGGCCGGGGTGGCCACCATCGTGGTGGCCGCCTCGTTCCTGGTCTGGACCACCCTTGCCTTCGGCAGCCTGGCCACCGGTGCCTTCGCCGCCCTCGCCGCGGTTGCCCTGATCGGGGCGTTCCTGGCGAACCTGCGGGGCGCCGAAGGCTGGGCCTTCACGCTGATGGCCGCGACGATCGCCCTCGCGGTGCTGACGCTCTTCGCGTCCCTGTTCCCCGACGTGATGCCGGCGAGCAACGATGCAGCCAACAGCCTGACCATCGAGAACGCCTCCTCGACGCCGTACACACTGCAGGTGATGAGCTGGACCGCCCTGTTCGCCATGCCCGTCATCTTCTTGTACCAGGGCTGGACCTACTGGGTTCTACGCAAGCGGGTCAGCCGCACGACCGTCTCGGCCCACGTAGAGTCCGCCGGACACTAAACGGAATGCGCCCCTTCGATCCTCGGCTCCTCCGCTACGCGTCCGCCGCCCGGTGGTTCCTGTCGGTGGGTGCCCTGCTCGGACTGGCGCAGACTGTCACGGTCATCGCTTTCTCCTGGCTGCTGAGCCAGAGCATCACCCTCGCGTTGACTGGGGCCTCTCAGGATTCGCTGGCCTTCACCACGGCCGCCCTTGCGGGCGTGATCGTGGTGCGGGCCGCGCTGGTGTGGCTCCTCGAGGTGGCCGCCACCCGCGGAGCAGCCCAAGTCAAGAGCCAGCTGCGCCGCCAGGTTCTCGACCGCGTCGCCGAGCGCGGCCCGGATTGGCTCAGCGGCCGGGCCAGTGTGGGCGTCTCCACCCTGGCCACCCAGGGGCTGGACGCGCTGGACAACTACTTCGCCCGCTACCTGCCCCAGCTCTTGCTGGCGGCGATCAGCACGCCCCTGCTGATCTTGGTGATGCTCTGGCAGGACCTGCCCAGCGGCATCACAGTCATCGTAGTGCTGCCATTCATCCCCGTCTTCATGGTGCTGATCGGCCAGGCCACCCAGTCCGTGCAGCGGCAGCAGTGGGAGTCCCTGCAGCGGCTGTCGACGGGGTTCCTCGACCTCGTCGGCGGGCTCGGCACGCTCAAAATCTACGGTCGGGAGCGACGCCAGTTCGCCCGGGTGCGCTCCATCACCGAGGACTACCGCGGCCGCACTATGAAGGTGCTGCGGGTCTCCTTCCTCAGCGGGTTCGTGCTCGAACTGGCGGCCAGCCTGTCGGTGGCCCTCGTTGCCGTCTCCATCGGGCTGCGCCTGGTTGACGGAAGCCTCGCACTCGGCGTCGGCCTGTTCGTGCTGCTGCTGGCCCCGGAGGCTTTTCTCCCCGTGCGGCAGGTCGGCGCCCAGTTCCACGCCGCGGCCGACGGTCTGGCGGCGGCCGAGGAGGTCTTCGCCATTCTCGACGACGGTGCCGGGCCCCGGGCCGTGGCGACCCCGGTTGCCTCGACTGCCCCGTCTGGCGCGCGCACCGGAGCAGGCCCCGCGGATACCGGCGTGCTCCGGTTCGAGCAGGTCACGATCCAGCGGGGCACGGATGCCCCCGTGCACGACTTCAGCGCCGTCTTCCGCCCCGGCGAACTCGCCGTGGTCGTGGGCCCGAGCGGCACCGGAAAATCCACGCTGGTGGCCGCCCTGCAGGGATTCGTCCCTTTCGGCGGGCGGATCCTGCTGAACGGTGCGGAGCAGACCCCGGGCACACCGCGCCCGTGGCTGGCGTGGGCCGGGCAACGGCCGGGACTGTTCCAGGGAACGATCGCCGACAATCTCGCGCTCGGTGACGCGTCCGTCGATCGGGACACCGTGGCCCGGTCGCTGGAGTGCGCCGGAGCGGGCGATCTGGAGCCGGCTACCATACTCGGCATCGCCGGCGAGGGACTCTCCGGCGGACAGGCCCAGCGGGTCGCAGCGGCCCGCGCCATCTACCGCGCTGAGAGCCACGACTGCGCCGTGGTCGTTCTCGACGAGCCCAGTTCGGCGCTGGACGAGGCTGCGGAGGCCTCTCTCGTCGCCGGGCTGCGCCGGCTCACGACCGAGGGGCGGATCGTGATCGTGGTCAGCCACCGGCCTGCCCTGCGGGACGCCGCCGACCAGATCGTTGCCCTGCACGAGGTGGCCCATGTCTGATTCCGGACCCAGCGCGAGCGGGATCGCCGGCCCCCGGCCGGCCGGCCGGGCCGAGGTGCGCGCCGTCCTGCGCCTGGCCCAGCCGCCTGCCCGCCGGTTCGCCCCCGGCCTGGCCGCGGGCGTGCTGAGCGCGGTCTTCGCGGTGGCCCTCCTGGCGTCGTCGGCGTGGCTGATCACCCGAGCCGCCGAGCAACCGCCGGTCATGTTCCTCTCGATGGCGGTCGTCGGGGTGCGTGCGTTCGCCCTCGGCCGGTCTGCGTTCCGCTACCTCGAGCGTCTGGCCAGCCACGACGCCGCATTCCGCCAGCTGGCTGACCTGCGCGTGGGCATCTTCTCCCGGATCCTGCCGCTCTCCCCGGCCGGCCTCGGAGGCACGAGCCGTGGCGACCTGCTCAGTCGCCTCGTGCGCGACGTCGACGACCTGCAGGACTTCCCGCTGCGGGTGGTGCAGCCTCTGGCCACGGCGGGGGTCCTCTTGAGCGTGAGCGTGGTCGGGGTCTGGCTGGTTCTCCCCGCCGCCGGTGTCACGCTGGCGCTGGCGCTCCTCGTTGCCGGTCTGCTCGCCACCGTCACCTCCAGCGCGCTGTCCGCCCGGTCGGAGCGCCAGCTTGCACCCCTCCGCGGAGCCCTCGCCGGCGAGGTGCTCGAGGTGGTGGAGAACCTCGACGTGCTGAGCGCCTTCGGGGCCCTCGATGCCCGCCTGGCCACCCTTGCGGCGGCCGACGACCGGCTGCGCCGGGCCTCCCTGCGCCGGTCGCTGGGCGTGGGCGTGCAGGGAGCCGTGCTGTCACTGTTCGCGGGTCTGGCGACGGTCGCCGCGCTCCAGGTCGGCATTCCGGCCCTCTCCGGGCCGGCTGGCCTCAGCGGACCGGGCTTCGTCGTGGTCGTGCTCGTGCCCATGGCGGTGTTCGAGGTGTTCGGAATGATCCCGCTCGCGCTCGGCGTCTGGCGCCAGGTGCGCTCCAGCGCCGCGCGGGTGGCGACGGCGGTGCCGACCAGCGTCCCCACGGAGATCCCGGCGGAGTCGGTAACCGAGCCGACGGATGCGCCGGCGGATGCGATGTCCACCACGAGCGTCAGCGCCCACCCGGTGCTCGAACTCACCGACGTGGGTGCCCGCTGGCCCGGTTCCGTTACCCCGGCGGTCACGGGCATCACCCTGCGCCTGGCGCCGGGGGACCGCGTGCACCTGGCAGGGCCGAGCGGCGCCGGCAAGACCACCCTGGCCCAGACCCTGGTGCGCTTCCTCGACTACACGGGCTCGTACCGGCTCGACGGCGTCGAGGCGCGCACGCTGGCCCCGGCCGAGGTGCGTCGCCGGGTGGGACTGTGCGAACAGCGTCCCTGGCTCTTCGACGACAGCATCCGTCAGAACCTGCTCTTCGCCCGCACGACGGCCACCGACGACGACCTCGAGGCCGTGCTCGCCCGGGTCGGACTGGGGGAGTGGGCCGCCAAGCGTGGGGGCCTCGACGCCCGGGTCGGCGAGCGGGGTGCCCTGGTCTCCGGCGGTCAGGCCCAGCGCATCGCGCTGGCGCGGGCGTTGCTGGCGGATTTCGCGGTGCTCATCGTCGACGAACCCACCGCCAACGTCGACGAGGCGCAGGGCGACGTGCTCGTGCGGGACATCCTGGTCACGGCGGCGGAGGACGGCCGTGCGGTGCTGCTCATCTCACACACGCCGGTGCCGGACGACCTGATCACCGCGAGGGTCGTCGTGCCCGGACCTGCCCGCTGAACTTGACAGCCGAACGAGGGGTCGCCCGACCGAGCATGCGGTCAGACGACCGGAGGCTCCGGCTGTTCCATGTGTCGCTCCTCGCGGCGGTGCAGCCAGCGTTTGACCAGGAACACGAGCAGCACGAAGAGCGCGATCGCGCCGACGAAGAGGTATCCGGCGAAGTGGAGCCGGTCGGAGAGCTCGCGGTAGCCTTCGGCGGCGGCCGAACCGATCGACACGTAGGCCACCGCCCAGATCACGCAGGCCGGCACGGTCCACTTCATGAAGGTGCGGTAGGGCATCGGGCTCATCCCCACGGTCAGCGGGATCAGCGAGTGCAGCACGGGCAGGAACCGCGACAGGAACACGGCGATGCCGCCGCGCCGTGCCAGGTAGATCTCGGCCCGGGCCCAGTTGCGTTCCCCGAGCCGGCGCCCGAGGCGGCTCATCCGGATCCACGGCCCGAAGTGGCGGCCGAGCGCGAAGCCGATGCTCTCGCCGATCAGGGCTCCGACGATCACCGCGGCGACGAGCCCCAGGAACTCGGCCGTGTTGCTCACCGCGGTGCTCGCCACGATCACGATGGAATCGCCCGGCACGACCAGGCCGACGAGAACGGATGTCTCCAGCAGCATGCCGAGTCCGGCCAGGAGGGTGCGCAGCACCGGATCCACGCTGGAAACCGTATCCAGGATCCAGCTGAGGATATCGTTCACGACCCACAGCCTAAGCCGTGCACCCGCAGCGGGGCTGGGGACCTGCCCTTGCCCCGCGACTGGGGGATACGCTAGCGTCACTGCAGGGCCGCTCAAGGACGACCGGCCCACGTTCGATCCAGTCTGAGGGACCCTCATGAAACAGAATCGGAATATACGTCTCGCCGCCATCGGCACGGCCGTGGCCCTGTCGGTCAGCGTCGGGCTGCCCGCCTACGCCGATAACGGAACGGACACCGGCGCGCTGCGCGAAGCCGTTACGGCAGCCGGAATCATCGACCACCTGGAGAAGTTCCAGGAGATCGCGGACGCCAACGGCGGCACGCGTGCGTCCGGCACGCCGGGGTACGAGGCATCCGCCGTCTACGTCGAAGAGCGGCTCAAGGCCGCGGGCTACACGCCGATCCGTCAGGCCTACTCCTATGAGCAGTTCGTGCTGAACGCGGAGTCGTTCGCGCAGTTCACGCCCACCCCCACCACCTACGCTGCCGGCACCGACTTTGCCACGATGAGCTACTCCGGCTCCGGCACGGTCTCGGCGGCGGTACAGGCGGTCGACATCAACCTGGTCGGCGACCGGGCCTCGACCAGCGGCTGTGAAGCCGCGGACTTCGCGGGCTTCACGGCCGGGAACGTCGCCCTGATCCAACGCGGCACCTGCACCTTCCGGGTCAAGGCCGACAATGCGATCGCGGCCGGCGCCGCCGGCGTGATCATCTTCAACCAAGGCAACGCCGACGACCGCCTCGGTATCGTCAACGGCACTCTGGACGCCCCGCAGACCGCCGTTCCGGTCATCGGAACGACCTTCGCGCTCGGCGCGGCTCTGGCCGGGCAGCCTGCCCCGACCGTGCGGCTGGCCGTGGATGCTGAGGTCACCGTCACTGAATCCTTCAACATCCTGGCCGATTCGGCCGGTCGCGCGGACCGTACGGTCGTGGCCGGAGCGCACCTCGACTCCGTCGCCGAGGGCGCGGGAATCAACGACAACGGCAGCGGCAGCGCCGCCATCCTGGAAACCGCCATCCAGCTCGCCGCCTCCGGCAACGCACCCACCAACCGGGTGCGGTTCGCGTTTTGGGGCAGTGAGGAGGATGGACTGGTCGGCTCCGAGTACTACGTGTCACAGCTGACGAAACGCCAGATCAAGGCGCATGCCGTCAACCTGAACTTCGACATGGTCGCGTCGCCGAACTTTGTGCGCTTCGTCTACGACGGTGACGGCTCGTCCTTCGGCACCACCGGCCCGAACGGGTCGGCGCTGGTCGAGAAGGTCTTCCTGGACTACTTCGCCTCGCAGGGGCTGGCCGTAGAACCCACCGAGTTCGACGGTCGGTCCGACTACTTCGGGTTCATCGAGAACGGCATTCCCGCCGGCGGGCTCTTCACCGGTGCGGAAGACCTGATGACGGAGGCTGAGGCGGTCACCTACGGTGGCGTCGCCGGCGCACCGTACGATGCCTGCTACCACGCCGCATGCGACGACATCACGAACATCAATGCGGAGGTGCTGGAGCAGATGGCCGATGCCATCGCCCACACGACGATGACGTTCGGCGAGACCACCTCCGCGGTCAACGGCACGACCAGGGGCGGCGGCTCCGGCTCGACGGGGCTCCAGTTCAAGGGCAGCCTCGCTGTGAAGTAGCCACGCTGCAGCACCTGACGGAGAAAGGTGGGGACGCCGCCCGCGGGCGGCGTCCCCACTGCGTCCCCGGTGGGGTCGTGGGTGCGGTCCCGGCACCCAGATGAGTGGGTCCGAACGAATTCGACGGAGATTTTGCCCGGATCGGGCGCAGACACACGGGAAAAGCCGTTTTCCGGAGAATCTCCGTCGAATTCGTTCGAGACACGGCACCGAGTTCGGCAAGCGTGCGGCCGGGGCGGCAGATCGCTGCACTCCGGGGAGAATCAGGGCACCTAGGCTGGGAGTGTGACCGGGCCGACTCAGAGCATCCTCCTGCCCGAGTGGTGGGATCCGGCCCGCGTCTTCGACACCCTCTACCGCAACAGCCCGTACGCGTTCTGGTTGGATGCCGGCAACGGCGCCGAAACCGGCCTCAGCTATCTTGGGTCTGCGTCGCCCGAGTCCCGGTTCGTCACCGCCTCGGTGCCGGAGGGGACCGTGACGGTCTCGGTCGCCGGCGATCCGTCCGTGCCGGGCCACCTCTCACCCGGGACGATCTTCGAGTTCCTGCGAGCGGAGCCGGCCGGCTTCCCCGACGATGCCACCGAGGATACCGGCACCGACGATACCGGCGGCTTTCGGCTGGGCTGGGTGGGCTGGCTCGGTTACGAACTCGGCGCCCAGACCCTCGGCACGCCCGTGCACGACTCCCACTACCCGGATGCCGCCCTGCTCGAGGTGCACCAAGTGCTGGTGTTCGATCACGCGGCACGCACGGTCAGGGCGCTCGCTCGCCGCGCTTCCGGCGACGCGATGGATGCCCCGCAGGTGTGGGCCGATGCCGTGCTCAAGGCTCTCGCCACGTCGGAGCCGCCGCCCGCAGCATCCGCGACCCGGCCGGTCACGTGGCCTGTCGGCCCCGCTGCCGGCCCCGTTGCCGCTGCCGGCGCAGCCCGGTGGCGGCATGACGTGCACCACTACACCGAGCTGATCGAGGAATGCCAGGCGTTCATCCGGGCCGGTGACGCCTACCAGCTCTGCCTCACCAACGAGATCCTGGTCGACGTGCGGCCGCATCCGGTCGACGCCTACCTGGCGTTGCGCGCCGGCAGCCCCAGCCACCACGGCGGGCTGCTGCGTTTCGGGGACACCGCCCTGCTCAGCGCCTCCCCGGAACAGTTCCTGACCGTGACCCCGGGCGGCCTGATCACCACGAAGCCGATCAAGGGCACTCGGGCGCGCTCCCGGATGGCCGACCGGGACCGCGAGCTCCGCGACGAGCTCGAGGGCAGCGACAAAGAGCGCGCCGAGAACCTGATGATCGTCGACCTGATGCGCAACGACCTCGGCCGGATCGCCGAGCTCGGCAGCGTGCAGGTCACGAACCTGCTCGCCGTGGAGAGTTACGCGCACGTGCACCAGCTGGTCAGCACGGTCGAGGCGCGCCTGGCCGCGGGGCTGACCGGCGTGGATGCCGTTGCGTCCTGCTTCCCCGCCGGGTCCATGACCGGGGCACCCAAGATCAGTGCGATGACCATCCTCGACGCCCTCGAGTGCGGACCGCGCGGGCTCTACGCCGGGGCCTTCGGCTATCTGGGGCGAAACGGCGCGGTCGACCTGGCCATGGTCATCCGCAGCATCGTGCTCAGTCCGGACGGGGCCTCCATCGGCACGGGCGGCGGCATCACGGCGCTGTCCGATCCGCTGGAGGAGATCGAGGAAACCCGACTGAAAGCGGCGGCGCTCCTGGCCGTCCTCGGCGTTCCTCGATCCGGAGCCGCCACGGGCCAGGGCCAGGTTTAGTAACCTAAGAGCTTGGACGCCGCCTCCGCGCGGCCCTGTGCCTGCTGGCGCAATCCCCACTGCAACGAAGAGAGTCACGTGGCACACGAGTACGACCACACCCGCACCGGCCAGGACAGCGAAGAAAAAGTTTACGATTTCGCCGCCATCCAGGCGAAGTGGCAGCCGATCTGGGAAGAGCTCGACCCCTTCCGCACGAACGATCCCGACGACGTTCGTCCGCGCAAGTACGTGCTCGACATGTTCCCGTATCCCTCCGGCGACCTGCACATGGGCCACGCCGAGGTCTACGCGCTCGGCGACATCGTCGCCCGGTACTGGCGTCAGCAGGGCTTCAACGTGCTACACCCCATCGGCTGGGACTCCTTCGGGCTGCCCGCGGAGAACGCCGCGATCAAGCGCGGCATCGACCCGCGCGGCTGGACCTACGACAACATTGCGCAGCAGAAGAAAAGCATGAAGCTCTACGCGGCATCCTTCGACTGGTCCCGCGAGCTGCACACCAGCGACCCTGAATACTACAAGTGGAACCAGTGGCTGTTCCTGCAGCTGTACAAGAAGGGCCTCGCCTACCGCAAGGACAGCTGGGTGAACTGGGACCCGGTAGACCAGACCGTCCTCGCCAACGAGCAGGTGCTCGCCGACGGCACCTCGGAGCGCAGCGGCGCCGTGGTGGTCAAGAAGAAGCTCACCCAGTGGTACTTCAAGATCACCGACTATGCGGACCGCCTGCTTGACGACCTGAACCAGCTCGAGGGCACCTGGCCAGCGAAGGTGCTCAACATGCAGCGCAACTGGATCGGCCGCTCCATCGGCGCCGACGTGGACTTCGTGATCGAAGGCCGAGAGGAGCGCATCAGCGTCTTCACGACCCGCCCCGACACCCTCTACGGCGCGACCTTCATGGTCGTCGCCCCCGACGCGGACCTCGCCGTCGAGCTGGTCGCGGATGCCTCGCCCACCGTCAAGGAACGGTTCCAGGAATACCTGGTACAGGTTCAGAACAGCACCGAGATCGAGCGTCAGGCAACCGACCGAGAGAAGACCGGCGTGTTTCTCGAGCGCTACGCGGTCAACCCGGCCAACGGCGAACGCCTGCCGATCTGGGCCGCGGACTACGTGCTCGCCGACTACGGCCACGGTGCCGTGATGGCGGTGCCGGCCCACGACCAGCGCGACCTCGACTTCGCCCGCCGTTTCGACCTGCCCGTGGTCGTGGTCGTCGACACGACCGCCGCGGTCACCGGCATGATCCCCGTGATCACGCAGGACATGATCGACGGCACCGAGGAGCTCACCTCCCTCGACCCGGCTCGCACTGGCATCGCACTGACCGGGGAAGGCCGCCTGATCAACTCGGGCGCGCTCAACGGCCTTAGCAAGAACACCGCGATCAAGCGCATGATCGAGCAGTTGGCCGCCGACGGTACCGGCCGCGCCGCCAAGAACTACCGTCTGCGTGACTGGCTCATCTCCCGTCAACGCTACTGGGGCACGCCGATTCCGATCATCCACGGCCAGGACGGCGCCGAGATCCCCGTGCCGGAAGACCAGCTTCCCGTGTTGCTGCCGCCCACCGACGGCCTCGACCTCAAGCCCAAGGGCACGTCGCCGCTGGGCGGCGCGGCCGACTGGGTCAACGTGCCCAACCCGATCGACGGCACCCCCGCACGCCGCGACGCGGACACCATGGACACCTTCGTCGACAGCTCCTGGTACTTCCTGCGCTTCCTGAACCCCACCGACGACACGAAGGCGTTCGACCCGAAGGAAGCCGAGAAGTGGGCGCCCGTCGACCAGTATGTCGGTGGCGTCGAGCACGCCATCCTGCACCTGCTCTACGCGCGCTTCATGACCAAGGTGCTTTTCGACCTCGGCTATGTCAGCTTCACCGAGCCGTTCACGGCTCTGCTGAACCAGGGAATGGTCATCCTTGACGGGGCCAAGATGTCCAAGAGCAAGGGCAACCTGGTCTACTTCACCGAGGAGGTCGACCAGTTCGGCGTCGACGCGGTACGGCTCACCATGGCTTTCGCCGGACCGCCGGAAGACGATATCGACTGGGCGGATGTCTCGCCGGTCGGCTCCGCCAAGTTTCTGGCCCGCGCCTGGCGCGTCGCCCGCGACGTCACGAGTACGCCCGACATCGATTGGAGGTCCGGCGACGCCGGTCTCCGCCGGGTCACCCACCGCTTCCTGGCCGATGCGCCCGGCCTGGTCGAATCGTTCAAGTTCAACGTGGTCGTCGCCCGACTGATGGAACTCGTCAACGCCACCCGCAAGGTGATCGACACCGGCGTCGGCCCCGCGGATGCCGCGGTGCGCGAGGCCGCGGAGGTCACCGCCATGGTGCTCAACCTGTTTGCTCCGTACGCGGCCGAGGATATGTGGCAGCTCCTCGGCCATGAGCCGTGTGTCGCCCTCGTGCAGTGGCGCAAGGCCGACCGAACCCTGCTCGTGGAGGAGTCGGTCACGGCCGTCGTGCAGGTCGACGGCAAGGTGCGCGACCGCATCGAGGTGTCCCCGAAGATCTCCGGCGACGAGCTGGAACGCCTCGCACGTACCTCGGCCGAGGTCATCCGCCGGATCGGTGACCGCGAGATCATGAACGTGATCGTGCGCGCGCCGAAACTCGTCAGCATCGTCACCCGCGGCCAGTAGCACCGCCTGCCTCGCCTCCCCAGGGCGGCACCTCGCGGCGCCGCCCACAGTGTACGGCCGTCCGCTGGGGGACCGGCACCCGTCGGCTTAGCCTGCGGGGATGGAGCCTGACCCGGTAATCGCGGCACTCGACCGCCTGGCCCCGAGCGCGCAGGGGCGCGCCCCTGCGCGCGTGCGCATCGGGGTGGGCGCAGCCGTCGTGCTGTTGATATTGGCGTTGGCCACCGCGGTAATCGTGTCCGCGCTCGGTCAGCAGGCCGGGCACCAGGTGGTGTCCCCGGCGCACCCGACCGCGGGTTCGGGTTCCGGTGGAGCCGACAGCGGCCCGGACCCGAGTTCCTCGGGGGCAGCCTCGGCATCCGGTGCCCTCATCTTCGTTCATGTGCTCGGCGCCGTGCGGCGTCCCGGTCTCTTCGAACTCTCCACCGGCGCCCGGGTGATGGATGCCGTGGCCGCCGCCGGCGGGCTGACCGAGACCGCCGATCCGGCCGGCACCAATCTCGCTCGCAAGGTCAGCGACGGCGAGCAGCTCTACCTGCCCCAGCTCGGCGAAGTCCCCGAGGGACCGCCGCCGGGCAGCGGTGCATCCCTCGGCGGCGCATCCGACCCAGGTGGCGGCGGCCCGGCGGTCCTGGTCAACCTCAACACGGCCAGCCTGGCCGACCTCGACACCCTGCCGCGCATCGGCCCGGCCATGGCCCAGCGCATTCTGGACTTCCGCGACGCCAACGGGCCGTTCGCGGCCGTCGAGGACCTGCGCAATGTCACCGGTATCGGTGAGAAGACGTTCGAGGGGCTCAAAGCCCTGATCACCGTGTGAGAGTGGCCGTGAACGGAGGGTGCCTGAAGTCCTGACGCATCGGTGCGGCGAGCGTATCCGGTGCTTGAAAACTGACCGACTGGCGGCAATGGGCGCTGTCGGCGGCCTGCTCGCGGGCTGAAGCGTGTCGTTTTTCACGAGCCGCTCCGTCGCCGCGGACCGGTGGCGAGGTCACCGGGCACGCCTCCACACCCCCGGTCCCGCGTCAACCGGGCACAGATTCCGGTGGCCACCGGGGGGAGCCGCGGGCGCACCTAGCCTCCCGGTATGGATTTTACGCGCGACATCGTAGCTCGCCGCCCGGATCACGGCATGACCGGGCTCGACCTGCGCTTGGTTTTCCCCGCGGCGACCGCCTGGCTGGCGGCCTGGTTGCTCATCGCCTTCCCCGGGTGGGCACCCGGCGCTCAGGCCGCGTTATGGGCCGCCGCACTGGGCGTGGGTCTGGTTGTGGCGCGTCGACTGCTCCGCGCCCGGGGGGTGTCGGCCTGGGGTGTCGGCCTGGTCTGTTGCGCTGCGGCCGCGCTGATGGCATCCGCGGTCACGGTCGCTGCGCCCGGGCGGCTGCCGGAAACCGTGCGGGAGAGCGCCGCCCGGCAGGAGTCAGTGACCGTGCTCCTCACGGTGGCGTCAATCCCGGTGCAGACCCAGTCGTTCGGTGCTCCCGCACTCTTCGGCCCGGCTGGCTCTGACTCCGGAGCGTCCGCCCGGGTGCGCTTCCGCGGCACCCTGACCGGGATCGACCAGGGCGAGGTCGCCCGGAAGGGTGCTGGGCGGGGTCTGTCGGTTCCGGTGGTCGTGTTCGCGGAGACTGCGAGCGGACAGACGACCGCGCTTCAGATCGGCAGTGTCGTGCGGCTGGACGCCACCCTTCGGCTCACGGCGGCCGGGGATGCGGCATCCGCCCTGGTGTTTGGGCGTGGTCCGCCCGAGCTCCTCGTGACACCACCCTGGTGGCTCGGCTGGGCCGGGGAACTGCGCACCCTGTTCACGACCGCCGCGGGCGATCTGCCCGGCGACGGCGGTGACCTGCTGCCCGGCCTGGCCATTGGTGACACGAGCTCGGTTGAGGCAGACCTCGACGCGGCCATGAAGACGAGTTCGCTCAGCCACCTCACGGCCGTGTCTGGAGCGAACTGCGCCGTGGTGATCGCGGGCGTCATGCTGCTGACCGGGTTTCTGGGACTGCGCCGCGGCATCCGGATCGCGATCTCGCTCCTCACCCTGCTCGGGTTCGTGGTGCTCGTGACGCCCGAACCCAGTGTGCTGCGTGCCGCTCTGATGGCGACGATCCTGCTGCTCGGGATTGCCTCCGGTCGGCCGGGCCGAGGTGTGCCGTTGCTCGCACTCGTCGTGATCCTACTGCTGGCGGCCGACCCATGGCTGGCCCGCAGTTACGGGTTCGCTTTGTCGGTTCTGGCCACGGCCGGCCTACTCGTGCTGGCCGGGCCGCTGACCCGAATGCTGCATCGGTGGCTGCCCACCTGGCTCGCCGCCGTGATCGCCATCCCGCTGGCCGCGCAGTTGGCCTGTCAGCCGGTGCTCGTTCTGCTCACTCCCACCCTCCCGCTCTACGGGGTGCCCGCGAATCTGCTGGCCGGTCCGGCAGCCCCGGCCGCCACCGTCATCGGTCTGATCGCGTGCCTGCTCTTGCCCTGGCTGCCCGGTGTCGCCGGGGGAGTGCTCTACCTGGCCTGGCTGCCGGCCGCCTGGATCGCGGCGATCGCCCGAACATCCGCAGAGCTGCCCGGCAGCCGCCTACCCTGGCTGGGCGGCCCGCTCGGTGTTCTCGTGACCGTTCTACTGACGGTGGCCGCGGTGGCGCTGGTGATGCGGGGCCGGGGGCAGGTTCGGGCGCGCTGGCCGATCGCGGCGATCGCGGTGCTGGTTCTCGCCGCCGGAAGCTACGCGGGCAGCCTGATCGGGGCAGGCGTCGGCCGGGCCGTGGCCTTCCCCGCGGACTGGCAGATCGCGGCCTGCGACATCGGGCAGGGTGATGCGGTCGTCGTGCGCGACCGCGACCGGTACGCGCTCGTCGACGTGGGGCCCGACCCGGCCCTGCTCGCCGACTGCCTCGACACGCTGGGGATCGACCGAATCGACATCCTCGTGCTGACCCACTACGACCTGGACCACATCGGCGGGGTCGCCGCCGTGATCGGCCGCGTCGACACGGCGCTGGTCGGCATCCCGGAGAACGCCGACGATGAGCGACTGCACGATGCCCTCGCCGCGGGCGGTGCCGAACTGCGGGGCGCTGCCCGCGGCGACACGGGCACCCTCGGGGAGCTGCGCTGGGAGATCCTCTGGCCGGTGCGGGGCTCAGCGGTGATGCAGACCGGAAACGAGGGGAGCGTGACGATCGGATTCGACGGTCGCGGCATCCGTTCCCTGTTCCTCGGGGATCTCGGCGAGGAATCCCAGGACGCGCTCCGGCGCAGCTCCAGCCCGGGCGAGGTGGATGTCGTCAAGGTCGCCCACCACGGGTCGGCAGACCAAAGCCCGGAGCTCTATGCCGATCTTCGGGCAACGGTGGGGCTGATTTCGGTAGGCAGGGAGAACGGCTACGGCCATCCCACCGACACGGTCCTGGACATTCTTGCGGCCGCGGGCACACTGCCCCTCCGCACCGATCAGCAGGGACTGCTGGTGATCGCTCCGGGGCCAGGTGGTGGTGCGCTGACGGTCTGGAGCGAGACCGTGCGGAACGAGACCGTGCCGGACACCGACCCCGGATAGTCTTAATGGATTCCGCACAGCCTCAATCGAAGGAACCCCGAGTGGCCGCACGCACAGCTTCATCCGGCCGGACCGCGCCCCGCGCTGTGCCGAAGTCGGCCGCCATCCCGCAGCTGGCCTGGCACCAGGTGCGGCCGGCGCCGATCATCCTGGTCTCCGGAACCGAAGTGTTCCTGGCCGAACGCGCGATCCGCCAGCTGCGGGACTTCCTCAAACTCGAAGACCCCAGCCTGGAGATCAGCGACGTGCAGGCCGACAGCTATGCGCCCGGCGAACTGCTCACCATGGCCAGCCCGTCCCTCTTCGGCGAACCGCGGCTGATCCGCGTCAGCTCCGTCGAGAAGTGCAGCGACACGTTCCTCGCGGAGGCCCTGGACTACCTGCAGAACCCGGCCGAGGACACCTACGTCGTGCTCCGGCACGGCGGCGGCGTGCGCGGCAAGAAGCTGCTCGACACCATCCGTTCGGGCGTCGGCGGCGCCATCGAGGTCGTCTGCACCGAGCTGAAGAAAGACTCCGACCGGCACGACTTCGCCTCCGCGGAATTCAAGACGGCCGGCAAGCGGGTCACTCCCAGCGCGCTGCGGTCCCTGGTCGCCGCGTTCTCCGGCGATCTGGCCGAACTCTCCGCGGCCTGCCAGCAGCTCATCGCCGATGTCGGCACCGAAGTGACCGAGACGACCGTGGACCGCTACTACGGCGGTAGGGTCGAGGCCAACGCGTTCAAGGTAGCCGATGCCGCCATCGCCGGGCATCAGGGGGAGGCGCTCGTCATCCTGCGCCACGCCCTGTCCTCCGGCGCCGACCCGGTCCCGGTGGTGGCCGCGTTCGCCATGAAGATCCGCACCATGGCGAAGCTCTGCGGGGTGCGCGGCGGCTCGGCCCAGCTTGCCTCCCAGTTCGGCCTCGCCCCCTGGCAGGTCGAGCGGGCCCAACGTGACCTGCGCAGCTGGTCCGACGAGGGTCTCGCCCGCTGCGTCGTGGCGCTGGCCGAAACGGATGCCGCAGTGAAGGGTGCCGAGCGCGACCCCGTCTTCGCTCTCGAGCGGCTCATCGGTGTGATCGCCCGCCGCGGTGAGAGCTGACCAGACCCGGCTTTCGCGCGCCTCCTTACCCTCGACGGTGAGCTCCGCGCCAGGGAGGGGTCGCTCACTGTGGTGCGCGCCGACTGATGCCCGAACTGAGAGGTGTGGGCCTGGGCGGACTCGGCGCGCACGACACGATCAGCGCGGCGAGCGGCAGATAGGCGACGGCTGCCAGGACCGCCGTCAGGGCGATGCTGCTGCGCCTGACCGGGCCCGGCCGTGATGAATTTCAGGTGACCGGTCCCCGACGGTTCGAGCCTCTGCCCGGACACACGAAAGCCCCCGCCGAGATGGCAGGGGCTGTTGTGTACGCCGGTCAGGGCCGGTGAACGATCCTGATCCCGGTCGGGCGCAGACTAGACGAGGGCGTTGACCGACTTCGCGATCGCGGACTTCTTGTTCGCGGCCTGGTTCTGGTGGATGACGCCCTTGCTGACGGCCTTGTCGAGCTTTTTCGAGGCAACGGCGAGGCTGGCAACAGCCTTGTCCTTGTCGCCCGAGGCGATCGCCAGGCGCGTCGCGCGGACAGCGCGCTTGAACTCGCTCTTGACCGACTTGTTGCGCTCCTGGGCCTTTTTGTTGGTGCCGATACGCTTGATCTGCGACTTGATGTTTGCCACGTTTATACGCTTTCGTTAGATTCTTTTTCGGATGGGCCGCTTGGCGGTAGAGGGCGCCGTACGGCAATTATCGTGTGGGGTGGGACCCAACACGCAAGCCAACAGGCAACGATACCAGTTATTCGTTCAGGTCGACAATCGGCCCGGGCCAGTCGATCGCAACCTCCGTGAGGATGCCGCTCAGCACCGCGGCGAAGCGTTCCGGTTGGGCCAGGCTGACGAGGTGCGACGCCCGGGGGACGATCACGAGGCGCCCGTCCCGGCAGGCGGCGAGGAAGCGGCGCTCATGCAGCCGGAACTGATCCAGAGAACCGTTGACCAGCCACACCGGGCCGGGATAGCGAGCCAGGCTGTCCAGCGGGCGGAGGCTGCCGGTGGCGCCGAGCCCGGCATCCATCACCGTCAGCGGCACACCGCCGGCGAGCGTGTCGGCGGCCCCTGCCGATGGGAGGAGCACCCGCACGAGTGTGGTGTGGAGCCACAGTCCCTGGTCGGGCAGTCGGCGGATCAGCCGGGCCAGGCCCCGGTAGGCGTCCAGCAGCCAGCCGGCCGGGAGCGCGCAGCTTCCCGCGGCGACCAGCCCGGCCACCTTCTGCGGGTGGCGCGCGGCGTACTCGATGGCGTAGTAGCCGCCGAGGGAGAGGCCGACCAGCAGCACCCGGCCGCCCAGAGCAGCGACGCCCTCGTCGATGGCGGCCAGGGCGCCCGCCACGGTGAACGTTTCGTCCATGCGGGCGCCGTGCCCCGGCAGATCGATCGCGAGTGCCGGATGCCCGGCCTCGCCCAGCATGGACAGCTGTCGTCGCCACATGGTGCCCGACGTGCGGATCCCGTGCACGAAAAGAACCGGGACGGCGGGTGTCATTCATTCCTCCTGGTGAGCAGCCGCACGAGAGGGTGACGGCGATACCGATGATAGACATCAGGGAGTAGCCGCACCAGATCAGCAGTGACAGCACCCGGTTCGCGTCAATCACTTCTGGCTCTTCCGTGGGTGAGTGCTCGGCCGGGCGCTGCGTCTGTGGCCAACTCAGGACATCCGTCGCACGGGTGGCCGGGCCACCGCGGACCAGTGCGGAACCGGTGCGGATGTCCGGCCTCGCCCGGTCGGATCTCCTGAGATGGCCACACTACCCGCCGAAGAGCCACGGCAGTGGTTCACGGCAGTGGTTCGCGGCAGTGGTTCGCTGCGAGCCGCCGGGTGCGGCCGTTCCCGCGCGCAAGCCTGGAACGATGCGCGGCAACGGCGAAACCGGGACCCAGCCACCTATGGGAGAATTGCAAGACCATGTCACCGAGACCCCTCACGGCGCTTGAACCGGCCGCCACCCCGCCCGAGTTCATCCGCAATTTCTGCATCATCGCCCACATCGACCACGGCAAGTCCACGTTGGCCGACCGGATGCTGCAGATCACCGGCGTCGTCGATGACCGTTCGATGCGCGCCCAATACCTTGACCGGATGGACATCGAGCGCGAGCGCGGCATCACCATCAAAAGCCAGGCCGTTCGTATGCCGTGGGAACTCGACGGGCAGACCTACGCCCTGAACATGATCGACACCCCCGGCCACGTGGACTTCACCTACGAGGTGTCTCGCAGCCTGGCCGCGTGCGAGGGAGCAATCCTCCTCGTCGACGCCGCCCAGGGGATCGAGGCGCAGACCCTCGCCAACCTCTACCTGGCGCTGGAGAACGACCTCACCATCATCCCGGTGCTGAACAAGATCGACCTGCCGGCTGCCGACCCCGACAAGTACGCGAAGGAGCTCGCCAGCCTGATCGGTGGCAGTCCCGACGACGTGCTCCGGGTTTCCGGCAAGACCGGTGTCGGTGTCGCCGAACTCCTCGACCGCGCCACCCGCCTCATCCCGGCTCCGGTCGGCGACCCGGCCGCCCCGGCCCGCGCGATGATCTTCGACTCGGTCTACGACAGCTACCGTGGCGTCGTCACCTATGTGCGCATGATCGACGGCAAGCTGGGCCCGCGCGAGAAGATCCAGATGATGTCGACCCGTGCCACGCACGAGATCCTCGAGATCGGCGTCACCTCGCCCGAGCCCACCACCAGCAAGGGCCTCGGCGTCGGCGAGGTCGGCTACCTGATCACGGGCGTGAAGGATGTGCGCCAGTCGAAGGTCGGCGACACGGTGACCACCGCGCTCCGCCCCGCCACCGTCGCCCTTCCGGGCTACACCGAGCCGAAGCCCATGGTCTTCTCGGGCCTCTACCCGATCGACGGCAGCGACTACCCGGCCCTCCGGGAGGCCCTCGACAAGCTCAAACTCTCCGACGCGTCCCTCGTGTACGAGCCCGAGACATCCGTCGCCCTCGGTTTCGGTTTCCGCTGTGGTTTCCTCGGGCTGCTGCACCTGGAAATCATCACCGAGCGGCTCGACCGGGAGTTCGGCCTCGACCTGATCACCACGGCGCCCAGTGTGATCTACGAGGTCACCACCGACGACAAGAAGTCTGTCACGGTCACCAACCCGAGCGAGTTCCCGAACGGGAAGATCGCCAAGGTCGAGGAGCCGATCGTGAAGGCGGCCATCCTCGCACCCAAGGACTACGTCGGCGTGATCATGGAACTCTGCCAGAGCCGCCGCGGCACCCTGCTCGGCATGGACTACCTCGGCGAGGACCGGGTCGAGATCCGCTACACGATGCCGCTCGGTGAGATCGTGTTCGACTTCTTCGACAATCTCAAGAGCCGCACCGCCGGCTACGGCTCGCTCGACTACGAACCCATCGGCTCTCAGGAGGCCGACCTGGTCAAGGTCGACATCCTGCTGCAGGGCGAACAGGTCGACGCGTTCAGCGCGATTGTGCACCGCGACAAGGCCTACGACTACGGCGTGCTGATGACGGGAAGGCTGCGCAAGCTCATCCCGCGCCAGCAGTTCGACGTGCCCATCCAGGCCGCGATCGGCGCCCGCATCATCGCCCGCGAGTCCATCAGTGCCATCCGCAAGGATGTTCTCGCCAAGTGCTACGGCGGCGACATCTCCCGCAAGCGCAAGCTGCTGGAGAAGCAGAAGGAGGGCAAGAAGCGCATGAAGATGGTCGGCCGGGTCGAGGTTCCCCAGGAGGCGTTCATCGCCGCCCTGTCCGGTGACGAGCCCCCGAAGAAGAAGTAGACGGATGCGCCGCGCCACCTTCACCGATACCGCCGTCACCTACGCGTCCATCGGCGGCACCCTCGCCCCGGACCTGCTCCGGTTCCCACCCAAGGGCTACCGGCCCCTCGAGCGCACCGTGCGCCTTGGCAGCGGTGAGGAGCGCTTCCAGCTGGCCTCGAAGTCGCTGATGACCTGGGGCGTGCAGCGGGGGAGTGGAATGATCGTCACCGACCTGCTGGACGGCACCGGCCAGCAGTACACGGGACTCGTCTTCGACGCCGACGGCCAGGCCGCCCGCGACCAGAAGCCCGAGCCGGACGAGGCCGTCTTCGCCGAGGACGGCACGCCCTACATCGTCAACGGCATGTCCGCGCACCTCACGAGCAAGTTAGGCCCCTTCACCATCGATGCCCCCGTGCGCGTGGTCTACGTGATCGATGAACCCGACCGCCTCGGCTTCGCGTACGGCACCATGGCCGGGCACCCGGCCAGCGGCGAGGAATCGTTCATCGTCGACAGACGCGAGGACGACTCGGTCTGGCTGACCATCCGCGCCTTCTCCCGCCCCGGCAACTGGTTCTACCGGCTGGGCTGGCCGTTCGTGCGGCGGCAACAGGCCAAAATCACCGCTCGGTACCTACGCGCGCTGCATCCGATCGGCGCGGTCTAACCGCATGGGCAGTGCCCTTCCCCTCGGCGACCCCGCACCCAGCGACGGACTGCTGCCGGCCTCGGCCGCCGTGGGAGCAGCCCAGCGCGATTTCGGCGTCTACCTGCATGTGCCGTTCTGCCGGGTCCGCTGCGGCTACTGCGACTTCAACACCTATACCGCCACCGAGTTGCGGGGCGCAAGCCAGCATGACTATGCCGGCCAGGCGATCACCGAGGTCCAGTCGGCTGGCCGGATCCTGACTCAGTCGGGCGTGCCGGCCCGCCAGGCGGCGACCGTCTTCTTCGGCGGCGGCACCCCCACCCTGCTCCCGGCCGACGACCTGGTGCGGATGCTGGAGGCCGTGCGCTCCACCTGGGGGATCGCACCCGGCGCCGAGGTGACCACCGAGGCGAACCCCGACTCCGTCGACGCCGCCTACCTCGGCCGCCTCGCCGAGTCCGGCTTCACCCGGGTATCCTTCGGCATGCAGTCCGCGGTACCGAGCGTGCTGGCCACCCTCGAGCGCACCCACGACCCCGAGCGGGTGCCGCTTGTGGTGCAGTGGGCGCGCGAGGCCGGCCTCGACGTGTCCCTCGACCTGATCTACGGCACACCGGGGGAGACCCTCGTCGATTGGCGCACCAGCCTCGAGCACGCCATCCGGCAGGCTCCCACCCACGTCAGCGCCTACTCGCTTATCGTCGAGGAGGGCACCAAGCTGGCCCGCCAGATCAAGCGCGGCGAACTGGCCCCTGTCGATGACGACGTTCAGGCCGAGTTCTATGAGCTGGCCGACGACCTACTATCCTCGGCAGGCTACGGCTGGTATGAGGTCAGCAACTGGGCGACGGATGACGCGCACCGCTCGCGCCACAACCTCGCCTACTGGCGCAGCCAGGACTGGTGGGGTGTGGGGCCCGGAGCCCACAGCCACATCGGTGGGGTGCGCTGGTGGAACGTCAAGCATCCGTCGGCCTACGGCGATCGGATTCGCGCCGGCGACTCACCGGCTGCCGGGCGGGAGACCCTCGATGCGGCCACTCAGGAGGTGGAGCGGGTGCTCTTGCTCACCCGAATCCGCGAGGGTATCCCCATCGACTCGCTCAGCCCGCTCAGGCGCCACGAGGTGGCGGGACTCATCGCCGACGAACTCATCGACGCGAAAGCAGCCCTCTTCGGTTCGATCGAACTGACCCTCAGAGGACGCCTCCTGGCGGATGCCGTCGTGCGCCGCCTGCTCGCCGACTGAACTCAGTTCACGAACTTGATCGACAGCGGATACGTGTAGTACTCGCCCCGGTTTGCGGCCAAGGCGGCCATGATGCCGAACACGACCATCAGAACGAAGGCAGCCAGGAGAACGAGGTAGCCGACGAGGATGATCGTCAGGACGCCGCCGACCGCGTAGGCGATCAGGAGCGTGAGCTGGAAGTTCAGTGCGGTCGCGGTGTGTGCCCGGATGAACGGGCCGCGGTCCTTGAGCACGATGTAGCCGATCAGGGCCGGCACGAAATAGAACAGAATGCCGCCGACGTGCACGAGGGTGGCCCACAGTTTTTCGTCGGCCGGGTTCATCGGGGTGGGAGCCTGGTTCGGGTTGGCGGGCGGTGGTGGGGTGGAATTGGTCATTGGTGCTCCTTCTGAAGAAAAACCGAGTGCGCCGGGCTACTTGATCAGGCGCAGGGCGAACGGGTACCGGTAGTGGTTGCCGTCCTTCGCCTGGAGGTAGCCGAGCACCGAGAAGACAACACCGAGGATGTACAGCACCCAGGCGAGACCGCCGATGACGCCGCCGATGCCGAATGTGAGGAAGCCGATGACCGTTGCAAAAAAGTTGATCGCGAAGTAGCCGATCAGAAGCGTGATCTGAAAGTTGAGCGCTTCCTTCGCCTCGACGCTGGTCAGAGGTCCGCGGTCTTTGAAGAGCAGCCACAGCACCAGGGACGGCACGAACATGAGGATCCCGCCCAGATGTGCGAGGGACGCCCATTGGCGGTCATCCGCCTCCGTCAGGGGTGCCGACGGTCCCGGGGCGGCAGGCTGGTAGGGCGGTTGCGGCGGCCGTTGGCCCTGGTACGGATCATCGGATCCGGGACCAGTGAAATTACTCATGATCATGCCTTTCAGTGCACCGGGGAAGAGGTGCTACATGCCTAAGTTACTGCGCCCCAACATTGGGGAGCAATGGGTAAGCCCAGCCGGTCGCGGTATGATTGGCAGTCACATACCGCGAGTGCCAATCGATGCTGCACTCGCGACGCTGGGAGGAGGCGAGCGCCATGGTGTCCGATCGCAGTCTCGAAGTCCTGCGTGTGATCGTTCAGGACTATGTAGCCTCCCGCGAACCCGTCGGTTCCAAATCTATCGTCGACCGGCATTCCTTCGGGGTCTCGGCGGCCACGATCCGCAACGACATGGCCCTGCTCGAAGAGGAAGAGTTGATCGCGGCTCCGCACACCTCGTCGGGCCGCATCCCCACCGATAAGGGCTACCGCCTGTTCGTCGACCATCTCGCCGATCTGCGCCCGCTCTCGGCGGCGCAGCGCCAAGCCATCGAGACGTTCCTCGGTCAGTCGGCCGACCTTGACGAGGTGCTGGCCCGCAGCGTGCGGCTGCTCTCGCAGCTCACCCATCAGGTCGCCCTGGTGCAGTATCCGTCGCTGTCCCGCGCGAAGGTGCGCCACATCGAACTGGTGCCCCTGTCCGAGACTCGCCTCCTGTCGGTTCTGATCACGGATGCCGGACGGGTCGAGCAACGCGTCGTCGACCTGCCCCGGCCTCTGGCTGAACCCGTTCTGATCGAACTGCGCACCCGGTTGAATTCTGCTCTGGTCGGGCTGGGCATGAGCGAGGCCGCCAGCACCCTTACCGGCAGCTCTCTCACCGCCGGCTCCGGCCTCGGCCCGCTCGAGCAGCAGGAGGCGGTGGATCTGATCACCGGCACCCTGCGGGACCAGGTCGGCGCGAACAGGCAGGACCGGCTCGTGATGGCCGGCGCCGCCAACCTCGTGCGCACCGAGGAAGACTTCACCGGCAGCATTTTCCCGGTGCTCGAGGCCATCGAGGAACAGGTCGTGCTTCTGCGGCTGTTCGGCGAGATGGCCTCTGACCAGCACGGCGTGTCCGTCAGTATCGGCCGGGAGAATGCCCCGTTCGGTCTGGCCGAGACATCCGTGCTCACCAGCGGCTACTCCTCGCAGGGCGGCAACCTGGCGCGCCTCGGCGTACTCGGCCCCACTCGGATGGACTACTCGAACAACATGGCGGCCGTCCGTGCGGTCGCCCGCTACCTTTCACGCCTTCTCGGCGAGAATTGACCAGTTCCCCTCGGCCCAGAAGCCGGCGGAACACCACATTTCAGAACAGACCTAGGAGAGCCAGCTTTGGCTGACCATTACGAAGTACTCGGCGTTGCCCGCGACGCCTCGACCGACGAGATCAAGAAGGCCTACCGCAGGCTGGCCCGGCAGCTGCACCCCGACGTGAACCCGGGCGCGGATGCATCCGAGCGCTTCAAATCCGTCACGCACGCCTACGACGTGCTCAGCGACGTCAAGCAACGCGACAACTACGACCGTGGCGGCAACGGCCGCTCGGGCGGCGGCGGAGGCGCCGGTTTCGACGGCAACTTCGGCAACTTCGGCGACATTTTCGAGACCTTCTTCGGCGGCGGGGGATCCAGCCGCGGGCCTCGGTCGCGCCGAGAGCGCGGCCAGGATGCCCTGATCCGGGTCGACCTCGACCTCGATGAGATCATCTTCGGCACGCACCGGGAGCTCGAGGTCGACACGGCCATCATGTGCGCGACCTGCAGCGGCACGTGCTGCCAGCCGGGCACCGCGCCCGTCACCTGCGACATCTGCCACGGCACCGGCACCATCCAGCGCGCCGTGCGGTCGCTGCTCGGCAATGTCATGACGAGCAGCCCCTGCGGTTCCTGCCGCGGCTACGGCACGATCATCGCCACTCCCTGCGTCACCTGCCAGGGCCAGGGCCGCGTGCGAGCGCGTCGCACGGTCCCCGTCGACATCCCGGCGGGGGTCGACACGGGCCTGCGCCTGCAGATGCCCGGCAGCGGCGAGGCCGGTCCGGCCGGCGGTCCCAACGGCGACCTCTACCTTGAGATGAAGGTGCGCCACCACGACGTGTTCAGCCGTGACGGCGACGACCTGCTCTGCACCCTCGAGGTGCCGATGACGGATGCCATCCTCGGCAGATCCGCGACCGTCAAGGCGCTCGACGGCGACATCGAGGTCGAGCTCAGGCCGGGCACGCAGAGCGCCGAGATCATCACGGTCAAGGACCGCGGCGTAACCCGTCTGCGCGGGAACGGACGCGGCGACCTGAAGGTCGGCGTGCACGTGGTCACACCGACCCGTCTCGACCACAAGGAGCGGGAGCTGATCGAGGCCTTTGCGGCCCGCCACAAGGCGCCGGTTCCTGCCCTCAGCGCCTTTCAGCAGGGACTTTTCGCCAAGCTGCGCGATCGGTTTCGCGGCTAGGCGTCGATGGCACACTTCTTCATCGATGAGGCGCTCCACGCCGCCGATTGCGTGCCGGGGGCGGTCGTCGGCATCGGCGGCGCCGAGGCCCGGCACGCGGTCACCGTCAGCCGGGTGCGCCCGGGCGAGCGCCTGCAGATCGGGAACGGGGCCGGGCTCATGCTCGCCGCCACCGTCGTTGACGCAGATGCGAGGCTGCTGACCCTGCGCGTCGAGACGGTGACCGTGACCGCGCTGCTGACGCCGCGCATCCGTCTGGTCCAGGCTCTCGCCAAGGGAGACCGGGACGAATTGGCTGTGCAGGCGGCCACGGAGCTCGGCATCGACGGGGTGATCCCGTGGGCCGCATCCCGCTCCGTGACGCGCTGGGAGGGAGCCAAAATCAAGAAGGGCCGGGATCGCTGGTCCAGCATTGTGCGCGAGGCCTCGAAACAGTCGATTCGCGCGTGGCTGCCCACGGTCGGGGAACCGGCGAGCACCAAAATGCTGGCCGAGCTGGCCGGCACTACCCGGATGCTGCTGCTGGAGCCCACCGCGAGCGAACGGCTGACCTCGCAGGCGGCGCCGACCGACGACCGGGATATCCTGCTCGTCGTCGGACCCGAGGGCGGCATCTCCCCGGCCGAGCTGACCCTGCTCGAGCAGGCAGGCGCCACCCGGGTGCGCCTGGGCGACAATGTGCTGCGCACCTCCACCGCCGGCCCGGCCGCCCTCTCCATCCTGAACGTGACGCTCGGCCGCTGGTAGCGCGTGAGCTTAAGATAGAGACATGTCTTCCACCGGCCAAGAACCGTCCATCTTCACTCGCATCGCCGCGCGCGAGGTCCCGGCGACCATCGTCGCCGAAACCGAACGGATCATCGCCTTCACCGACATCGCCCCGCAGGCGCCCGTGCATGTCGTCATCACGCCGAAAACATCCGAGTACAGCAACGTGGTCGAGCTCGCGGCCGGAGACCCCGGGCTGCTGACCGAACTCATCGAGGTGGCGGATGCTGTGGCGGCCCGGCTGTCCAACGGCCAGTTCCGGCTCGTGTTCAATACCGGCGCCAGCGTCGGGCAGACCGTTTTCCACGTCCACGCTCACCTGCTCGCTCCGCAGGCCGCCGGCGGAACCCTCGGGGAGGGAACGCTTGGTTTCCGGTGAGCCCGGGCCGGGCCAGGCCGAGGTGCACATCACGGTCGACGGCATTGCCATGGTGCGCCTGCTCGGCGCCGACGACCGTCTGCTCGCCGCCGTCGAGAAGGAACACCCCGGCGTCAGCGTGCACGTGCGCGGCAACGAGGTCACCCTGATCGGTGAGACCGAGCACGTCGAGGCGGCGCGTCGCCTGATCGAGGAGCTCCTGCTCATGGTGCGCGGCGGGCGTGACCTCGCCGAGTCCGAGGTGAGCACCTCCTCACGGATGCTCGACACGGACATCTCCACGAGCCCTTCCGAACGTCTGGGCCCGGCCATCCTCAGCTCCCGCGGCAAGAGCATCCGCCCCAAGACCATCGGGCAGAAGGAATACGTGGACGCCATCGACACCGACACCATCGTGTTCGGGATCGGGCCGGCCGGAACCGGCAAGACCTACCTGGCAATGGCCAAGGCCGTGCAGGCGCTGCAGCGCAAGGAGGTCGAACGGATCATCCTCACCCGCCCGGCCGTCGAGGCCGGGGAACGACTCGGCTTCCTGCCGGGCAGCCTCATCGAGAAGATCGACCCGTACCTGCGCCCCCTGTACGACGCCCTGAACGAGATGATGGACCCGGAACTCGTGCCCAAACTGCTCGCAGCCGGAACCATCGAGGTGGCCCCGCTCGCCTATATGCGCGGCCGCACGCTCAACTCCTCCTTTGTCGTGCTCGATGAGGCGCAGAACACCACTGCCGAACAGATGAAGATGTTCCTCACCCGGTTGGGGTTCGGCTCGAAAATGGTCGTGACCGGGGACATCACTCAGATTGACCTTCCGGCGGGCTCGAGCGGGCTGCGCTTGGTGAGCCGGGTGCTCGACGGGGTCGACGACATCCGTTTCGTGCGTCTGAGCAGTGCCGACGTCGTGCGGCACTCCCTGGTCGGCCGGATCGTCGACGCCTGGACCGCATACGACGCGCAGAAGCAGGCCGAGCGCTACGAAAGCGATCAGGCGCGGGAATTCGCAGGTCGCGGACCCGGCCGCCCCAACACTCCCCGCGACCGCCTTCCGAAACGGAGATCCTCTTGAGCATCGAAATCAACAACGAATCGACTATCCCGGTCGATGAGGCCGCCATCCTGCGTCTGACCGCCTACGCTCTGGACTCCATGCACGTGCACTCTGACGCCGAACTGGCGATCGTCCTCGTCGACGAGGGTGCGATGGAGCAGCTGCACGTGCAATGGATGGATGAGCCGGGCCCCACCGACGTGCTCAGCTTCCCGATGGACGAATTGCGCCCGGGCACCGAAGACGCCGAGACCCCGCCGGGGCTGCTCGGCGATATCGTGCTCTGCCCGCAGGTGGCCCAGGGCCAGGCCGAGACAGCCGGGCACAGCGCCCTCGAGGAACTCCTGCTGCTCACCACGCACGGCGTGCTGCACCTGCTCGGATTCGACCACGTGGAACCCGCCGAGGAGAAGGAAATGTTCGGCATCCAGCGAGACATCCTGATCGGCTTCGCCCTGCAGGAACGCCTCCGCGACCGATGATCGGGTGGTTTCTCACGGCGGCCATCCTGTTGGTCGCCTTCGGCGGCCTGATGGCCGCGGTGGACTCCGCCGTCACGAGCCAATCCCGGGCCGACATTCTTGACCTGGCCGAGAAGTCCCGTGCCAAGCGCTCCCTGACGGCGATCGCCGCCGACACCGGGGCGCACCTGAACACGATCAATTTTGTACGGATCATCGCCGAGACCACGGCGGCCGTGCTGGTGACCCTCGTCTTCGCGACCACGATCGAGGAGCTGTGGCTGGCACTGCTACTGTCCTCCCTGCTGATGACCGCGGTCTCCTTCGTGCTCGTCGGCGCCAGCCCGCGCAGCGTGGGCCGGGCCCACCCCGTGGAGTTGCTCTCCGCGACCGCCCCGCTGGTGCACTTCCTCCGGGTGCTCCTCGGCCCCATCGCCAACGCGCTTGTCGCCCTCGGCAACCGGGTCACCCCCGGGCGCACCCGGCTGGCCACGTTCACGTCGGAGGACCAGCTGCTCAGCATGGTCGACGAGGCCACCGAGCTCGACGTACTCGAGGAGGACGACCGGGAACTGATCCACTCGATCTTCGAGTTCAACGAGACCGTCGTGCGCGAGGTGATGATTCCGCGCACCGACATGGTCACCATCGAAGCGGACTCATCGATCGGCGCGGCGATGGGCCTGTTCCTGAGTAAGGGCTTCTCCCGGGTGCCGGTCATCGACGGCGAAGTGGATGACGTCACGGGCATCCTGTACCTGCGCGATGTGGCCCGGCTCGTCTACGAGCGGCCGCCGAACGCGGAGAGCCTCACGGTGCGGGAGCTCGAGCGACCGGCCGTCTTCGTGCCCGAGTCGAAGAAAGCCGACGCGCTGCTCCGCCAGATGCAGCTCGAGTCAAACCACCTCGCGATGGTGGTCGACGAGTATGGTGGCATCGCCGGACTGGTCACCCTTGAAGACCTGATCGAGGAACTCGTGGGAGACATCTCCGACGAGTACGACCGCGACGTTGTGGAGGTCGAGGTACTCGGCGACGGTCGCTTCCGGGTGAGCGCGCGGCTTCCGGTCGACGAGCTCGGTGAACTGTTCGACCTGGAACTGGACGACGACGAGGTTGATTCGGTGGGTGGCCTGCTGGCCAAGGCCCTCGGGCGCTTGCCGGTGGCGGGCTCGGTCGCCAGGGCGAGCGGGTTGGTCCTCACCGCCGAACGCACCGAAGGCCGCCGCAAACGAATCAGCACCGTGCTGGTTGAACGAGACCAAGCGCTGATAGACGCGCAGAACGCATTCCTCGGAGTGTCGGACGATGAGAGAGTGAACGGTCATGACTGAAGTAGAAGGATTCCGAGCGGGGTTCGTGTCGTTCGTGGGACGCCCCAACGTGGGCAAATCCACGCTGACGAACGCGCTGGTCGGGGAGAAGGTCGCGATCACGTCGTCGAAGCCGCAGACCACCCGGCGCGCCATCCGCGGCATCGTGCACCAGAAGAACGGTCAGCTGATTCTGGTCGACACCCCGGGTATCCACAAGCCGCGCACCCTGCTGGGCGAACGACTGAACAGCCTCGTGCAGTCGACGCTGTCCGGCGTGGACGTGGTGGGCCTCTGCATTCCGGCCAACGAGCCGATCGGCCCGGGCGACCGGTTCATCAACGAGCAGCTGGACAACTTTCCGCGGGCCCGCAAGGTGGCCATCGTGACCAAGATCGACATGTCCTCCAAAACCAGTGTCGCCAACCAGCTCCTCGCCGTGTCACAGCTGCGTGACTGGGAGGCGATCGTGCCGATCTCGGCGACCAGCCGCATCCAGCTCGATATCCTCAGCGCAGAGCTGCTGCGCCTGCTGCCCTTGTCGGATGCCCCGCTCTACCCGGCCGACGCGGTCACCGACGAGAGCCTCGAGTCTCGCATCTCGGAGTACATCCGGGAGGCGGCGCTCGAGGGCGTCACCGACGAGCTGCCGCACTCGATCGCCGTGACGATTGACGACATCATCGAACGCGACGACCAGGAACTGGTCGAGATCTACGCGAACCTGTTCGTCGAGCGCGACAGCCAGAAGGGCATCATCATCGGCAAATCCGGCAGCCGGTTGAAGGATGTTGGTGTGCGCGCCCGCAAACAGATCGAACCGCTGGTGGGAAAGCGGGTCTTCCTCTCGCTCCGGGTCAAGGTCGCCAAGGAGTGGCAGCGCGACCCGAAACAGCTGGGCCGCCTCGGTTTCTAGCCGGCACTCCGCCAGCACCCCGAACCGCCAGCACCCCGAACGAATTCGACGGAGATTTTGCCTGTATCGGCCACGGACAGCCGGAAACCTGCCATTTCCCGAAATTCTCCGTCGAATTCGTGCAACGCCGGATGCGATCGGGTGGCGTGACCCGATCCGCTGCCGAGGGTGCTGCCGAGGGTGGTAGCCTGCACTTATGTTTTTCGGTGAGCTGCTTCTTCGCTGCCGCGACGAGTCCTAATCTGAGGCCTCCCTCGTCGCGGAGTTCGTCGTTGGCTACCCACCATTCGCGAGGAGATCCCAGATCATGAAAAACAATCAGACCGCATCCCAGATGCCGATTCACAAGTATCGCCCGTATCAGGAGCAGTTCACGATCGAGCTGCCCGACCGCACCTGGCCGGACAAGCACATCACCGCGGCCCCGCGCTGGTGCGCCGTCGACCTGCGGGATGGCAACCAGGCGCTGATCGATCCGATGAGCCCCGAGCGCAAGCGCATCATGTTCGACATGCTCGTGCGGATGGGCTACAAGGAGATCGAGGTCGGCTTCCCGTCGGCCAGCCAGACCGACTTCGACTTCGTGCGCAGCCTGATCGACGGAAATGCCATTCCAGACGACGTGACCATCCAGGTGCTCACCCAGGCGCGCGAGCACCTGATCCGGCGCACCTACGAGTCGATCGCGGGCGCCAGGCAGGCCATCGTCCACCTTTACAACTCCACCAGCGTGCTGCAGCGCAAGGTCGTGTTCCGCGAAGACAAGCAGGGCATCATCGACATCGCGTTGGCCGGCGCGCGTCTCTGCCGCGCCGCCGAGGCATCCGTCCCCGGCACCACGGTCTACTACGAGTACTCCCCGGAGAGCTACACCGGTACCGAGCTGGGATTCGCCGTCGACGTCTGCAACCAGGTGCTGGAGGTCCTCGAGCCCACGCCGGAGCGCAAGGTCATCATCAACCTGCCCGCGACCGTCGAGATGGCCACACCCAACGTCTACGCCGACTCCATCGAGTGGATGTCCCGCCACCTCGCCCACCGCGAGAACGTGCTCATCTCCCTGCACCCGCACAACGACCGCGGCACAGCCATCGCGGCCGCGGAATTGGGCTACCTGGCCGGGGCCGACCGCATCGAAGGCTGCCTGTTCGGCAACGGGGAGCGCACGGGCAACGTCGACCTGGTGGCGTTGGGCGTCAACCTGTTCACCCAGGGTATCGACCCGCAGATCGACTTCAGCAACATCGACGAGGTCAAGCGCACCGCGGAGTACTGCAACCAGCTGCCTGTGCCCGAGCGCAGCCCCTGGGCCGGCGACCTGGTCTTCACCGCGTTCAGCGGCTCGCACCAGGACGCCATCAAGAAGGGCTTCGAGGCCATGGCAGTGGATGCCGCCACGCAGGACTGCGGCGTCGACGACCTGCTCTGGGCGGTCCCATACCTGCCGATCGACCCGAAGGACCTCGGACGCAGCTACGAAGCCGTGATCCGGGTCAACTCCCAGTCCGGCAAGGGCGGCGTGGCCTACCTGCTCAAGACCGACCACGCCCTGGACCTGCCGCGCAAGCTGCAGATCGAATTCTCCGGCGTCGTGCAGTCCAAGACCGACCAGGAGGGCGGCGAGGTCACCAGTGAGCAGATCTGGGAGATCTTCAACGACGAGTACCTGCCGGCCAGCCACACCACGCCCGACGCCAAGTGGGGTCGGTTCGAGCTGCACGCCACGCGCACCTCGAGCGACCTCTCCGGTTCGGTTGAACTGTCCGTTGACCTGCGCGACGACACGACCGTGTCCAGCGCGGTCGGCGCGGGCAACGGCCCGATCGCGGCGTTCCTCGGCGTGATGGCCGAACGCGGCATCGCCATCACCCTCTACGACTTCGTCGAGCACGCCATGTCGGCAGGCGGCGACGCCCTCGCCGCGGCCTACGTCGAACTCGACGTCAACGGCACGCGGTTCTGGGGCGTCGGCATCGACGCGGACATCTCGACCGCCTCGCTCAAGTCGGTGGTGTCGGCGGTCAACCGCGGCATCCGCGCCGAGGCCGGCAAGCGGTCTCTGGCGGACGCGACCGCCTGACCCCGGGTAGCCTCAGCCGGCACGTGAACTCAGCCGGCGCGTGAGCAGAAAATCGTCAGCCCGGCCGAGTGCCTTCCCCGGGGGAGGCGCTCGGCCGGAGCGATGGTTCTCGGCTGCGTGCTGTCAGTCCGGCTCTAGACCCGCGCCGTGTCCTTCGTCTTCGCCCGGTGCGTCGGAGCGACGTGAGTCGGGTCGGCAGTCGCCCTGGCCGGTCGTGCCTTGGGCGCAGGGGTCAGCACCATCGTGCAGTCGTCGATCGCGCCGGCGAGCAGGTCGTAGAGCTGGCCGTCCGGGTCGGGAACGCACGCTTCCGCGATGCCCTGCACGGACACCCGGATGATGGTCTCCGCCGTGCGGTCCGTGAACTTGCTCCGAGACCAGGATCCCATCGAGGCGATGAAGTCTCGCGCCCACCGTTCGGTCGCCGGTGCCGCGTCAAACGAATTGCGGATGCGCAGGGCGACGTCGTCGGGAATGGTGCCGTTGGCCTCGGTCAGGTACCGTTCGCAGTTGAGGATCCCCACGGCAAGGGCCCGTTGGTGGTCTGCACTCGTGACCGGGAGCGCGGATGTGGCCGCCCGCAGAGCGATCAGCAAGCGCACCCGTGCGTTGTCCCCGCGCAGACCGATCACCGACGGGATCAGCGGGACCAGCCGGGCCCGGGCGGTGTCCGACGTGCAGTCGTTCACCATCCGAGCGACGGAGGCGAGTAACGGATGAGTGCAGGCAGGGTGGTCACTCCAGGCCACTCCGGCGAGATAGGAGGCGAACTCCATGAAACAGGCGCCGGAACGTGGGTTTCTGTGCTTGCCTCGGGACAGGACCGGCATCAAATCCGGCATCGAATCGGGCACGTTGCCCTTCATCATGTTCATGAGGTTCCTCCAAACGACGTGAGATCTTCTTACCAGTCTGACCCGGGACGCAATGAAAGGCGAGAGCGGAATCCGTCGTTTGTGGACCAGTTTCGGGCCCGTTCGGGGCCTCAGGCGCCGCGGTTCCTGCGCCGCCGGAAGGCGACGATATTGTCGCGCCGCCACCGGGGCCAACTGCCGATCGCGCGCTGCTGCGGCAGGCTCCAGCCGTACCGCGCGGCGAGGATCCGGATGACCGTCGTCACCACGACGCAGGCGATCCCGGCGATGGTGATGGGCACCTGCAGCATGAAGAGCACCACGAGCAGGCCGCTGCCGACCCCGGCCGCGACGGCGTAGAACGAGCCGACGTGCATCACGGCGATCGGCACGTTCAGCATCATGTCCCGCAGGGCCGACCCACCCACCGCCGTGACGACCCCGACGAACAGGGCGGGGATCTCCGGCAGGCCGACGGCGAGTGCCTTGCTCGTGCCGAGGGCGCCGAACAGCCCGATGGTCACGGCGTCGAGGGCGATGATGAACGGGCCGAGCCGGTTGAACAGGCTCTGCAGCAGCATGCCGAGCAGAGCCGCCCCCGCGCACACCGGCAGGTACCAGTTACTCTGCAGCGCGGCCGGCACGCCGCCCAGCAGGATATCGCGGAGCAAACCGCCGCCGAGCCCCACGGTGACGCCGATCAGCGCGATGCCGAGCAGGTCGAAGCGGCGGTCGGTGAAGCGACCGGCGAACATGGCGCCCTGCACGGCTCCGATGGCCACGGCCGTGAGGTCGAGCCAGAGCGGGATGAAGAATGAGGTGGAGGGCACCCCTAATGAAACCACTGAAACGGTGGGTATCGGCGCGCTTGACGACCCCGCGCTCCCGCCAGGTGGGAGAATTCAGGGGTGCCTGTCTACCGTGATGATGTCGTCGTGCTGCGCACCCAGAAACTGGGCGAAGCCGACCGCATCGTCACCATGCTCACGCGCCAGCACGGGAAGGTGCGCGCGGTAGCCAAGGGTGTGCGCCGCACCGCGTCGAAATTCGGGGCCCGGCTCGAACCGTTCATGGTCGCCGACGTGCAGCTTTGGGAGGGGCGGAGCCTCGACGTCATCACGCAGGCGGAGTCCATCGCTTCTTACGGAGCCCTGATCACGGCCGACTACCCGAGCTACACGGCGGCCAGCGCCATGGTCGAAACCGCCGACAAGCTCACCGAGGCGGAGGGTTCGCTGCAGCAGTACCTGCTGCTCGTGGGTGCCCTCCGGTCGCTCTCCCGCCGTGAGCACGGCGCCGGCCTTACCCTCGACTCCTATCTGCTCCGAGCACTGTCGATGGCCGGCTGGGCACCCAGTTTCCAGGACTGCGCACGGTGCGGAGCCCGGGGAGCCCACTCAGCGATGGTTGTGCAGGCTGGCGGGATCGTCTGCGACGATTGCGCAGCCCCTGGTTCGCCGAGGCTCGATCCGGCCACCATCACCCTGCTCGGCTCCCTCCTGACCGGCGACTGGGAGCACACCAAATCCACCCCTCCCCAGACCAGAGCCCAGGCCACCGGGGTTGTCGCCGCCTACACGCAGTGGCACCTCGGGCGCGGCCTTCGATCGTTGGAACACGTGAGTCGATGACCCCTGCGCCCTTCCTCAATCCCTTCGGCCAGAAGCCCCTGACCCACAAGGATGCGGTGCCGTTCAAACCCTTGGACTGGACGGGCCTGTACCCGCCCGCCCTGCCGAAGCAGGCCGTTCCCGAGCACGTGGCGGTCGTGATGGACGGCAACGGCCGGTGGGCGAACGCGCGCGGGCTGCCTCGGGTGGAAGGCCACAAGGCGGGGGAGGCTGCGCTTCTCGACGTCGTCGCCGGGGCCATCCAGATCGGCGTCAAACACCTGAGCGTCTACGCGTTCTCCACCGAGAACTGGAAGCGGTCACCCGACGAGGTTCGCTTCCTGATGGGATTCAACCGGGACGTCCTGCACCGCCGGCGCGATCAGCTCAACGAATGGGGGGTGCGCGTGCGGTGGGCCGGACGCAAGCCCCGGCTGTGGGCATCCGTCATCAAGGAACTGCAGTTCGCCGAACGGCTGACCACCGGGAACGACGTGCTCACCCTCACCATGTGCGTGAACTACGGCGGGCGCACCGAGATCGCGGATGCCGTGCGCGCCTTGGCTGAGGACGTGGCCGCAGGCAGGTTGAAGCCCGCCGGGATCACCGAGAAGTCGATCCAGCGGTACCTGTACACCGCGGACCTCCCCGACGTGGACCTGTTCCTGCGCAGTTCGGGGGAGCAGCGCACCAGCAACTTTCTGCTCTGGCAGAGCGCCTACGCGGAGATGGTGTTTTTGGACACCCTCTGGCCGGACTTCGGCCGTGGGGACCTGTGGCGGGCGATCGAGCTCTACGCGGCCCGTAACCGCCGCTACGGCGGCGCCGTGGACGCCCCGACCGTCTAGGCCGGGAATACAACGTGGGGCTCCATCGGTTGACCTCACAGTGAGTGAAGCCATCAAAGTAGACATCTGGTCCGACGTTCAGTGCCCCTGGTGCTACATCGGAAAGCGCAAGTTCGAGGCCGGGGCGGCCCTGTTCGACGGGAACGTCGAGGTTGAGTATCACAGCTTTGAACTCGCCCCGGATACCCCGGTCGACTTCGATGGCAGCCCCGTCGACTACCTCAGTCAGCGCAAGGGCCTGCCGGTCGCCGAGGTCGAGCAGATGCTCGAGCGCGTCACCGGCATTGCCGAGAGCGTCGGGCTGCACTACGACTACGACTCCGTGCATCAGACCAACACGGTCATCTCGCACGAGCTGCTGCACTACGCGAAGGCGCACGGCCGCCAGCTCGACATGAAAGAACGACTGCTTAAGGCCTACTTCGTCGACGGCCGCCACGTCGGCCGGATCGCCGACCTCGCAGACCTCGCCGCCGAAATCGGCCTGGACCGTGACGACGTCATCCGCGCCCTGACCGCCCACGACTTCCTCGCGGATGTCAAGGCCGACGTCGCTCAGGCCAACGCCTACGGCATTCAGGGGGTGCCCTTCTTCGTCATCGACGGCAAATACGGGATCTCCGGCGCCCAGGACCCCGACACCTTCGTCCAGGCCCTCCGCCAGGCGCACACCGAAAAATCCGAGGAGAAGAACAAATGAGCGACGCACCAGATACCACCGCCCCGGTCGCCCCCGCCGAGGCCGCGTCCGTTCCCACGATCGAACTTCTCGGCCAAGCCGCGGCCGGCGGATGCTGCGGCGGCGGCTCCTGCGGCGTCTAGCCGGGTCGTCAGGTAGGCGTCCCGGCGTGGGGGAGAATTGAACGGATGACTTCCGTAACCCAGACCAGCCCGGCGAACCTCACGATCGGCCCGCTCACGCTCGACGTGCCCGTCGTTCTCGCGCCCATGGCAGGGATTACCAACACGGCGTTTCGTCGTCTGTGCCGTGAATACGGCGCAGGCCTCTATGTCAGCGAGATGATAACCTCCCGTGCGCTGGTCGAACGCACGCCGGAGTCGATGCGACTGATCAACCATCACGAGAGCGAAAAGACCCGCTCAATCCAGCTGTACGGCGTGGACCCGAAGACCGTCGCCGAGGCGGTCACCCTGCTTGTGGCCGAGGACCGGGCCGACCACATCGACCTCAACTTCGGCTGCCCGGTTCCCAAGGTCACCCGCAAGGGCGGCGGCGCCGCCCTGCCCTGGAAGCTCGGGCTCTTCCGTCAGATCGTCGAGGGTGCCGTCACCGCGGCCGGTGACGTGCCGGTTACCGTCAAGATGCGCAAGGGCATCGACTCCGATCATCTGACCTATCTGGAGGCCGGCAAGGCGGCCGAGGGCGCCGGTGTCGCGGCCATCGCCCTGCATGCCCGCACGGCCGCCGAGTACTACTCCGGCCAGGCCGACTGGTCCGCCATCGCGACCCTCAAGAAAACCGTCACCAGCGTGCCCGTGCTCGGCAACGGTGACATCTGGTCCGCCGAGGACGCCCTGCGCATGGTCGCGGAGACCGGCTGTGACGGCGTCGTCGTCGGGCGTGGCTGCCTGGGCCGCCCCTGGCTGTTTGGTGACCTCGCCGCGGCTTTCCGCGGCGGCGAGTTCGGCGCGGCGGCTGCCAGGATCCAGCCCAACCTGGGCCAGGTCGCCGACGCCTTCCGCCGCCACGCGGTGCTCTTGACCGAATTCTTCGAGAGCGAGGAGCGAGCCTGCCGGGACATCCGCAAGCATGTGGCCTGGTATTTCAAGGGCTACCCGGTCGGCGGCGACCTGCGGGCGAGCCTGGCCTCGGTCGTCTCGCTCGCGCAGCTCGACGATCTGCTGGGCACCCTCGACGGCGATCAGGACTACCCCGGCGAGGGCGCCGAGGGGCCCCGTGGTCGGGCCGGCAGCCCGAAGAAAACCTCACTTCCTGAACACTGGCTCGACTCCCAGGAGCTGGTGTCGGCGGAGCGCGCCAATCTGACCGAAGGTGAAGGGGACACAAGCGGTGGCTAATCAGACCGGATACAGCAGGCACGACGAGGAACGCTGGCTGCCTGAGGAGCACGGCTCCAGGCGCAGCGATTTCGCTCGCGACCGGGCCCGGCTTTTGCACTCGAGCGCTCTGCGCCGGTTGGCCGCGAAGACCCAGGTGCTGAGCCCGGCCGCCGGTCTCGATTTCGCGCGCAACCGACTCACCCATTCTCTCGAGGTCGCCCAGGTCGGGCGCGAACTCGCTCTGCGGCTGGGCCTCGACCCGGACATCGTCGACACCGCCTGCCTGGCGCACGACATCGGCCATCCGCCCTTCGGCCACAACGGCGAGAAGGCCCTCAACACCTGGTCCGCAGACATCGGCGGCTTCGAGGGTAACGCGCAGACGCTCCGCCTGCTCACCCGACTCGAACCCAAGGTCTTCGGCCGTCACGGCCGCAGCTATGGGCTCAATCTCACACGGGCGAGCCTCGACGCGAGCTGCAAATACCCCTGGCCAGCCGACTCGTCGGTCGCCGATCCGAGCGGCCGCGCCAAGTACGGCTTCTACCCGGACGACAGGGAGGCCTTCGAGTGGATGCGCTCCGGCGCCGCGGAGCGCCGGCGCTGCATCGAGGCGCAGGTGATGGACCTCTCCGACGACATCGCGTATTCCGTGCACGACTTCGAGGACGCCGTCGTCAACGGCTACATCGACGTCGGCCAGCTCGGCAGCCGGACCAACCACGAGTCGCTTCTGGCCACGATGACCGAGTGGACCGGCGATGGTCTCTCCGAGGAGGACCTGGCCGACGCCTTCGACCGGCTGGACTCGCTCAACGCCTGGCTTGAGACCTGGTCGGGCAGCCGCCGCGACCAAGGCCTGCTGAAGAACTTGACCAGCCAGCTGATCGGCCGCTTCAGCGGTGCCGCCGTGCGCGCCACCCGCGACGCCAACCCGGGGGGCGACCTGATTCGGTTCGGCGCCCACGTGGTCGTGCCGCGGGAGGTCGAGGCGGAGATCGCCGTGCTCAAGGGCATCGTGGCGACCTTCGTGATGACGCGACAGACCCGCAAGCCCATCTATGTGGAGCAGAGGCAGGTGCTCACCCTGTTGGCGCGCACGCTGCACGCGACGGGGGACGAACACCTCGACGCGGGATACCGGGAGGACTGGCACGCAGCCGCCGACGCCGCAGCCCGCAAACGCGTCGTCGTCGACCAGGTCGCCAGCCTTACCGACCAGTCCGCGCTGGCCTGGTACGAACGCCTGGTAAAGCACTGACCCGCGCGAACAACAGCACGGACAGCACGGGCAGCACCGCACAGAACGACGCCACTACACCGAACACCGACACGGGCAGGACTAACATTCAGCTATGGCAGGCCTGATTCGACAAAACGACATCGAAGAGGTCAAGTCCCGCACCAACATCGCCGACATCGTCGGCGACTACGTGAGTCTCAAGTCCGCCGGCGTGGGATCGATGAAGGGGCTGTGCCCCTTTCACGACGAGCGCAGCCCAAGCTTCCACGTGCGCCCACAGGTCGGTTTCTACCACTGCTTCGGTTGCGGCGAGAGCGGCGACGTCTACTCCTTTCTGCAGAAAATGGACCACGTCAGTTTCAGTGAGGCCGTCGAACGGCTCGCCGGCCGGGTCGGTATCGAGTTGCACTACGAGGGCGGCGCCGGCGAGGCTCCCGACCACACCAATCGGGCCCGCCTTTACGCCGCCAACCAGGCCGCGGCCGACTTCTTCGTGGAACGCCTCGGCAGCCCCGGCGCCCTGGTCGGGCGTACCTTCCTCGGCGAACGCGGCTTCGACTCCCTCGCGGCCGCCCGGTTCGGGGTCGGCTTCGCCCCGAAAAGCTGGGACGAGCTCACCAACCACCTGCGCGCCAGGGGGTTCTCCACCGAGGAACTCACGCTGTCCGGTCTCGTTTCCAGCGGCGACCGCGGCGTGTACGACCGGTTCCGCGGCCGCCTGGTCTGGCCGATCCGGGACATCACCGGGCAGACCATCGGCTTCGGGGCGCGTCGGCTCCTCGACGACGACAAGGGACCCAAATATCTGAATACCCCCGAAACGCCGATCTACCACAAGTCCCAGGTGCTCTACGGGCTTGACCTCGCCAAACGCGACATTTCCCGAGGCCACCAGGTCGTCGTCGTGGAGGGCTACACCGACGTCATGGCCTGCCACCTTGCCGGGGTGACGACCGCGGTCGCCACCTGCGGCACATCCTTCGGGGTCGATCACATCAAGGTGCTGCGTCGCGTGCTCGGCGACGACAGCGGGGTCGGCGAGGTCGTGTTCACGTTCGATCCGGATGCCGCCGGCCAGAAGGCCGCCGTGCGCGCATTCAGCGAGGAGCAGCGTTTCTCCGCCCAGACGTACGTGGCCGTCGCGCCCGAGGGACTGGACCCCTGCGACCTGCGACTGCACCGCGGCGATGACGCCGTGCGCCGGCTGATCGACTCGAAAAAGCCCATGTTCGAATTCATGATCCGGCAGTTGCTCGGCCAATACAACCTCGACACGGTGGAGGGTCGCGTCGCCGCGCTTCGCGCCGCGGCGCCGATCGTCGGCGACATCCGTGACCCGACCCTGCGACCCGGTTACACGCACGAGCTGGCGCGCATGCTCGGCATGGAGCTCGGCGAGGTCGGCAAGGCCGTCTCCGCCGCCCTGTCGCGCTCCCGGAGCACCGGTACGGCCACTCCGGGATCTCGGCCGGGGGAGAACGAGCCGGTGCCCCGGGAGCAGCCGTTCTCCATGATCGACCTGGCGACCGACCCCGTCACCCGGCTGGAACGCGACGGTCTGATGGCCATGCTGCAGCGCCCTACCGTCGTCGGGGTGGATCTGATCCAGCGCGCCGCGGCCACGAACTTCGTGAACACCTCCCTGGCGGTGGTGCGCGACGCCATCGCGGCCACCGCGCCCCAACACGACGCCGTCGACTGGCTCGACCGCATCGTCGCCGAGGTCCCGGCCACGCTGGAAAACCTGGTCAAGGAGTTGGCGATGGCTTCCCTGCCCGAACGGTCCGAACGCGAAATCGGCCGCTACGTGCGCGACATCACCGTGGCCCTGATCGACCGGGACCTGCTTCGCCAGAAAGCCGAACTGCTCGGTCGGCTCCAGCGCGCGGATGCGACCAATCGCGACGTCTATGTGGCACTCCAGCGGGAGCTGGTGCGAGTCGAGGCCGAGCGCCGCAACCTCCGGGAGGATTAGACCGGGCTCGTCTCGCCCGGCTCCTCCTTGGTTGCAGCTCGATAAAGATGCATCGTATTGCGCCGGGACACCGCGCATTCTGTGCTATTTCTTTTCCTACAGCAATGCTGGCCGTGCACGATTCCTGCGCCCGGCATCGGTTTTCTAGAGGAAGAGGCTCACGGCTATGGCATTCTCATCCACTTCACGCGCGAGAGGGCTCAGTGCCGCCGCGGTTGTCGCGGTCGCCGCGTTGACCCTGGCGGGCTGCTCCGCCGGCGGAACCGACGACGAGACCAGCTCGGGTGGCGAAGCCATCACGATCGGCACGACCGACAAGATCACGTCGCTCGACCCGGCCGGTTCCTACGACAACGGCTCGTTCGCGGTGCAGAACCAGGTCTTCCCATTCTTGATGAACACGCCCTACGGCAGTCCGGACGTCGAGCCCGACATCGCCACGGCCGCCGCGTTCACCAGCCCCAACGAGTACACGGTCACCCTCAAGCCCGGTCTGAAGTGGGCCAACGGCAACGAACTCACCTCCTCCGACGTCAAGTTCACCTTCGACCGCCAGCTGGCGATCGCGGACGACAACGGCCCCTCCTCGCTGCTCTACAACCTGGACAGCGTCGCGGCCCCCGATGACACCACGGTTGTCTTCACCCTCAAGCAGGCGGACGACCAGATCTTCCCGCAGATCCTGTCCAGCCCGGCTGGCCCCATCGTCGACGAGGACACCTTCTCGGCCACGAAGCTCACGCCGGACCAGGACATCGTCGACGCCAACGCGTTCGCCGGCCAGTACGTCATCACCAGCTACGACTTCAACAACCTGGTCGGCTACAAGGCCAACTCAGACTACGAGGGTCTCCTGGGCGCGGCCAAGACCGACGTCGTCAACGTGAAGTACTACGCCGACGCCTCCAATCTGAAGCTCGAAGTGCAGCAGGGTGATATCGACGTGGCGTTCCGTAGCCTGTCGGCCACCGACATCGAGGACCTGCGCGGCAACGATAAGGTCAAGGTCGTCGACGGACCCGGCGGCGAACTCCGCTACATCGTCTTCAACTTCGACACCCAGCCGTTCGGCGCCAAGACCGCCGAGGCCGACCCGGCCAAGGCCCTTGCCGTGCGCCAGGCCGTGGCCGACCTGGTCGACCGCGACGAAATCGCCGAGCAGGTCTACAAGGGCACGTACACCCCGGTGTACTCCTACGTTCCCGCCGGACTGACCGGTGCCACCGAGTCCCTCAAGGGCCTCTACGGCGACGGTGAGGGTGCCCCCGACGTCGACAAGGCCGCGGCAACCCTCAAGTCCGCCGGCGTGACCGGTCCGGTAAAGCTCAACCTCCAGTACAGTAACGACCACTACGGCCCGTCGTCCGGCGACGAGTACGCCCTGGTCAAAGACCAGCTGGAAGCCTCGGGCCTCTTCACCGTCGACCTGCAGACCACCGAGTGGGTTCAGTACTCGAAGGACCGCACGACGGATGTCTACCCCATCTACCAGCTCGGTTGGTTCCCGGACTACTCTGACGCCGACAACTACCTGACCCCGTTCTTCCTCGAAGGCGGCTTCCTCAAGAACCACTACAGCGACACGGTGGTCGACGCCCTGATCCTGAAGCAGGCCGTCACCGCCGATCCCGCCGAGCGCACGAAGCTGATCGAGGAGATCCAGGACAAGGTCGCCGCGCAGCTGTCGACCGTGCCGCTGCTCCAGGGCGCCCAGGTTGCCGTCACCGGCCCCGATGTGACCGGAACCAGCGACACGCTCGACGCGTCGTTCAAGTTCCGTTACGCGGCACTGGTCAAAGGTTAGTTCGTCAACCGGTTAGCATTTTCTAATTTGAAACCCGGGGGCATCCAGCCGCTTGCGCGCTGGGTGCCCCCGTCACGTTCTAATCGCACAGTCCTATCGTTAGGCAGGAATGACCACTGTGACCACGCGCCCCCCGTCGCCCCGCGCGACGGGACGCAAGAAACGTCCCGCAACTGACGGCGGGATCGGCCGGTACATCCTGATCCGTTTTCTGCTGATCTTTCCCACCATCTTCATCCTCGTGTCCATGGTCTTCTGGCTGATGCGCACGACCGGTGACCCGATCACGGCCGCTCTCGGCGGGCGTCTCGGGCCCGAACAGCTGGCCGAGCGCATCCAGGCCGCCGGCTACGACCGGCCCATCTTCGTGCAGTACATCGAGTACCTGGGCCAGGTGTTCACCGGCAACTTCGGCACGACCATCAGCACCAACCGTCCCGTCTCCGAAATCCTGGTCACCTATGGGCTGGCCACGTTCGAGCTCGTGTTCTACGCCCTCGTCGTCGCGTTCATCGTCGGGATTCCCCTGGGCATGGTCGCCGCCTATTGGCGGGACAAATCCGCGGACGCCTTCCTCCGGGTTTTCGCGATCCTCTGCTACGCCACGCCGGTGTTCTTCTCCGGGCTGTTGTTCAAACTCGTCTTCGCCGTCTACCTCGACGTGCTTCCCGTCTCCGGGCGGGCCTCGACCGGTTCCGAGCTGCAGATGCAGCTGTTGCCGAACCAGACCGGCCTGTACACGATCGACGCCATCCTGACCGGGGACCCGACCGTGCTCGGGGACGTTCTCGAGCATGCCGTGCTCCCCGCGCTGACGCTCGGGCTGCTCACTGCGGGGGTCTTCCTCCGCCTCGTGCGCACCAACGTGATCGGAACCCTCGGCACCGATTACGTCGACGCCGCTCGCTCGCGTGGGGTGAGCGAGTTCCGCCTGGTGCGGAAGCACGCCTACCGGCCGGCCCTGATCCCGATCATCACCGTGATCGGCCTCCAGATCGCCCTGCTGCTCGGCGGCGCCGTGCTGACCGAGACCACCTTCGAATGGAAGGGCCTGGGCTTCATGCTCTCCGAGTTCCTCAAGGCCCGGGACTTCGTGGCCGTGCAGGGGATCGTCGCCCTGCTCGCCGTGATCGTCGCCCTCTCCAACTTCGTCGTCGATATCATCGCCGCACTGATCGACCCGAGAGTGAGGTACTGAGATGAGTGACGCCACCGTGATCTCCGCCCGGCAGAAGCGCAGCGTCTGGTCCCGCCTCCCCGTCGTGCACCAGCTCAGGCAGAGCATCGGACTCCAGCGCGGGATGCTGGTCGCCGGCCTGGTGATCACCACTCTCTTTGTGCTGACCGCCATTTTCGCCCCCGTGCTCGCGCCCTACGGCTTCAGCCAACTGCGCGACGCCGACGGCGCCTTCGGAGCCCAGCAGCCGCCCGGGGGCGCGCATCCGCTGGGCACCACCGTCAGCGGCTACGACGTGCTCTCCCGAGTGCTGTGGGGTGCCCAGACCGCCCTGTTCGTGATCATTGTGGCCGTCCTGCTGTCGATCTTCGCCGGGGTGTTCCTCGGACTGGTGTCGGGCTATTTCGGCGGCTGGCTCGACCGGATCCTGGTGGTCGTCTCCGACGCCGTCTACGCGTTCCCATCGCTGCTTCTCGCCATCGTGATGTCGATCGTCATCTCCGGGGGCAAGTCCAACCTGATCGGCGGTGTGCTGGCGGCGGCGATCTCGATCACCGTGGTCTTCATCCCGCAGTACTTCCGAGTGATCCGCGCCGAAACGGTGCGGATCAAGGCGGAGGCCTACGTGGAATCCGCACGCGTGCTGGGTGCCGGCAGCGGCCGGATCATGTTCCGGCACGTGTTCCGCAATGCCACCCGCACCCTTCCGCTGATCTTCACCCTGAACTCGTCGGAGGCCATCCTGACCCTCGCGGGCCTCGGCTTTCTCGGGTTCGGCATTGAACCGACGGCCGCCTCCGAGTGGGGCTACGACCTCAACAAGGCCCTCTCGGACGTCACCAGCGGCATCTGGTGGACGTCACTGTTCCCCGGCCTGGCCATCGTGCTCGTCGTGCTCGGCATTACGCTGGTCGGCGAAAGCCTCAACGACCTGGCCGATCCCCGCCTGCGCGGACGCCGCGCAGTCGGCCAGTCGGCCGGGATCGTCGCGCAGACCTCGGTCGTTCCCGGTGGCACCCTCGTCGCCGGCCCCGGCGGGCTCGGCGGACTGGAAGGCACCGCAACCCATCCCACCGAAGGACTCGAGGACCGACCATGACCGACGTGCTCACCATCACCGATCTGGGCATTTCGTTCGCGACCGACGCCGGAGCCGTTCGGGCCGTTGACGGCGTCACCCTGCGGGTCGCTCCCGGCGAGGTCCTGGCCATCGTCGGCGAGAGCGGGAGCGGCAAGACCGTCACCGCCAAGACCATCCTCGGGCTGCTGCCGGAGACGGCGACCGCCTCCGGGGCCGTCATCCTCAGCAGCAAGGACGGCTCGAGCGAGAGCAACGTCATCGCGCTCAGCACAGCCCAGCTGCGGCAGGTTCGCGGCACCGACGTCTCCATGGTGTTCCAAGAACCCTCGACCGCGCTGAACCCCGTCTTCACGGTGGGTTGGCAAATCATGGAGGGCATCCGCGCGCACGGCCAGTTCAGTCGCAAGGAAGCCCGTAAGAAGGCCATCGAGATCCTCGGGCGGGTCGGTATCCCCGACGCGGAAACCCGCGTCGACTACTACCCGCACCAGTTCTCCGGCGGCCAGAAGCAGCGCGTCGTGATCGCCATGGCCCTGGTGCTCGACCCCGGCCTGATCGTCGCCGACGAGCCGACCACGGCGCTCGACGTGACCGTGCAGGCCGAGATCCTGGACTTACTGCGCCGCTGCCGCGATGAATTCGGCACGGCGATCGTGCTCATCACCCACAACATGGGCGTGGTCGCAGACCTCGCCGACCGGGTTGCGGTGATGTACCAGGGCAAGGTCGTCGAAGAGGCGGATGCTCAAACCCTCTTCCGCTCGCCGCAGAACGACTACACGAAGAAGCTGCTCGCCGCCGTGCCTCACGTGGGCCAGGGGGTCGTGCACGCCGCCGCCCGTGCCACGGCCCGCGCGGCCGGCTGGGAGCAGCAGGCGCCGGTCGTCGTCGCCGACCAGCTCCGAATCGAATACCCCGGCCGGCTCGGCCGGTCCGGTTTCACCGCCGTCGACGGCGTGAGCTTCCTGATCCGGCCCGGTGAGGTTCTCGGTCTGGTGGGGGAGAGCGGTTCTGGCAAGACCACGATCGGGCGGGCCATCGCCGGCCTGACCCGGGTGACCGGTGGCTCTCTGACCGTGATGGGCCACGAGATGAACGGGTTCAAGGAGCGTGCGTTCCGGAAGTTCCGCAGCGACATCGGGTTCGTCTTCCAAGACCCGGCGTCGAGTTTCAACCCGCTGCTGACCATCGCCGACTGCGTCGCTGAACCGCTGGTGGTGCACGGTCGGGCGAAGAACGCCGCCCATGCTCGCCCGCGGGTCAACGAGCTCCTCGAGGCCGTGCAGCTGCCGCGTGCCTACGGCGACCGTTACCCGCACGAGCTGAGCGGCGGCCAGCGCCAGCGCGCGAGCCTGGCGCGGGCGCTCGCCCTGGAGCCGCCCCTGCTGATCGCCGACGAGCCCACCAGCGCTCTCGACGTCTCCGTGCAGGCGCGGGTGCTGGAGCTGTTCGCCGAACTCCAGCGGGAGTTCGGCTTTGCCGCGCTGTTCATCAGTCATGACCTGGCTGTCGTCGACCTCGTCGCGGACCGGATCGCGGTGCTGTACCGAGGAAAACTTGTCGAGGAGGGCACCAGCGCCGAGGTTCTCGGTGCACCCAAGGATCCCTACACCCAGCGGCTCCTGGCCTCCCTGCCCGTGCCGGACCCGGCCGAGCAGGCCCTGCGCCGGGAGGGACTGCGCCGACTGCGTGAGGCAGGATAGACACATGATCCGCGGCGCCGCACCGACAAGTCCGACAAGTCCGACAAGTCCGACAAGTCCGATCTCCACCAGTGACCTGACGGTCGAGTACCCGCCCCACGGTGCCAGCGGCGCATTCACGGCCGTGCGTGGCCTTACCCTGCGGATCGGGGCCAGCGAGGTGCTCGGACTTCTCGGGCAGAGCGGTTCGGGCAAGAGCACGCTGGCCCGGGTTCTGTCGGGCGCCGCGTTCAGCCACGGCGGCGGAGGCACCGGCGACGTTCGACCAGAGATCACCGGGGGAGAGGCGACGGTGCTCGGGTACCGGCTCCGCGGCATCCGTCGGCGCAAGCTGGCCCGGCTCACCTTCGGGGTGGGGCACCTCGCCCAGGATGCCGCCGACACGCTGCCCTCGACTCTGACGGTGGCGGAGATCGTGGCCGAGCCCGTGCTCGACCGAGACCGGCGCTACGACCGGCACATCCTCGACGAGCAAGTGGCGACCATGGTCGACGCGGTGCGGCTTCCGTTGTCGGTGCTCACCAAATTCCCCTACGAGCTGAGCAATGGTCAGCGTCAGCGGGTGGCGCTGGCCCGGGCGCTGGTATTCGGGCCGTCGGTCCTGATCGCGGACGAGCCGACGGCCGGCGTCGATGCCACCGTCCGGGACGCCGTGGTCGACCTGATCGGCGAGCTGCAGCGCGAGCGGGCCTTCTCGGCGCTGGTGATCAGTTCCGATCTCAGCGTGCTTCGCCGGGTCGCAGACCGAATCGCCGTGCTGCACCAGGGCGTGCTGGTGGGGCTGGGCACGATCGACGAGGTGTTCGACGACCCGTGGCATCCGTATGTCGCCGGCCTGGCTGCGGCTCTGATGGGGGAGGCGCCGGACGAGGAGAACGACGACGACAACTACGATTACGAGAGTGAATCCGACGAACATGTCATCGAAAACTGAATCCGTGCAACACCAGGCCGTTCTCACCGACGAGGTCACGCCCCTTCCGGCGCACCGACGACCGGCCCCCGGTCCGATCACCATCCTGCCGCGGCCGGAACCGGCCTTCTCCCGGGCGGTCGAGGCTGCCGGGGGAACCGTGACGGAGCTCTCCGGCGAGACCCGCGGACTGATCTGGCTGGACTACGGCCGGGCCGACGAGCTGCGCGCCACCCTGCACGCGTATCCCGGCATCGGGTGGGTGCAGCTCCCCTGGGCGGGCGTCGACGCCTTCAGTGGGGTGCTTGCCGGCCTGGACCGCCCGGACCTTCTCTGGACCAGCGCGAAGGGCGCGTACGCGCAGCCCGTCGCCGAACACGCCCTGGCTCTCACCCTGGCGCTGTTGCGGGTGCTGCCGAAGCGCGCTCGGGCCGAGGGCTGGAGCACGCTCTCCGAGGGGCGCTCGCTCTACGGCCTCAACGTGACCATCATCGGCGCTGGTGGGATCGCCCGTGAGCTGATCCGCCTGCTCGCGCCGTTCGGCACCCACGTCACAGTGGTGCGCCGCAGCACCGAGCCGGTGCCCGGTGCGGCTCAGACGGTGGTGACGGACGCCCTCTCCGGCGTTCTCCAGACCAGCGACGTCGTCGTCGTGGCGGCTGCGCTCACGGGCGGCACCCGCCACCTGATCGGCCGGGCCGAACTCGAGCTGATGCGGCCCGAGACCGTGCTCGTCAACATCGCCCGCGGCCCGCTCGTCGACACGGACGCTCTGGTGGCAGCGCTGGCCGCAGGAACCATCGCCGGCGCGGCCCTCGACGTGACGGATCCGGAGCCGTTGCCGCAGGGGCATCCGCTCTGGGCCGAGGCGCGGTGCTTGATCACGCCGCATTCGGCCGACACGCCCGAGATGACCGCCCCGCTCCTGGCCGAGCGGATTCGCCTGAATGTGGGTGCCTTCCTTGCGGATGGGCGGTACGTCGGGGTCGTTGACCCTCAAATCGGCTACTGACGGTTGACGCCGATTTGGCAGATCACCAACTTTTGATAAAGTAACAGAGCTGTTCAAGCGACATTCCTCGATAGCTCAATTGGCAGAGCAGCGCACTGTTAATGCGCAGGTTCTTGGTTCGAGTCCAAGTCGGGGAGCGAAAGGCCACCAAGGGCTCCACCCCTGGTGGCCTTTTTTGTATCCCGTTCACTTCCGTGCGACGCGGTCGCAGAAAAGGCGGCATCCGTGGAGTCCTGGCTCACCGTGAGCACCGTTCTGGCCGTGCTCGTCGTCGGGCTGCTCGCCCTCTGGCTGGTCACCCTTGTCCGGGCCCGGCGCGTGGTCTTCGACCGCACGGCGGCCGAACGGCTACGCATTGACCTGCAACTGTCTCTTGCCGAACAACAGGGCCGGCTCGGCATCATCCGGGATCTTCAGGACGTGGCCGTGCTGTCCGTCGCGCGGCTGATCACCCGTGCCGAAGGTGCCCGCTACACGGCCGAGAGCGACCCGTCCAGCGCCGTGCGGGTGGCGACGGCATTGGTCGACGATGGCCGGGTGGCGCTGGCCGACATGCGCCGCGTGCTGACGATCGTGCGCGAGGGTGAATCTGTCTCCGCCGCCCAGCCGGGCCTGCAGTCGGCGAAGGACCTGTTCCGAGTCATGCGTGACGCGGGCGTCACCGTGGTCTTCACCGAGTCAGGCGAGCGGTTCCCGCTCAAGCCGGGCGCCGAACTGGCCGTCATCCGTATCCTGCAGAGCGCGCTGGCCAACACCCTCACTCATGGAGGACGAGGCACGGAGGCTCGGGTCACGATCTCGTGGACTCAGGACGGGCTGCAGCTGCTGGTCGCGGATGACGGCATCCGTGCGGTGGCTCGCCGGGACAGTGCCGACGCCGCCGACTTCGCCGCGCGCACGAAGTACACGATCGACGACGACCTCAAGGCGCTGAGTGCGAACGTAGCCGGGGCAGGCATCACCCAGATGCGCGAGCGCACCGCGATGTTCGGTGGCATCTTCAACGCCGGGACCGTGCCCGGCGTCGGGTTCACGGTCACGGCCATCTTCCCGTCATTGCGCTTCCACAACGGCATCCACGGAGTGGACCTCGACCGCGGCTGATTCTTTCGCCGGGCCAGCGGATCAGGCCGGGCCTACCTGGTCAATCTTCAAGGTTGTCGACGCCGGGCATCCAGCTGAGCCCGGGCGTGCCCCAGCCACGCTTGCGGGTCACCTTGAAGGCGATCTTGGCGTAGAAGTGCTCGAGGCGATCCACGTACAGGGTGCCGTCGAGGTGGTCGTACTCGTGCTGGAAGATGCGGGCCAGCCAGTCTTCGGCGTGAATCTCGAAGGGCTTCTGCTCAAGGTCCACCGCGCGCAGGCTGGCGGAGGGGGAGCGTAGCAGCGGGAAGCGTTCGCCCGGATAAGACAGGCAGCCCTCGACGTCCTCGTTCTCGTCGGCCTCGCCCGAGGGAACCGGGGTGATCCACAGTTCCGGGTTGATGGCCGCGCCACGCCACAGGTGGCCGTCGTCATCGAGGTAGTTGTAGGTGAAGAGCCGGAGCGGCACTCCCACCTGCGGCGCCGCCAGACCGACGCCGGGCGCGGCATCCATTGTCTCGAACATGTCCCGCACGAGTTCATGCAGATCATCGTCGAAATCAGTGACGGGAAGGGCGGGGAAGTGGAGAACGGGATCTCCTGAAATTGCTATCGAACGAACGGCCATTCTTCAAGGATAACGGGCCGGTTCTCGATAGGCTCGTTTGAGTGAACCCCGACCTGACCGACCTGGCTGCGGAAATCGCAATCAATCCACGTCAGGCAATAGGGATTCCACTCGCCCTGGTGGGTGCCGTATTCCTGTCGCTGGGAGCTCAATTCCAGCATCGCGGCGTCACGAAGGTCGAGGCCAAAACGGCTGAGGTCACCGGGGGACTCAACCCGCGCCAGTTGATGCTGCTGCTCGGTCGGCCTTCCTGGGTCTTCGGCACGATAATGCTCGGGCTGGCGATCGTTTTCCAGCTCTCCAGTCTGGCCTTCGCCCCCATCATCATGGTTCAACCGCTCGGCGCCGTCGCCCTCGTGATCACGTCCATCCTGAACTCCCGCATCACCCGGGTCCCCGTCAACCGCGCGTCGAAGATCGCGATCGCGATGTGCGTCGGCGGCGTGGCCCTTTTCGTCACAGTGGCCGCGTTCACCGCCGTGGACAAACCAGTCACCGACGGCAACCTGATCACGATCCTGATCGTGCTCGGCGTCGTGTTGTCCCTCTTCGGCGTCGCGTTCCTCAAGCTGCGTACCCAGTTCAAGGCGATGTTCTACATTGTCGGCGCCGGGGTGCTCTACGGGTTCGTCGCGACGCTGGCCAAGGTCGTCATCAACCGAACCCAGAACGGCAACTTCGAGTGGCTGACCCTGACCTGCGTCATCGGGCTTTTGCTGGCGGCGGTGCTCGGCGCCTACTTCGTGCAAAACGCTTACGCGTCCGGCCCGCCGGACCTGGTCATCGCCGGACTCACCGTGATCGATCCGCTGATCGCCGTCGGCATCGGCATCGTCGTTCTGGGCGAGATCGAACAGGCTCCGCCGTGGGCGGCTGTCGCCTTCCTCGTCGCGGGTGTCGTCGCCATCGTCGGGGTCTTCCTGTTGGCCCGGTATCACCCTCTCGCCGACGACTGACGGCGCTCCAAGCACTCCGTTGGGCGTCCGCGTGGGCGCGCCGCCCCCGGTATGGCTGTTGCAGCACCGGATTAGAATAGGGTTCTAGAAGACTTCGTCAGCGTACGCGCCGTCGAAAACATGATTTATCGCCGGATGACGAACTCCGGCTCACTTACGTTGGGACATTGTCTTTTGTCAGATTTGACCGATTTGCCGAGCGAGTCGTGCCCCCGCGAGCCGGCGAAGAAGCCTCTCCGCATCCTGATCGCGGCGGACACCTTTGCCCCCGACGTGAACGGCGCGGCCCGGTTCGCCGAGCGTCTTGCCGCCGGGATGGTGGGCCGCGGGCACGAAGTGCACATCATGGCTCCAGCCGCGTCACGCAAGTTCGGCACGTGGACCGAGGTGCATGAAGGCCAGCCGATGGTCGTGCACCGTCTGCAGAGCTGGCGCTGGTACCCGCACGATTGGCTGCGGTACGCCCTGCCGTGGTTCATTCCGCGAGAGACCCGGAAAATCCTTGATACGGTCAAGCCGGATGTCGTCCATTTCCAGTCCCACATCAACGTGGGTCGTGCCGTCACGATCGAGGCAGCGAAGCGCGGCATCCGCATCATCGGCACGAACCACTTCATGCCAGAGAACATGCTGGAATTCACCCTTGTCCCAAAGGGCCTGCACGATCGCCTCATCAAGGCCGCCTGGCGGGCTGCGAGGCGTACCTACGGCCGGGCGGAAGCGGTCACCACACCGACCCTGCGAGCCGCCCAGTTCCTGGAGCGCTACACCGGCCTCGAGGGCGTGCTGGCGATCTCATGCGGCATCGACGCCCACAACTACTCGCCGACTTTCGCGCCACGCACCGAGAACCGCATCCTTTTCGTTGGCCGCGTGACCGGCGAGAAACAGATCGACGTGCTGCTGCAGGCCGTGGTCCTGCTCTCGCCCGACCTCAATGTGAAGGTGGAGATCGTCGGTGGCGGCGACCAGAAGCGCAACCTTGAACATCTGTCGCAGGCGCTCGGACTCAGTGGTCGGGTCACGTTCACGGGTTATGTGACGGATGCCGAACTGGCGACCGCCTACACCCGCTCGACGGTGTTCGCGATGCCGTCGATCGCGGAGTTGCAGAGCATCGCGACTATGGAGGCGATGGCGTCTGGATTGCCGATCGTGGCCGCCAACGCCATGGCGCTCCCACACCTCGTGCACGATGGCCAGAACGGCTACCTGTTCGAGCCCGGAAACGCTCAGGACCTCGCCGACAAGCTCACGACAGTTCTGACGGCCGCACCCGACGACCTGAACGCGCTCAAAAACAGTTCCCTCCGGCTCATCGGTGTGCACGACATCAACCGCACCCTGAACACGTTTGAGTGCCTGTATCGCGGGGAACCGGTTATCGACGCGGTCACTTCCGACGCGGCCGCCCGCGGCGCGGAGTAGGCGGGCGAGCCCGCCTTTCGAGCCTGTATCGTTGAACCCGGTGATCAACCCGATCACCACAGAATCGGTCGCACACTCGTCAGAGCAGTTGCGTCGATTGGGGCGGTAGCTCAGCTGGTTAGAGCAGCGGACTCATAATCCGTCGGTCCCGGGTTCAAGTCCCGGCCGCCCTACTGCAATATGCTGGTCAGATGTCATATTTCTGTTTTTGTTTATTTCATGTTTGAAGTCAGCTACCTATGCAGCTACCTGGGTCATTTCGTGGGCGTTTTTTCAATCCCCAAAGAATGACTGATGTCCGCGGAACCAGGCTTTGGAGAAGCTGCTTTCGGGCCTCATTCTTGATGAGTTTTTGGCTGGTAGAACACGGGAAGGCGGGAACGGTGATCGTTCCCGCTGCGGGGCTGCGCGACAACGACCTCATTCCCGGATCGTCGAATTCATCGTGGAGCAAGACGGCGACGTCCTCGAACTCCTGCTAAACGGACGCATCTGTTCCTCAAAGAGCACTGGGAACACGCGCTGCACGCAAGTACAGATTCCGGTGGGCGGTCGATGATGATGATCAGCCGGGCGGAGTTCTCGACGCCGGCCCTAGTAGTCAGTTCAAGTGTGATGCCACTTCGCCCCAAACCGGCTTCTTCGATCCTCATAGGAATAGACGACGCTGAGTGGACCTGGGATCCCAGCGTTCCTCATCGGAGGGAACAACGACGTCCTGCAGAGGCCGTCGATCGTTGATCGTTGTGCGTCGAGAGCGTCCTTCGTGGACGACCAGTCCATGGCCTCTAGGTACGTGTACTCGTAGAACACAACTGAATAAACTCCAGCCGGCAGCCGGCAGCCGGCAGCCGGCAGCCCGCGGTCGCCTGTGGATTCCTCCAATGATCCGCTGATGCTCACTTCGGAGTACAGCCCCGGAAACTGGCCCCTAAACTGCGGGATGGTTGCCCTCTCCGCCTCGACCTAGGCAAGCAACGCCTCCGCGTTCTCGACTTGCGCGTCGTCAGCCTGTGCGGTGCGCTGCTCGGCGTACGAACCAGAGCCCGAAGGCACGGAAGCCGACGAGCACGCGGTGGGTTTGTCGGCTGGTTTATTGATCCATGCCGTCTCGGGAATGGACAGGATCTTTGGTGCCTGATTGGTGCTGAATCGCTCGGGGAAGCGTTTCCGTGCCGGGTCACGTCCCGCTGAGTGGTGGAATTTCTCAACACCATGCAGGTCAGTAGTTTAGGCGGCGGCGAGTTCGGGGAGGATCACCGCCTCGTCGAGGACCTCGATGGGGTTGTTCATGACGGCCAGCTCGAGCATCGAGGCTTCGGAGAAGTAGCGGCGTTCGTCGGCTTCCCACTCGTCGTGCTGCTCGATCAACACCGACCCGGCCAGGCGCAGCAGGGCCGCGGCGTTGGGGAACACGCCGACGACGTCGGTGCGGCGTTTGATCTCCTTGTTCACCCGTTCGAGCGGGTTCGTGGACCAGATCTGGCGCCAGTGCCGCCGCGGGAAGCCGGCGAAGGCGAGGAGGTCGGGTTGCGCGTCGACGAGCATCGCGGCGACCTTCGGGTGCGAGCGGGAGAGCATCGTGGTCACCTCGCGGAACTGTTTCTCGATGTGCTCGCGGTCGGGCTGGGCGAAGATGGTGCGGATGATCGAGGCGACCATGTCCTGCGATCCCTTCGGCACCACGGCGAGGACGTTGCGCATGAAATGCACCCGGCAGCGCTGCCAGCCGGCGCCCTGGAACACGGTCCCGATGGCCTTCTTCAGGCCGGTGTGCGCGTCAGACATGACCAGCTTGACCCCGTCGAGGCCGCGAGTCTTCAACGACCGCCGGAAGCTGGTCCAGAAGCCCTCGTTCTCGCTGTCACCAACGTCGAAGCCGAGGACTTCCCGGCGTCCGTCGGCCGCGACGCCGACCGCGACGACGATGGCCTGGGACACGATCCGGTGCCCAACGCGGGCCTTGCAGTAGGTCGCGTCGAGGAACACGTAGGGGAAGTCCTGCGCGGCGAGGGTGCGGTCGCGAAACTGGGCCACCTCAGCGTCCAGGCCCGCGCAGATCCGGGACACCTCCGACTTCGAGATCCCCGTGTCCGCTCCGAGGGCCTTGACCAGGTCGTCGACCTTCCGGGTCGATACACCGTGAACGTAGGCCTCCATCACGACAGCGAACAACGCCTGGTCGACCCGGCGGCGCCGCTCCAAAAGCGCCGGGAAGAAGGAGCCGGCGCGCAGCTTCGGGATCTTCAGGTCGAGGTCCCCGGCCGTCGTCGTCAACGTCCGCGGCCGGGTGCCGTTGCGGTGGGTGGTGCGGTCGCCGGAGCGTTCGAACGGGGCGGCGCCGATGAACGCGGTCGCCTCCGCATCGATCAGTTCTTGGTAGAGAGTTTCGGTCGCGACGCGGATTCGGTCGGTGACATAGGTGAGTTTGAGTTCTCCCAGCAGGTCAAGCAGGGCAGACTGGTCTAGAGCCATCGTGTGGTGTCCTTTGTGAGTTGCTTTAGTCGGTACTCACTGACCATCCCACGGTGGCTCTTCACGTTGACGAAGCAACACTCAAGAGCGGGAAATCACACCACTCACGGGGACGTAACCGTCATGAGTCGTGCTCGCCGATCCGGAGGGCAATGAATTCTGCATTCTGGAAAACCTAAACTCGACGGAATCGAGCGCCATGAAGCTGGATCGTTCTGGTGAGGCTAGTTTCGACGTGCGATTATCATTTCGTCTAGTTCCGTAACGTGTAGTTGCGTATCTTGGCCAGCTCTGTTACGTTACTGATGGATACGTAATAGGGAGTTGGTTCTGATGTCCGAGTCGCAAATGGCGCCGCGCCGCCCCGGTGGCCGTGGCAGCGATATCGGGCGTCCCCGTGACCCGGACATGGATCAGGCCATCCTGCGGGCGGCGATTGAGTTGCTCTCCGAGGTCGGCTATGTCCGTGTAACGGTGGCGGAGGTCGCCCGGCGGGCGGGGGTGAGTAAGCCGGCCATCTACCGGCGGTGGTCGCAAAAGTCCCAGCTCGTCGTCGAGGCGATGGTGACCCAAATCCGCCCGGGCAAGGACAACGATTCCGGCAGCGCCGCGGGCGACTTGGTGGCCCTGACCGACGAGCTGATCGATGTCCTGACCCGGACCCCTCTCGGCCGCGTGCTGCCTGGCCTGGTGGCCGAGATGGCCGCCGATCCGGTGCTCGCCGCCAGCTACCGCGATCTGATCATCAAGCCGAACCTGCGACACTGGCGCGCGGCCGTCGAGCGCGGAATCGCCTCCGGCGAGCTCTCCGTCGATATGGATGTCGACTTCGTGCTCAACGCGCTTGTCGGCCCCCTGTATTTCAGCCTTCTGATCACGGGAGAGCCCATTGCGGCCGGCTACGCACGCGCTGCCGTCAACCTTGTCCTCGCCGCTCACAAAACCGCGCCCGGCTAACACCCGAACGTCGGCACCTCTCGTTGCTTTACGCCTTCAGGTGAGCGCGTGGTTCCAACGCGCCTGCGCCTGACAGCGCCCGCGTCAGTCGAACGCGCTCATCGCACGATCACTCTCCGACCCACTGCACCTTCCGACAGGAAAAAAACATGACCAACAACCCGACCACGAAATCCCTTCAGATTCGCTCCGCGACAGCCATCCCCGCGTCGGCCATTGCTTCGGCGAGGGGCGTGGTGAAGACCTATGGGCGGGGTGACACAACGGTGCCAGTTTTGGCGGTTATCGATGTTGATTTCACTTGTGGTGAGCTGACAGCGATCATGGGCCCGTCCGGGTCGGGCAAGTCCACCCTCCTGCACTGCATGGCCGGGCTGGACACAATCACCTCTGGGACCGTGACGATTGACGGCGAAGACGTCGGCCGGATGAACCAACGCCAACTGACGAAGCTTCGCCGCACCCGGCTGGGGTTCATCTTCCAGGCCTTCAACCTGGTTCCTACGCTCACTGCGGCGGAGAACATCACGTTGCCGCTGGACATCGCCCGTAAGCCGGTCGATCGTGCGCACTTCGACAAGGTCGTGGCCGCATTGGGGCTGGAGTCACGTCTACACCATCGCCCCAGCGAGCTGTCGGGAGGTCAACAACAGCGAGTCGCGTGCGCCCGAGCGCTCGTCGCCAAACCTGCGGTGATCTTCGCCGATGAGCCCACCGGCAACCTCGATTCGAAGGCGTCCACCGAGTTGCTGGGCTTTCTGCGCCGCTCCGTCGACGATCTCGGCCAAAGTGTCGTCATGGTCACCCACGACCCCCGCACGGCCACCTATGCCCACCGTGTCCTCTTCTTGGCCGATGGCCGGCTCGTCGGCGAATTAGTAAACCCTACACAAGCATCCGTGCTCGAAGCGCTCGCTAGTCTCGACGTTGCACCCACTGCGGACAAAGGCAAAACCGACAACGACACCTCTGCAATGCTCCTCCCGGTGCGTGTCTGATGCGCCGCGTGGCGTTGCGCGGAATACGCGCGCATCTCGTGCGATTCATCCTCTCGGTCCTGGCTGTCGCGCTCGGAGTCGCTTTCGTGGCAGGCACTTTCTCCCTGCGCACAATGATGTCTTCCACATTCTCCGGAATCGTGGACTCGACCCTGCTCGGAGACGCCTACATTCGCGGAGCCGAACCTGCGCTCGGGCGCAGTATGACCGGCGCAATCGGTGAAAACCGCAACACCGTGCCTGCCGCTCTTGCCGGTCGGATTGCCACAGTACACGGTGTCGACAAAGCGTTCGCCGGGATTACCGGCCCAATCGTCGTTGTCGGAAAAGACGGCACCGCGGTCCAGAGCACCCAGGCGCCCAGCTTCGGGGTGGCGTTGTATCCCGACGACACCACCGTCATAGTTGCCTCCGGACGCGCTCCCAGCGGACCGGCCGAGATCGGACTCGAGTCCGCGACCCTGGCGTCTTCCGGTTTGTCGGTGGGAGACCAAACGAAAATCGTTGTGGCCGGCGAAATTCGCGCTGTGCGGGTCACCGGGAAAATGTCGATGGGCACCGCACTGGCCGGGGCCACGATCGTGTACCTTGACGTTGCAACCGCCACGGCGGTCTACGCCCCAGACGGCATGGTCTCCTCGATCGCCGTATATGCAGATTCGGATGTGACCCAAGCGAACCTGGTCGCAAAACTGACCCCAGTGCTTTCGCGCGACAAAACAGCCGTTGCCGAGGCTCTCACCGGTGACGCAATGCGAGCCGAAGCGCGCACGGACATTGAAGCTCAGCTCGGGTTCGTGCAGGCGTTCATGTTGGTATTCGCGGGCATCTCGCTATTTGTTGGGGCCTTCATCATCTCCAATACCTTCTCCATGTTGGTGCGCCAGCGCACCCGCGAGTTCGCTCTGTTGCGCGCCGTTGGCGCGTCGCCGACCCAGGTGTTCGCGTCCATCCTCATCCAGGCCGCCGTTGTCGGTTTGCTCGGGTCCGCGCTGGGAATCGCGGGGGGCCTTGGCCTGGTCTCGCTGCTTCGGATCGGCTTTGACCAGGTCGGCATGGACCTGTCCGGATCCATCCCTCTCGATGCTCCGACCGTGATCGTCTCGTTGCTTATCGGCACCGTCGTAGCCGTCGTGGCGGCCGCCCTGCCGGCCCGCCGCGCCGCCCTCACCGCGCCGGTCGAGGCCATGCGCGAGGCGACGGCGACCGAGAGGTCTCTGCGTGTCCGCACTATTATCGGCGGTGTTCTCGCCACCTTAGGTGCTGCAGGGCTCGTCGTGGCGCTACTCGCGCCCGACAGCAACGGGTCAGCTCTGGTCGGCGTCGGTGCGGGGCTGCTCGCCCTCGGCACGCTGCTTCTGGCCCCGTTCCTCGTTCGCCATTGCCTGGGGGTGCTCTCCGCGGTGTTCGTCGCCGCAGTCCGGCCGCTGGGTAGGTTGGCCCGCGGAAATGTCGTCCGCAACCCGAGACGCACCGCGAATACTGCCAGTGCGCTGATGATCGGCATGGCACTGGTCGGCGCCGCCTCGGTCCTGGCTGCTTCGGCCACGGTCTCCACCCGCGCCATCGTCGACGACGGCTGGACGTCGGACTTCTCCATTCAGTCAACTACCGGAGTGCCCGTCGGCGCGGTGGCTGATGTCCGTGCGCTCGACGCTGTCGGCGCGATGGACGTGCTCGCCTACGGCCCCACCGTCGTCGTCGGCCCGGGGGAGAGCGCGGCCAAGCAAGATGCCTCGTTCGTCGTCGGACTCCCACCGAAGGCATTCGGGCGCACCATCGACCTCGATGTCGTGGAGGGTTCCCTCGACACCCTTGCCGACGGCGCGATCGCGGTGCAGGCGAGGACCGCGAAGGAACGCGGCTGGACTGTCGGCGACACGGTGACGTTCGCCTCCCGGGCCGGTGCCGTGTCGGCGTCGGCGCGGGTGGGTGCAATCATCGACTCCCGTCTGATCGGCGATTCCATCGTCATGTCGGACAAGCTTCTCTCCCAAGTCGTTCCCTCAGGCCAGGTAAGAATCGATTTCCTGCTCATCCACGCTGCTCCTGGGGTGACTGCGGCGAACCTGCGCGCCGACCTGGTCAAGGCGGTCGGACCATATGTGGTGCTCTCAGTATCCGACAAGGGTGACTTTGCGGACGACCTTGCGGGCCAGGTCAACCAGATCCTGGTAATCCTCTATGCGCTGCTCGGGCTCTCGATCATCATCGCCATCCTGGGCATCGTCAACACATTGGCCCTGTCGGTAATCGAGCGCACCCGCGAGATCGGCCTCATGCGCGCCGTCGGCCTCGGCCGGCTCCAACTGGCCGGGATCATCACCATCGAGAGCGTTCTGACGGCCCTGTTCGGCACCGTCGTCGGCGTTGTTCTTGGCGTTGCCATTGCATCAGTGATGCCGACCGTGTTCAACGGGGTCGGTCTGACCACACTGGCCATCCCCTGGGCGCAGCTCGCCGGCATGCTCGTCTTAGCTGTCGTCGTCGGCGTGTTGGCCGCATTGTGGCCAGCATCCCGTGCCGCCCGACTGCCCATGCTCGACGCCGTCGCATCCGACTGAGTCACCACCACCAGCCCAACCCAACCCACCCCAACCCCACGAAAACGAAGGCACGTATCATGTCAGCCACCCGCACGGACCGCGTCAAAAACTCTTTCCCCCGCCAAATTCGGGACGCGACCCGATGAGAACCTTCATGCGGTGGTTCGTCGTTGTCGTGATCGTCGGGCACGGTCTCATCCACCTGCTCGGCGCAGCCAAAGGGTTCGACTGGGCGGAGGTGGAGGCTCTCACCCAGCCGATTGAACCGGCGCTCGGCCTGGTCTGGCTGACCGCCGCCATCGTGGTCATAGCGACCGGGGTGCTGCTCGCGGCCCGCAATCGCAGGTGGTGGGTCGCCGGCACTATCGGCGTCCTGATCTCGCAGGCCGCGATTCTCACTTCATGGAGCGACGCTAAAACTGGCACGCTGGCAAACCTTCTGCTGTTGGCCGCCCTGGGATACACCTTCGTGTCCCGCGGCCCCACGAGTTACCGCGCCGAGTACCAGCGTCTCGTTCAGGCCGCGCTCAGCGAAGCCCAACCGCGCTCCGGCGTAGCCGTGACCGAAGCCGACTTGGCCCACCTGCCAGGGTTGGTCGCCGAGCACGTCCGTCGCTCCGGGGCAGTCGGTCAACCCCGAGTGTCTTCCCTGCGCGCCAATATTCACGGCCGGATACGTGCCAGCGCCACGTCGCGATGGATGACCTACACCGGCGAGCAGGTCAACACCTACGGGCCCGCGCCCAGCCGGTTGTTCTGGATGGACGCCACGATGTTCGGCCTGCCGGTCGACGTCCTCCACGTCCTCGTCGGGCGCACCGCCACCATGCGCGTCAAGCTGTGCTCGATGCTGCCGATAACAAATGCTGCAGGGCCGGAGATGGATCGGGCCGAAACCGTGACACTGTTCAAAGATTTCTGCATCCTCGCCCCCGCGGCGCTCATTGACGCCCCTATCGTCTGGCAGCCCCTCGACGACAGCCATGTCCGCGGGGTTTTCACCAACGGTGCGCAGACCGTGACCGCCGACCTGACCTTCCGCGACGGCGACCTCGTCGACTTCATCTCCGACGACCGGATGAGCACCAGTCAGGACGGCTCCACCTTCACCCCTCAACCCTGGTCGACACCCGTGAGCGACTATCGAGCGTTCGGCAGTCGGCGACTCGCCGCCCGCGGCGAGGGCCGTTGGCATCCCACTGCCCCGCACAACCAGTTCGTGTACTTCGAGTACAACCTCGACACCATCACCTACAACCCCGACGCCGCAGCGGCTAACACGTCGGGCCAAGTTTTACGGGTGCGGAGTCCGAGGCTCCCGAAATGACGGCCTCGGTTTCACGCGCCTTGTACAATCCCTGGTTTGGCCGACGAATCCACCACTCACCAGCGTCCTCGCCGCAGGGGCCCTAGCTCTCGGGGCACGGTCCCGCCGCCTCCGAAGCTCCCACCCCTGAACCCCCCACCGGGCATCCGTTCAACAGCGGACATCCGTTTAAGAGAAAAATCCCCAACATGACCGCAATAGCCCACCAACATCCGGGAACAACCGGCTTCACCGACGAGTTCCACCGTGTGCGCGACTTCCTCGTACGGATCAACCATGCAATCCCAACCACCCCCGGCTTCCTGTGGGGGCGATGGGAATGGATGTTTTCCCTGCCCTACCTCGACGCCAGCGCGCTGCACCGCATTAGAATCTGGGAGCACAACGGACGCGTGGTGGCTGTCGTCACCTACGAAACCGAACTCGGCTCGGCCTACCTACTAACTGACCCCGAACACGCCGACCTGCTGCCAGACATGCTCCAGTACGCGCTCGAGCACCTCACCCGGGGCGGGGAAGTCAGGGTGCTCGTCGGTGAAACCGACCACAACCTGCAGCGCATCGCCGCCGCGCACGGCTTGACCGCGACGGCAGAGGCCGAAGCAAACGCCGTCCTCGACCTCGCCGGGGACTTGTCCTACCGCCTCCCCGCCGGCTACCGCATCGCAGCCTCGCGAACGAACGCGACATGCTCCGCTTCGACCGACTCCTGCACCGCGGCTTCAATAACCCTGGACTCCCGAGAGCCAACGCCGAGGCGATCCAGGAACGCCTAACCAGCGTATCTGGACCACACCTCAACCCCGAACTCAACATGCTGGTCGTCGCCCCCGACGGGGACTACGCCGCCTACTGCGGAATCTGGCACGAGCCCGGCACAACTTACGCCCTCGTCGAGCCGGTGTGCACCGACCCCGACCACCGACGTCGCGGCCTCGGACGCGCTGCCGTGCTCGAAGCCGCGCGGCGTTGCCGAGACCTAGGCGCCCAGGCCGCCTACGTCGGCTCGAATCAAGCGTTCTACTCCGCTCTGGGGTTCACACCCCACTCCAACGGGATCTGGTGGAAGCTGTGACTCGCACGTCCCCTCGACCGCGCGACACCACCGTTGCTGGCGCTCCAGATGTCGCGTAGGCGCATGACCTGACAGTGTCTGCGTCGTGCTTGTCAAAGCGATTTGGAAGTTGAGAAGTCGTTGCGGATTTGTCTTTCAGTGTTGCTACAGGACATGCCTTTTCTTGTGCCGTTACTCTAGGGGGGCCGGCTTTTCGGTGGCAGCTTCGGGTCCGCACAATTGGGCACAGAGCCCGACACTTTTTGCCCTTCTCACCGTCCGCGCCCTTCGGAACTCTTGGCGACGGCGGGCCCCGCTCGAAATGCGGGTGTCCGCGTCCGCGTCGGTCCGCGACAGACGAATGAAGTGCAATGCGCAAGGACGGGCCAATGATCAGGTCGAGGCTGATCGTGCTGGAAGGCGTAGCCGGGTCTGGCAAGTCGACGCTGGCGAGTTACATCGCTGACTTGCTCCACGCGAGAGGGGTCCGCTGCCACCTGATTGTCGAGGGCTGCCTCGATCATCCGGCTGACTATGAATCGGCGGCGTGGCTGTCTGGGCCCGAGTACGCTCACTTTCTCGAGCAGCACGCGTCGGATGGTGACCCCATCGAGCGCTCCGCGGAGCCCCACGACGGCGGATTCCTCGTCCCCTACGGCAAGCTGCAAGCCGCGGGGCTAGTGGGCACTCCAGCACTAGACGCCCTCGCCGCCTACGACGTCTATGAGCTCGCCGAACCGATCTACCGACGTCTTGTTCTGCAACGCTGGCAGGCCTTCGCGAAACGAGCATCTGCGGAGCCTGATACGTGGGTGCTCGACTGCTGCATGCTGCATGCTGCATGCTGCATGCTGCATGCAGCAGGCTGCAGAACCCAATCACGACCCTCATGATGAAACACAACACCGATGAACGAACCGCAAACGGGGCAGCGGAGTGGCCGTGACCGACTGTTGATTGAGCAGCGTGTCAAGCACGTTTCGGGCCAGCTGTATTGGATCAATGACTTCAGTTGATCGGCATTTCGAGATCAGTGGCGAAGAGCATGAGGGCAATCCTAGGGATCTAGGCCCATCTGAACGACGGGCTACATCCGGCGGTCGCTGGCGGACTAGGTTGCCGACCTGCTCCGACAAGCCCTCTGTGACCTTCCGCGGTTTGGCTCGCCTCAAGAATGGCGCTCTTGCGCCGTCCCCAGCGGATGAAAAGCCCCAGAGCCACGACGACCCCAACCACAACGAGAACCTGGACTAGCACCCAGAAGTTCCACCAAAAAAGAGCACTGAATTCCATCTCGACCACCCCTCGATTCGCGGACACCTGAGTGCCCTACTTAGCGCGACCCTACGACCGCGTGGTCGTTCGGGGCAATACGCCGTCGATTGCCTGGCCAGTCCGGAGCAGCTCGCCAGACGAACCCTCGCCGGGACGTGGTTGCTTTGGGACGGTTCAGCTGGTGGGCTGGGCTGCTCGCCAGTTGCGTGCATGGGTCAGTATCTGCTGGATGACAGCACTCTTGGCTTCGGCGTAGTGGTTCATGTCGCTCCATGTGTTGGCCGCGAGCGTCCGCTTTGTGGATTCGTAGAGTGCACGGTCTGCAGCGCTGACCCGGAGCCAGTCGCGGAGGTCGAGATAGTCGATCCGCTCAGCGGTCTCTGGCGGAAGAACATGCACGTGGAAGTCCAACTCCGCCGTGCGGAGCATCCGGTGGCCGTATTCTCGGACACGGAGCCGCAACCCGATGGCTTCCATTGGCACGATGTAGGACTCCTCGTCGTCAATGTCGGCCACGACCAACAGCATGTCGATCACCGGTTTCGCAGCGAGTCCAGGGACTGAGGTCGAACCAATGTGTTCGACCGACAGCGCAGCCGGGCCCAAGGAGTCCTGGATCTTTTGAGCCATGGAAGCTGCCTTCGAGGACATGTGTCGTCGTAATCGACGATGACGATCGCCCGTTGCTCACGACCACCGATCAGGATGGTGTCGAGTTCCGTGTCTCTTGCTTGGCCCATCCAGCGAGTCTGGCACGACAGACTCGACCGTTGAGGCCTCATTGAAGTCCGCCAGCAGGGAACGCCGAACGCCGAACGGTCTGCGCGACATCTCAGCGCTACCTAACCGGCACGCGCCGCTGACCCGTCGGCTCGTCCCGAGCCCGGCATCCGCCCGAGGCCGCTACGCGAACGGCAGCCCGCACCTGCGGTCGCGGGTGCGGCCTGCCGAAACCCGCGCGGCGAGCGAACTCAGCGGGACGGCCTACACCAGCGCTGCCTACAACAGCGGTGCCCACAACAGCGGTGTCGACTACACCGGTGCGTACAACAGGGGCGAGAAGGCCTGGGCCACGAGCACCCTGAGGCTCTCGAGACTGCCGCTGGCCAGGCCGAGCGCCCGGGCCTGCACTAGGACGTTGCCGATCGCGGTGGCCTCGACCGGCCCGGCGAGCATGGGCAGGCCGGTCAGGTTCGCGGTCAACTGGCAGAGCAGAACATTCTGCGAGCCGCCGCCGACGATGTGCACCGTTCGGATGTCCGCCCCCGACAGTTCGCTCGCCGCCCGCAGGGTGCGCGCGTACGCGGTCGCGAGGCTCTTGACGATGCTTCGCACGAGATCGGCGGGCGTCGCGGGCACGGCGAGGCCGTGGGCCAGGCAGTGTGCGCGGATCCGCGCGGGCATCTCACCCGGGGCCAGGAATCCCGGGTCGTCGACGTCGAAGATCGTCACCGGCCCGGTTACCTGCGCGGCCTGCGCGAGCAGGGTCGGCAGGTCGAAGGTGATGCCTTCGAGAGCCCAGCTGCGCATCGACTCGCTCAACAGCCACAGGCCCATCACGTTGCGCAGGTAGCGAACCCGGCCGTCGACGCCGCCCTCGTTGGTGAAGTTCGCCGCCCGGCTGGCCTCGCTCAACACGGGCGAACGCAGCTCGACGCCGACCAGGGACCAGGTCCCCGACGAGATGTAGGCGGAGTTCTCGTCCCGCATGGGGGCGGCCACGACGGCGGATGCCGTGTCGTGCGATCCGACGGCGACCAGGTCGAGCCGCGAGCCGGCCCCGATCTCGCGGGCCACCCCGGGCAGCAGGGCACCGATCCGGGTGCCGGGGTCGACGAGTCGCGGGAAGATCGAGCGCGGCAGCCCGAGTCGGGCGATCAGCGCGTCGTCCCACTCGCCGTGCCCGGTATCCGCGGCCGCCGACACGGTCAGCAGCCCGGTCGTCGAGGCGTTGGTGCGCTCGGCGACGCGCTCGCCGGTCAGCCAGAAGCCCAGCAGATCGGGTATGAGCAGCATCGTGTCCGCCCGGTCGAGCTCGCCGGCCCGCTTCTCGGCCTCGAGCTGGTAGAGCGTGTTGAACGGCAGGAACGCCAGGCCGTTCCCGGCATAGAGCTCGGCGGGGGAGACCCGGTCGTGCGTGGCGGTCACGGCGTCCGCGCTGCGCTCGTCGCGGTAGTGGTAGGGGTTTCCGAGCATCCGTTGCCCGGCCAGAAGCGCATAGTCGACTGCCCAGGAGTCGACCGCCGCACTCTGCAGAGCCGGCTCCTCGTGCACGGCGGAGTGCAGCCCGGCGAGCACATTGCGATAGAGGTCGAGGATGTCCCAATGCAGCCCGTCGATCGTGCGCACCGGCAGGTTGGGGAACCGGGCGACCGCGTGCAACTGCAACTCGTTGGGCCCGACGTGCCCGAGCATGACCCGCCCGCTCGAGGCGCCGAGGTCGATCGCGGCGACGGTGCCCGCGCCGGTCACCATGATCCGGCCTCGCCCGCGCTGCCGGACCGGCCGCCCGCGGTCATCGCAGGAAGGCGGCGGCGACGCCTGCGTCGACCGGAATGTGCAGCCCGGTGGTGTGGCTGAGGTCGCTCGTGCAGAGCACGAAGACCGCGTTGGCGACGTTATCGGGGAGCACCTCGCGCTTGAGCAGCGTGCGCTGCGCGTAGTACTTGCCAAGGTCCTCCTCCGGCACCCCGTAGACCGCGGCTCGTTTCGCGCCCCAACCGCCGGCGAAGATGCCCGACCCACGCACGACCCCGTCCGGGTTGATGCCGTTGACCTTGACGCCGTACTCGCCGAGCTCGGCGGCGAGTAGACGCACCTGGTGGGCCTGGTCGGCCTTCGTCGCCGAGTAGGCGATGTTGTTCGGCCCGGCGAAGACGGAGTTCTTGCTCGAGATGTAAATGATGTCGCCGCCGAGCTTCTGGTCGATCGGCACCCGGGCGGCCGCGCGCGAGACGAGGAAGGACCCCTTCGCCATCACGTTGTGCTGCAGGTCCCAGTCGGCCACCGTGGTCTCCAGCAGGGACTTCGAGAGCGAGAGCCCGGCGTTGTTGACAACGAGGTCGAGACCGCCGAAGGCGAGCACGGCGGCGTCGATACCCGCCTGCACCTGCGTTTCGTCGGTCACGTTCGCCTGCACGCCGATCGCGGTGTCCGTGCCGCCGAGCTCGGCCGCGGCGGCCTCGGCCTTGGACAGGTCCAGGTCGGCGATGACCACGCAGGCACCCTCGGCCGCCAGGCGCACGGCGATCGCCTTGCCGATGCCGCCGGCCGCGCCGGTCACGAGGGCGATACGTCCGGCGAGCGGCTTGGGCTTCGGCATCCGCTGCAGCTTGGCCTCCTCGAGGGCCCAGTATTCGATGTTGAACTTCTCGGCCTCGTCGATAGGGGCGTAGCTGGACACGCCCTCCGCGCCGCGCATGACGTGAATGGCGTTGACGTAGAACTCTCCGGCGACCCTGGCGGTCTGCTTGTTCGCGCCGTAGCTGAACATCCCGACGCCGGGGATAAGCACGATCAGCGGGTCGGCGCCGCGGATGGCGGGCGATTCCGGGGTGGCGTGCCGGTCGTAGTAGGCCTGGTAGTCGAGGCGGTACTGCTCGTGGAGGTCGTGGAGTCGGGCCAGCGAGTCCTCGATCGAGGCATCCGCCGGGAGATCGAGCAGCAGCGGGGTGACCTTGGTGCGCAGGAAGTGGTCGGGGCAGCTCGTGCCGAGCGCGGCGAGGCGGGGGTGTTCAGCATGGGCGAGGAAATCAAGCACCTCGGGCGCATCGGTGAAGTGGCCGACCTTGGGACTGTCGGTGGAGACGAGGCCACGGAGGGTCGGCGCGAGCGCAGCCGCCTTGGCGCGACGCTCCTCGGCGGAGAGCGCACCGAAACCGGCCAGTTCGGGGCCGAACGGCTCCGCCTGGGAGTGCTCCTCGATGTAGGCGGTGGCGGTGTCGATGATCCAGAGCGAGTGCGCCTCGGCCTCCTCGCTCGTGTCTCCCCAGGCGGTGATGCCGTGTCCGCCGAGGATGGCGCCGATGGCTCCGGGGTGGGCGTCCTTGATCGCCGCGATGTCCAGGCCCAGCTGGAAGCCGGGACGGCGCCAGGGCACCCAGATCACCTTGTGGCCGAAGATCGAGTCGGTGAGCTCCTCACCGTCGGCCGCCGTCGCGATCGCGATGCCGGCATCCGGGTGCAGGTGGTCGACGTGGGCAGCATCGACGAGGCCGTGCATGGCCGTGTCGATCGACGGCACCGCCCCGCCCCGGCCGTGGAGAGCGAAGTCGAGGGCGCCGACCATCTCGTCCTCACGGTCGAGGCCGGGGTAGACGTTCACCATCGAACGCAGCCGGTCGAGGCGCAGCACGGCCAGGCCCGACTCGGTGAGGGTGCCGAGGTCGCCGCCGGAACCCTTCACCCAGAGCAGTTCGACGGTCTTGCCGGTGACCGGATCGGCCTCCGACCCCTTCGCGGAGGTGTTGCCGCCCGCGTAATTCGTGTTCTTGGGGTTCGCGCCGAGCCGGTTCGAACGAGCGATGAGCGCTGCGGCCGTGGGGTTGATGGTCATGATCTGCTTTCCAGGGGCTGAGAGAGGAGCTAGAGGGCAAAGGATGAAGAGTCGGGTGGGGTTAGGCGCCCCAGCCTGCTTGGGTGCCGCCGATGCGGTCGGTGGAGATCTTCTCCTGGTAGCCGGATGCCGCGAATGCGGCCATGGGGTCGGCGGGGAGGCCGCGGGCGGTCATTTCCTGCACGTTGAGGACCGAGCGGATCTGGCCCGGGATCTTCTCTTCGACGTTGTGGCACTGGTCGAGCATGAAAGCGACGGTGG